>JAQYET010000001.1 GCA_028723525.1 Prevotellaceae bacterium
GATGACAGAAGCCGCATCTTTGTGTTTGATGATTGGCTGTCTAAACAGAATTTTTGGAAGCAATTTGTGAGTGGTATCTTTGTTGTTATCGTGATGACGGGGCTCGATCAGGACATGATGCAGAAGAATTTGACGTGCAAAACCTTGAGAGAGGCACAGAAAGACATGTGTACCTACGGACTTGCCTTTGTGCCTGTCAACCTATTGTTCTTGGCGTTAGGTGTGCTGTTGTCTATGTTAGCCGGGCAACAGGGCGTGCCTCTGCCGTCAGCCGGCGATGAGTTGTTGCCCATGTTTGCAGCAACGGGCGAGTTGGGAACCATGGTGGTGGTGTTCTTTACCATTGGCATTGTGGCGGCATCGTTCAGTAGTGCCGACTCTGCCTTGACGGCTTTGACCACCACTTACTGTGTGGACATTTGTCAAAAGCCTGCCGATGAACGGCTCAGACATCGTGTTCATGCCGCCATAGGTTTGGTGTTTGTCTTATTCATCCTTCTGTTCAGGGTGTTCAACTCGACCAATTTGATCGATGCCATCTATATATTGGTGTCGTATACCTATGGACCTTTGTTGGGATTATTTGCCTTTGGACTGCTCACGAAGTACCGTGTAAACGACCGATGGGTACCCTATTTAGCCATTGCCGCACCTGTGTTGTGCTATGTGTTGGATGCCGTTGCGCAGCATGTGTGGAACTATCATTTTGGTTACGAATTGCTCTTGCTCAACGGGGCCTTGACCTTTGCTGGATTGTTGGTGACGAGGAAAAAAGAATTACTTTGAAATTTGAAATTTGAACATTGAACTTTGAGGTTTCTATGTGTGAGTTTATAAACCATCAACTCGTAAACTCGTCAACTTGTGAACTTGTCAACTATAACTCAATACCACTGCACTGCATTGCTGTAGCCGCTGCGTTTGTCGTATTTCAGAGCGTCGGCCAAGGTGGCAGCGTTGGCCCTGAACGTGAAATTGTAGCTGGTATAAGGGGCCAACACTACGGAGCAGCTCATGTTGAAGCAGTGAAGATCGCGCTGAAGTGATGCCGTTGTCATGGACATGGCATGGTTCTCAAAGTCGTAACCCGATGAGAAGCTGATGTTCCATCCATCACTGATGCGAACATTACCGCTGACATTGAGGGTCTGGGTGAACTTGTATGGATAGCGCATGGTTTTATAATTGAACTTTTTGATATCTCTATTCTCACTCATAGTGATACCATAACCGAAGGTAATTGACCAAGGTAACTTGAACGCCATGTAGCCATCGTCATCGGTTTCGGCCTTGCCAGCCTTTTGTTTCTTCTTTGCTCCATGCTGTCCCTCAATCATATTGTCATCAATGTTGCTCTCTATGTCGGTGTCTCGGCCTTCAATATCGTTCTTGTTTTGTTCATCTTCATCCTCGTCATCATGACTGCCGGTGAAGAGTTTTTTCAGCTTTTCGGGCGTCAGCGTGTAGGAGATGTTCTGCGACATGCCTTGGAAACGACCGAAACGACCCATTCCCCATTCCGTATGGTTGCCCTCGTAGGGTCTGCCATTCTCATCTAATTCGTAGGCATACGATGCAAAGCGAGCGTTAAGGTTGAAGGTATAGTTCTTCCACCACTTCAATCTGATGCGCATATTCAGGTCACTTAACGGCTTTTCCTTGGCCGCCATGTTGTACGACATCGATAATCCAAGCTCGTCAATGATACTCACTTTCTTCATTCCCGTTGAGTCTTTGTCGCTCTTGACCTTCATTTCGATATTGTTACCCAAGTCGAATGATATGTTTCCGCTGCGTCCTCTGCCCGGTACAGAGTACATGCCATTCTCGTAAGGAGAATATCCTACGAGCGACACATTGCCGTCGGCGTCGGTCTTTTGATAGTAATCGTAATAGCCATAGCGGCGCGCACCGAAGTCAGGAGCATAGCTGAACGAGACGGAAGGGGTCAAGACGTGGCGGATGGCCTGCACCTTATCGCCGAAAATCTTGCGATTTGGGATGAACATACCATAGAGCTTGGTAGACATACCCAAGTTGAGCGACCAGTTATAGACGTTGTG
>JAQYET010000002.1 GCA_028723525.1 Prevotellaceae bacterium
ATATGCTTGCCATTCAAGAACGCCACGGCATCCTGCTCCATAATCCTACGGTTGCAGATAATACCCGGAATCATAAAGTCACACGATGGATGCTCACCGATGGAATTTTCACATCGGTAGCCCTTTGAGGTCTTGCGCATCTTACCTCCACAGATAGGACATACTCCGTCGATGTAATGTACACCTGATGATACCACCACCTTTCCATTACGGATGACGAGAGCCGCCTTAAAATACTGTCCGTCCCTGTTTTGCAGAGAGAGTACCCCCGTATGACCATGCTTGACAAGTTTCGCCACCAGTTCCTCCGTTACCTCCAAATTAAACAAACGATTAGGGATAACGAATCCACAGGACTGCTCACTGCACTTCCAGTCCTGCTCGTCGTGCACCATTGTACCTCTGCCACAAACAGGGCAAATCATTAAGTTATTTGTATCACTCATATCTTTGTTATTTCTTAAAGTTTAATGATTACCAGGCAAATCCGTTGTTTGCACTGCTCTTCCTCGAAATAACAAAGTGTCGCCATGCAAAAGTACAGAAAAATGCCCACATTCAGACCTCTCAAATATATTTCCACTCATAGATTAATCCATCCACAATCGCCTTTCCTGACATCACCGTGGCCCAACCTTCAGGATCAAGCCCAAACCACAGGTCATTCCACGAGTACGTCCTTACCTGCCATGCCAGCAGCCACAGATCGGTGTTGATCGTCTCCAGTTTCGTCACCACCTCATTGGCAATGTAATACCGTTCCGCCGATGACAGTAGGTTTACCTTATGCTTCTCATTCACAGACTTGCCGGTGGCATCATAGCCACTCACGTTGTATGTGCCGCTCGTTACCAGTTGTTTCATGAACGGATAGAGCGAAGCCATTTGCGTGGCAGCATCCGTCAGTTCATCAGACACCAAGAGAGCAATGGCCGTTCCTTTCAAATGACCAGGCAGCGACTGGCGCAACAGGTTCATGTTTCGTGGAATCTCTACTGTTGTCAGTTCTGCCGCTCGCTTGATCTGATAAAGGTTCTGCATGGCTCCTTGTGCATTGGAGAGATACGTCAGCATCTTGTCTTCCACCTTGTGCATTCTGTCCATCGCCACAGTGACTGCCGTTTCCGCAGCAATGATTTTTTTCTGTGTCTTCTCGCGGTCCTTGAAAATCTTTTTCAGCATTCCGCTCTGCGCTATCACTGCACCCGTCAGCGTCGGGTCCGTCTGTTGTGCCATCATAGGGCAGAAAGTTAAACTACCCAACAATGATATGATGAAGATTCGTTTCATAAGCCCACCCCTTTCTCACGGCGGTCAGCCAGATTCCGATCTCTTGCAAACTTGTTTTCTACCGCCACAACTTCCATCTGTTTACCCATCAGCTGGTCGTTCCAGTCCTTGTAGTTCGCAGCAGCCTTCCATTCACCTACATTATAGCGGATGTGGATATGCTTGCGAAGCTCACGGATGGACAGCTGTTCATTAGGAATGGCAAAGTTCTTCGCGCCAACAGTAATCTTCACCTTGTCCTCTTCCTTATGCACATTCAAGCGGATGCCCTCCAGCAAGGCAGCCATGCGGATGCCATAGATACGCCCGGCAAGGTCATTATCAAAACAGTCCATCGCCTTAGCTTCCAGGTAATACGCCATGATACCCTTGATCTGACTGTCGGAGAAAGTGCCACCCAACGACACGAATACCGAATGAGTACCATCTAAGCGAAGGTGATTCAGCTGATAGAACGCCATGATGTCGTAGGCACTTTCAGCGAAATAGACATGTCTGATGTCTGTAGGCTCTCCACCTTGTGAGAGATCAGCAATCCATGCCCCCGTCGTCGAGTTAGTACCAGCTGCCTTACTCTTGAATGAGCCAAAGCCACGGATTTCATAGCCCACCACCTTGTCCTTGCCAGCCTCCGTATAAGGGAAGCCGATGTTGAACTGCTTGTAGGTGGTATGGCTGTTGTCCCTTATTTGCTTGATAAATGGTGCGAAGGTACTCACCGTCTCCTCGTTGATGCCACGCTGGGCAAAGAACGCCATCACTTCCGAAGGCGCACCATTAATATCCTTCGTTTCATAGCGTTTCGGATCAAACACGGTACTACCCGTGTAACCAGCTTTCGTAAGATACTGGCTATCCCCATAGTCAGGAATAGGCTCATTGGCGAAGTGGGCCATCACCTTGCCGATAATTTCCCACTCGTTTCTTCCAGACTCGTGGAAGCTGCTAAGGTTCTCACGTATCAAAGATACCACATCGCCGCCTCTTGCCCCGTTACGCCGGAAGTAAGTCTGCGCCGCTTTCTCCTTCGGGTTCTTGATGATGAGCTTGTCCTGATGACCCGTGGAGTCAGACAAAACCATTTCAATGTATCTTCCCACACCAGCCGAGCGGTCGAGACGATAGCCCAGATAATAGGCAATATCATCTACGCCTACCTTTGTTTTTAGGTCTTTGTAGTTTACACTCTGTTTCATAACTGCCTACAAGTATAAAGGGTTATATTTTCATACGATGAGCATGCTGCTGTCTCTGTGCCATGACCACATCGCCAAAACTTTTTTCCAGCGTATGGGAGAGCAGACGCGCCTTCTCCGTTTCTTCCGAGAGAGAGAAATAAAGGATGCCCACATTTCGGTCAATCGGTTTGAGTCCCAAATCTTGACCTTGGAATGAGGCTCTCACCGCATAGTCGCCATCATTTTGCTTGATGATGGAGGCGTTCTCAAAGACGACCTTGTCCTTGGGAATGTCGTTAGAAAGGTTTCTGTTTTTATCGAGCAAGGGCTCTTCACCCAACGCCATTTTCTGCTTGTCCACCTCTTCCAGTACCATGTTAGCAGCCTTGTTCACGTCGGCCATCACCGACACGATGAACTTAGGATTCTCCTTGAGAGTGGAGATCCAACTATCGAGGTAAGCCGCATTGTTGTCCAGAATACGCTTGTCAAAGCCCATCGAGTTGCCTACCATCGCTGCCGTCAGCTCAGCCACCAGTTCCTCCTTGGCGTATTTCGCATCGCCGAACTTCTCATGGCTACCCCTGTTCAGCCGAGGTTCCGTGCCAGTGGAATGAGCCATCTCGTGCAAGGCCGTGGAGTAGTATTCCATACCGTCCTTATAGACCTCTTCCAGAGTCTTGCCAATGTTGAACTGCTCTTTCTTTGGAATGACGATGATGTCCTTGGAGGGAGAGAAGTATGCACCGGGTACCTGCTTGTCATATTGGATAGGACAAATCCACTCCTGCTTTTCAAACATACGGTCGAGAGCCTTGCTGGTA
>JAQYET010000003.1 GCA_028723525.1 Prevotellaceae bacterium
CTGCTTGAGATCATACTGAGCCGCCAACAGCTGGTGCACATCTTTTGTATTGAGTGAGTAGCCATTCTTTTTGAGCCCTATGCCGATAGTATCCCTCATAGAATCCGGCATCACAATCTTACCGCGATATTTTTTCTTCCACAAATCATTCCAGCTATCTATTTGCTCGCCCTTGCCTATGGTCTTTCTATTGTACATAATCCCCATAGTTCCCCAGGTATGCGGCACAGAAAATTTCCCGCCGGGATCATAGCTCTCAGCCTTTTCCATATAGTTCGGCAAAATGTTTTTTAAATTTGGGATAAGACTCTTGTCAAGTTCTGAAAGATGCCCTTCTTCCCTTAGCTTTTCAATCATATAGTCGGATGCACAGATAACATCATAATCAGCACCGTTATTTTTTATTACAGGATAAAGCTCCTCGTTGGTGTCGAAGGTACTGTAAACAACCTTTATACCTGTCTCTTTTTCGAAATCACGAATGAGGAGGGGATCTATGTAGTCACCGAAGCAGTACACCGAAACCGTTTCCCCTGTTTTGTTGCCACAGCCAGCCAAAAGTAGGGACATCCCAATACAGACAAAACAAATTATTCCAAGTGCTACTATTTTTGAAAATCTTTTCAAATTATAACACCTCCCTCTGAATTGCCGTTGCTTTGCGATTTGTTATGATGTTGCTCGCCAAGAGTACTACGAGAACAACAACAAAAATAATCGTGGACAATGCGAATAAAGTCGGCTTGATGCCAACCTTCGCTTGGCTGTAAATAAGCGTGGAAATAGTGTTTATGCCAGCGCCCCTTGTGAAGTGAGTTACAACAAAATCGTCCACAGACATTGTGAATGCCAGCAAAAATCCGCTGATAATTCCCGGCAAGATATCTGGAAAAACGACCTTCATGAAGGCATAAATAGGTGTCGCACCAAGGTCGAGCGCGGCTTCATAATTCATCCTCGCCGTCTGCTTGAGTTTTGGCATTACCGACAAAATCACGTAGGGCAAACTGAAAGTTATATGCGACAACAAAACAGTTCCACGACTTAAGCTAATCCCAAAGATCAAATACGTCAGCATAAGGGAAATGCCTATAACGATGTCTGCATTAAGCAGTGGTATATTGTTAAAAGTCATAATCGCCGTGCGGGTGGATTTTTTCATGCCTGCCACTCCTATTGCCCCAAGTGTTCCTATGACGGTTGCTATAAGTGCCGAAAGAAATGCAATTAAAAAGGTGTTCCCTATCGCCTCGATAATCATGGGATCGGCCATCATTCTTTTGTACCAGTCAAGCGAAAATCCCAGCCAGACTGCCATTGAACGACTCCGGTTGAACGAAAGAACAATCAATGTGATTATAGGAGCATATAAGAAAATTACAATAATGAAAAGATAAAGATAGGCTGTAGCTTTTTTGAGACCCTGGATCATATAAAACTTCCCTCCTTGTCCTTATCAACTCTGGATAGTAACATCATCGATACGACTATAAAAAACATCATCACAAGTGACAAACCAGATCCAAGATTCCAGTTTGCTGAAGTTGTAAATTCCTGCTCAATTATATTTCCTATAAGACTAATCTTACCTCCGCCCAGCATGTTTGAAATTACAAAAGTCGTCAACGAAGGCACGAAAACCATGGTCACCCCGCTTGCTATTCCAGGTTTACATAAAGGTAGAATTACCTTGAAATTAGCAGTAAACCACGACGCACCTAAATCGTATGCGGCTTCAATTATCTGATCGTCTATTTTAATCAGCGTATTATAAATCGGTAAGATCATAAAAGGCAGAAAGTCATAAACCATGCCCAAAATGACAGCTGCCGGTGTATTGATAATCTCTAGCGGTGGAAGACCTGCATTTGCAAGCATGTTATTGATGATTCCACCCTTTTCAAGGATTACCTGCCACGCCATCGTCCTGAGTAGAAAGTTCATCCACATAGGTAGAATGAAAATGAATACGATGAAGCCCTTCTCACCCAGTTTTGTTGACTTGAGTATAAGTGCTATAGGGTACGCCAAAACAAAACAGATAAATGTGCTCACCGTAGCAAGTACCAGTGCAAGCCATAGTGCGCTTATGTGTTCTGCTCTTCCAATGGCCCATATATTGCTGAAGGTCCAGTTCCCATCTCTTGTAGTAAATCCGTAATAGCAGATTGCAAGTAATGGAATAATCGTACCTATTAAAATCCAAATGATAAATGGAGTTGACAAAAGCGACTGTTTTTTAAGTATCAATTTCCATAGCCTCCTCTTCAATAGACTGAGGTTTATGCATTATCTGTATGTTTGACGGCGTGACATCGATTGACACCTTTGAGCCGACTTCATAGCTTGTAGTGTTTTGTGCAAGCCAGGTGAAGCCTCCTGCTTCAATCTCCATCTCATAGTGAACACCTATGAATACATTGTGAACGACCTCGCCATCAAGCCTGCCTTTTCCGGGTTCTCCGATAATTATATCCTCAGGTCTTATCACTACGTCGACCGGTTTTCGCCTGCCGAAGCCCTCATCAATGCACGGCCAGTTCTCACCGCAAATCGTAACTATTCGATCCTCCTGCATCACACCGTCGATTATGTTGCTGTCACCGATAAAGTCGGCAACAAACGCGTTCTCAGGCTCGTTGTAGATTTCTTCCGGTGTGCCCATCTGCTGGATGTGACCCATGTTCATGACAACAACCTTGTTGCTCATCGTCAGGGCTTCTTCTTGGTCGTGAGTTACGTAAATAAAGGTTATGCCAAGTTCATTATTAAGCCTAATCAGCTCGTATTGCATGTCTTGACGAAGTTTGAGGTCTAGTGCACCAAGAGGTTCATCAAGTAGCAAAACCTTTGGCTCGTTTACTATTGCCCTTGCCATTGCAATCCTCTGCTGCTGTCCTCCAGAAAGACTCTGTATGCTGCGTGTCTCGTAACCATCGAGGTTCACTAATTTGAGAGCATATTTGATCTTATCCCTAATGTATTGGTCGCTCTTTCCACTGATCTTCAGTCCAAAAGCTATATTGTCTTGTATATTCATGTGTGGGAAAAGCGCATATTTTTGAAATACAGTGTTTATTTCTCTCTTATTTGGTGGAACATCTGTTATATCCTTTCCACTGAAAATAACACGTCCGCTGTCTGGTGTTTCAAACCCACCTACGATTCTCAAAATAGTAGTCTTGCCGCAGCCCGACGGTCCCAAAAGTGTAATAAACTCCTTTTCGCTCACATCAAGGCTGAAGTCGCTTAAGACCTCTGTTTCGCCAAAAGATTTATATATGTTTTTCAACTGAATAATAGGTGTATATGCCATCCATTTCCCCTCATTCTCTAAGAATTATCAATTATTTTGATACTGATATTATACCAAATTGCTAGTTTCTACTCAACACAGGTTTATTGTAAAAATAAAAAGAGTAAGCGACTCTTTAAAATCTACTAAAGCAATTATAGATCTTATTTTAGAAATATTTTACTTGCGAATATAAATCAGGCTGAACTCAATTGCAAACATTCTTTAGTTTACTGATAACTAATTTATAGAATTTATCTTGACAAATTGATATCGGGGGGGGGTAGAATTATAGTGGAGTTATAAAAATTTAAAGGAGAGTTTCTTATGGCAAAAATGACTAATTGTAAATCATGTGGTAAGGAAATAGCTACATCCGCAAAAACATGTCCACACTGTGGAGCTAAAAACAAAAAACCATTTTACAAAGCCGTCTGGTTTTGGATTCTTGTAGCAATTATAGTTATTGCAATAGCTATTGGAGGTTCTGGAGGTGATGACTCTTCCTCAGGCAATGTAGATGCTTCAAAGTCAAATACAGGAGGTGGAAACACTTCAGACACAAAGGTTGTTGAATATCAAAAAGTTGATGTTGATGAATTGGAAGATGCACTAGAGAATAATGCAGCAGCAGCAAAAGATACTTATTACAAAAAAAATCTCGAAATAACTGGTAAACTAGGCACTATAGATTCAGACCTAAAATATTTCAGTCTAATGTCTACTACTGATGAATTTGATCTAATGGGTATACAATGCTTTATCAAGAATGAAGACACAAAAGAATCTGTGAAATCCTTAAGCAAAGATCAAACAATCGTAGTTAAAGGTAAGATTACTGACGTAGGTGAAGTATTAGGATATTCTCTTGATATAGATGAAATAATACCTCAATAAAGCAAATAAATAACTAGTACCTCTTGTAGGGATAGCGTAATTTTATACATTTCCTATTAGCTTGTTCCAAATAAATTCTATACATAATTGATTTGCTCAATTCACAATTTAAATACAAAATAATATGTATATATCAGGAGATTGCTCGATTATGAGTGGTCTCCTATTATTTATAAAACGAAATAGAGAAATTTTCTCCAAAATACGTTTCATCTCAAATCTATATTCTCATAAAAAATTAGTTGTTCTTTTTAGCAATCTCAATCAAGTCCACAAAAAGTGGAATTAGACAATTTTTAAGGAATAAAACATGGATAAAATACATTTTTGATAAAAATATGAGATTGCGACTCTCACTTCCCAAAATCAATAAATTTTCAATTTTGGGAAGTAACTTTGCGACACCACTGTTGTCGCAATTGTCTTGGAGAAACAATAAGCAAAATTACCACCAATAAACAAAACTTTAGATAAAGAGGATTACCTCAACACAAAAATTTTAGATATATATATTTTTTAGAATTTTTCAGCATAAAATAAAAACTCACGAACTTTAAGTCCGCAAGTTAATTCCAAATGGAGCGGATGATGGGAATCGAACCCACAACCTAGCCTTGGGAAGGCCATATTTTACCACTAAACTACATCCGCATGACGCTCATAAAGAGCCTCTCTATGTTTGATATTTTACAACAAAATATCCGTATATGCAAGGGAATGCAAGCTACATTCATAAATACCATGTTTTATGAAGTAACATAGTCTTCAGTCCTATATCAGAATTAAATATTTTTATCCTATAATCCGGCTTTTACTTCCCAATAATTTTTACCATATTAATCTTTTCACCTCGGTTTGAGAATTTCTCCTCATACTCCGTCATTATATTATTATGAGCATATTCCGAATTATGAAGATCCCTGGTTAACTCACTTATTTCCAGTCCCGCAATCTCAATCTCTTCAAGGGCAGATTCAAAAAGTCCATCATTATCTGTTTTAAACTGGATAAAACCGTCCATGCCAACCAATCGCGAATAGGCGATGAGTTTCTTATGGTGAGTTAAACGCCTCTTGGCATGTCTTTTTTTAGGCCAAGGATCACTGAAGTTAAGGTAAATTCCTGACAGCTCATCTTTAGCCCACATCTCCTCGGGCGAATCAACGTAACCTAAATAAAATCGCAAATTAGCGATATCTATTGATTTTGCAAGTTTCAATGCCTTATGTGCCACGCTCGGCTGACCTTCAACGGCTATAAAATAATCATCTGGATTTTTTTTAGCCATTTCTGTTATGAAGCGCCCCTTGCCACAGCCAATTTCAACGTATAACTTGGCGTTTTCAGGTATTTTGTTGCAAAAAGCATCTTCGAGCCAGTGTCCTGGCCTAATATTCTCTTTGTTTATGAGGATATCGTCATAGTCAAGGAGCTTTTCTTCAAGATTTTTGGTTTTTCTCTGTCTCATATTTCACCAATTAAGCATCAAATATATTCTTGTGTTTATCGAGAAGCTTTTTGAGTGGTAACCCAAGTCCATAGCAAGCAAGAGCCTGCCCGCCTGCAACCCAGAGCATGCACAAAATAAGTGACGCATCAACACCGTAATAATATTTCAGCATTATGCCTACAACAACTGCGTTTACAACGACAGGAGGCAGTGGAGCAAGCCACATATTATTTCTGAGCTTGTATGTTCCTATTGCCGATATGAGCGATGCCAAGCTTCCAAAAATGACATCAACCACACCTACGGGACTTAGGAGGTTTGCAATTAGGCAGCCTACAAAAAGTCCAGGTATTGCAACGGGCGTAAAAACAGGCAATATTGTAAGTGCCTCGGAGAATCTGAGTTGCATCATGCCATAGCTCAAAGGTGCGATAACAATTGTGATAACGGAGTAAATTGCAGCTATGATCGCTGCTATAGCTATTTTTTTAGTTGAAAATTTCATTAAAGTCCTTCCAATATTATAATATATTAAGCGATTTTATATTTGCTTATTCTTGAGTTCTATTTTGTTAAAATATTCTCTGCGACAACCATCGCAAAGAAAACTGCTGAAATTGCAAAGGCAACATAGTCTTTCTTCTCATACACCATGGCATGTAGGCGTGTTCGACCTTCTCCACCGCGATAGCACCTTGCTTCCATTGCCATTGCGAGGTCCTGTGCAATCTGGAATGCACTTACAAAAAGCGGTACCAGTATAGGAATCAACGCTTTACCTCTCTGCAAAATATTGCCACTCTCAAAGTCCGCGCCTCTCGCCTGTTGCGCCTTCATTATTTTGTCGGTCTCATCGATTAATGTTGGAATAAAGCGCAGAGCAATAGACATCATCATTGCTATCTCATGCGTTGGCACACCAATTTTCTTAGTTGGATGAATTATAGCTTCAATGCCATCTGTCAACTTTATCGGCGTTGTTGTAAAAGTTAAGAGTGATGATCCTATTATGAGCATCATAAGTCTAATTGCCATAAAAAAGGCCTTGTAGATGCCTTCTTTTGTCAGCTCCAGAAATCCCAATTTGAATATTACTTCTCCTGGATACATAAACATATTTAGCAGGAATGTGAAAATCAATATGAAAAATATCGGCTTCATACCACGCAGAATAAATCTAAGCGGCACCTTGGAAAGCACTATCATCAAGAATAGAGGTATTGCAGAAATTGCAAAGCCCAAGAAGCCCCGAACCACGAAGAGTTGTATTATGAATACAAACGTCAATATTATTTTTGTACGCGGATCCAGTTCATGAATCACTGACTTCGAAGGGTAAAATTGTCCAAGTGTAATGTCTCTAATCACGATTCCCACCCCCTGTCAAATATCCAAAGAGTGCTTCTTCCACATCGTCAATTCTCACTGCATCGGTCTCAATATGGATCCCTCTCTCATCGAGCTTGTCGAACAAAACAGCTGACGGAGTTGTGCTAAGTCCAATATTTCTTAACATATCCCTCTTTTTAAAGATTTCATCAGGTGTATCAAATGCAACAACGCTACCTCTATCCATGACCAAAACCTTGTCCGACATGTTTGCTACATCTCTCATATTATGCGATACAAAGATAATTATCCCTGTTGATTCTTTGTGAATTTTCCTAATCATATTTAGGACTTCTTGATGCGCATGAGGGTCTAGCCCTGATGTGGGCTCGTCTAAAATCAATACTTCTGGCTTCATTGCTATAACACCTGCAATGGCAACCCTTCTCTTTTGACCACCCGAAAGTTCAAACGGAGATCTGTCAGCAATTTCATCGTAAGATA
>JAQYET010000004.1 GCA_028723525.1 Prevotellaceae bacterium
TTAGTTTTTTGAGCGTATTTTTGTACCTTTGCCCACGAAATAAAGCATTGGCAATTAATGACAAGAACAAAAAAGTCCGAATCGGTACCTGTCCGCATCCGATTCAAGCAGCTAAAAGACGGCAACCAGTCTATATATTTAGATATTTATACCGATCATAAACGCCGGTATGAATTTCTCAAGCTCTTCCTTGTCCCTGAAATATCACAAGAGGCAAAGGAGAGAAATGCCAATACGCTCAAAGCCGCAAATGCAATAAAAGCGCAACGGATTCTTGACATTACAAACAAGAATCCGATGACAGTTCTTTCGGACAGGGCACGGATGCCTCTTATCGAATGGCTTAGTGAGTATGCCGAATTTGGGAAGAAGAAAGGACGCAGCTCCCTTGTTGACCATGTACACGCAGTATCCATCTGTCTGAGGGCTTACAATCCCCGGATAAGATTGTACGAAGTTGACAAGGAGTTCCTGCAAGGATTCATTGACTATCTCGGAACCCGGAAGGCAAAGATGACAAAAAGGCCGTTGGCAAAGAAAACCATATCCGGTTATTGCGGATATATACGTGCCGCTCTTAATTATGCCGTGGAACTGGAAATCCTCGGCGATAATCCTCTGCTGTCATTTGACTGGGCTTCCATACAGGGAGACCGCACCAAGCGTGAATATCTCACCATCGAAGAGGTGCAACGGCTCATCGATACTCCCTGCAGAAGCCCCAGGGTGAAAACGGCGTTTCTGTTCTCTTGCTTTTGCGGATTGCGTTACAGTGATGTCAAGGGATTGCTGTGGAAGAACGTGATTGAAGACAATGGCAAGGTCCATTTGGAGCTGCGCCAACAAAAGACCGGAAAGATGATTTATCTGCCTTTGAGCCTTCAGGCGCAGAAGTTCATGCCGGAGGTAAAAGGCTGTTCGGAAAATGCCGTCTTTGATATGCCGTCCCTCAGCGATTGCGACCATGTTCTGAAGACATGGACTTCAAAGGCCGGTATCACCAAGCGAGTCTCCTACCATGTGAGTCGCCATGCCTTTGCGACGATGACACTGACAATGGGCGCAGACCTTTATACCACCAGCCAGTTGCTCGGTCACTCGGATGTGGAAACGACCCAGGTGTACGCAAAAATCATCGATAAAAAGAAAGTGGATGCAGTTTATATGATAGACAGGTTGTTTGACTGATAATTTTGATTTATTATGGGGAGACAGAAGAAACAAGTAGTGATGAAGGAACCAATAAGGCTCCGTGAGCAGGTGTTGAAAAACGGCAACCGCTCGTTGTATCTTGACATATACCACAACGGCAAGCGGACTTACAAGTTCCTCAAGCTGTACCTCGTGCCTGAAACCGACACGCCGTCGAAAATCATGAACGCAAACACGCTGGCACAGGCAAATGCCATCAAGGAGGAAATGATACTCGACCTTACCAACCGTATTGCGGGCATAAAGGACAAGTCACACAAGGCACGGATGCCGTTCTGTGCATGGATGGGCATATATGCCGAGAATGCGAAGAAAGGATGTGCCGAATCCTCGAAAAGATGGATAGACCGGTCTGTGAAAGAAGTCACGGAATATGATTCCGAGATTTCACTCGCCGATGTGGACAAAGAGTTCCTTACCGGGTTTATGGAATACCTTGCTGCTCGTACTGCACTCAATACGGACAAGAAGAAACTGACAAAAAATACCGTATTCCTGTATCTGTGCTATGTCAGGGCCGCATTGAATTACGCTGTCCGTGAAAGCGTGATACCCAAAAGTCCGTTCAAGGGAATAACCAGGGCGTCGTTGTCTATCAAGGAACACAAGCGCGAATATCTGACGGTGGAGGAAATCAAACGGCTTATTGCCACCCCCTGCCACCGCGAGGACATCAAAGGGGCGTTCCTGTTCTCCTGCTTCAGCGGACTGCGCATTTATGACATTATGAATTTACGTTGGAAAGACATTGTGAAAACGGCTACCCACTGGCAGGTCGAGATCATCCAGTACAAGACCGGTGTCGAGCTGTTCCTGCCACTAAACATGAACGCCCGGAAATGGCTACCGGAAAAGCCGGAGGAGGATGCGGAAGTGGACGCGGAAGAAGACAGGGTGTTTCCAAGGTTGACAAGATACTACGGACAGACCCTCGGTACATGGATGAAAAGTGCTGGAATTACGAAAGATATCACTTTCCACGCCGGGAGACATAGCTTCGCAACGCTCTGTCTTACAGCGGGTATTGATATTTATACGACCAGTCAGTTGCTTGGACATACCACTATCAGACACACCCAACGTTATGCTCGGATTATCAATACAAAGAAAGACGAGGCTGTATCCTTGTTCGATGATGTTTTTGAATAATAAAACAAGTCAGTCGGTTAGAGGGTGTATATATTTAGAGTGACTAACCGAAAATATGCAGGCTGGTTATTAAGGTCAGTCAGTCAAGGTGCGTATATATTTATACCGAGCGAACCGTTCATTCGCTTATGACCGACACCCCTTCTAAGGTATAAAATTATTGCCTATATATGAGTACATTCTTATGATATAAGGAATTTCTATATTGCAGGAGTCGTGTGATAAAAACATACCCTATTCCAGATTCGGCGTAAGCACAAATGAAATTTTAAGTACATTTGTTATCTTTTTAAGGTTTCTTTCTGAATCGTCAGTGTACCCCTGCTTTTTATTCGGATAAGTCTCTCAATATTCTTGTGTCGTTACATAAATGCTTGATAATTATTAATATGTATGAGAGACATCTCGGATAAGTTTTACTTTGTAAATACCGATTCCAATACCTAAGTGATTTTATTTCACCAATCGCAGCATTAATATATGTTAAATCTCATACCGCAAGTCGGTTTAGATAACGTTTGTTATGTAAATTTCGTATATTTGCTATCAGTTCCTGACAACAAATGGATTTCAAGCACGGGAACCTCGGAAAACAATGGTTCTTACTATAATTAGAAGCAGGAATTTTAGCTGATAAACAATATATACAATAATACGGACTTCAATTATGTTCAAACAGGTCAAAAATTTGATGCATTCATTCTAACAAATTCTATCTCATGATTTATTTCATATAAGGTACATATTATGTTTGTTCAATTTGTATCTACCTACGGAACCTATATAAGTATGAATAAAATTAGCTATATAAATATTTGTTTTAAGGGTAATAAATCAACCAAAGAATTCGGTTTAGAAAATGCAAGCTCATTCATAACAAGTGAGTTATATAAAAGATGTCTGATAAAATACAGATTCCAAAGTCCTCAAGGTAGATACTTTGAGGACTTTTGGCTTTAATAATGAACAATATAAATCATTCATTAACAACACCAGAAGTATGGAAGTAACTCCATTCATCCAAAGACTTATTCCTTTTTTTTACGGGAAAGTTTTCCTCTCGGTCCGTTAATTGTGATGCAGGAGTGGACCGCCTGCGCCAACTGTTGCTGGAAGCGCACAGAGAGTATCAGGACTATGTAGCCACAGGCGTAATGACACCGAGGGTGTTCGCCTTGCAGTTCATCGACGGCCACCATTATGAAGACGGAAACGTGGCAGACAAGAACATCCACCGCAAGGCATTGGGGGCTGTCAGAATCCTCCTGATGGAAAGGACAGACCTTGTAGAACAGTTCTTTTCCCGGCCTTCGCTGGAAGCTCCGGACATAGACAAAGTGATATTTCAGGTCTATACAGAACGTCATGATGACGGAAAGCAAAATCCGGAAACATTCAGAACCACCTCCGTAAATCGAGTGCGGGAACAAAAACTCTCGTGTGCAATCCGAACCGAGGATATGCCACTGCTCACCGACTGCGTCAATGATGCCGGCTTCTTCCTGAAAAAAGTCACAGTCCGGGAAATGAACGGTCTGATGTATGGTACACTCACCACTCCGTTGGTGGCTGTAAATCTGATGGGCATCGCCTATTTCTTTGACTGTCTGAGTGCCATGAACCTTGTCAGCCGTTGCTGGCAAACTGTTCTTGAGCGTAGCGGCTCCATCCTGCTGCAAGGGAAAAACAAGCCGCAGACACGTTCCAATTTCTCGTCCGCGCTCAACCGTGCAAAGAGCAACGGCATCTTCAGCTACAAGAATGACATAGACATTCTGATGAAGCATATACGTGAGAAATATGCCAGATAGACGACAAATTTCATGAGTAACAATGCTAATTTGAGTGACATTTGACAAGTGTCACTCAAATAATTACTATTACTACCAATCTCCTTGTTACTTTGCAGTCGAAAGCTTTCAAGGCATGGGGCGAAGGCTCTAAAAGTTGAATCAAAAAGAACAAAATAACAATGAATGAACAACAGATCGTCACAGATACCCAATGGGGAGAACGGTGTTCCGTCAAGCTCGACAAATTACTGTCGCGCGTTGACCGGCTCACAGGGATGCTCTTTCATCTGAAAGGTGCGTTTACTGTCGAGGATGCAGCCCTGTATCTCGGCATTACGCCGAGCCATTTGTATAAACTCGTGCGTAAATATGACATCCCGCATAGCCGTCCGACTAACGGGCGCATCTTCTTCAGCAAGGAGGAGCTCGACAAGTGGATAAAGTCACGCATGGTCATCGAACCGGAAACGGCGGACATACCCGATGCTCCGGAACAGTTGCACGAGTGCTATTACTAATCAAAAAAAGGAAAGATCATGACATCGGAATTTATAGCCACCCTCCAACGGGTGGAGAACGTGAGCCGCCTGCTCTCCAAAATGGGAGAAAGCACGGTTGACGAAGCGGTGCAGCGCATTGAGTCCATCTGTGCCTTCATGGAGCGTTACGGCGATCTCGGTGAGATATTCGAGCATTTCAAGGAACTGGAGTCAAAGCTCTTCATGTGCCGTGAAATGCTGACCGTCGAGGAGGCTGCGGAATACATAGGTGTTTCCAAAAGCCAGATATACCTTATGACCTCCAACAGGGAGATTACCCATTTCAAGCCACGTGGAAAGTTCATATACATAGAACGAAAGGAACTTGATGACGTGCTGCGCCGCAATGTCATCTATTCCAAGTATGAGATGAACCGCAGGGCAGCGGCCGAGACCATGGCGGATTATTCCAAAGGGAGCCGTAAAGCCAGGAAGGGAGCGGAAAAATGAAGATAGAAGAAATACCTTTTGACAGAATCTTTCCGGCACAGCAAGAGCTTACGGCGCAGGAAAAAGCCAACCGAGAGAAGTTCAAGGAGTTCCTTGAGTATGTCCGAATCCGTGCCACAGACCGTTATGTCTTTCCTCCGGAAATACTTACGGTCGATGAAATCACGGTGGCGACAGTGGGCAATTTCAGTGCGTCCGTGGGCAAGCCGAAATCAAGAAAGACATTCAATGTAAGTGCGATAGTGGCGGCATTGCTGTCAGGAAAAGAAGTGCTGCATTATCGTGCCAAACTGCCCGACGGCAAGACAAAGGTGCTGTATATAGACACCGAGCAAAGCCGGGTACATTGTTCCAAGGTGCTTCACCGCATATTGAAAATGGCAGGACTGCCGTCCGAGTGCGAAATATCATCGCTTGATTTCCTTATGCTCAGAGAATTCACGCCGCAGCAACGCCGTAATATCATTGATTCCGCACTGGAAGTTGACGGCCAAATCGGCTTTGTTGTCATTGATGGTATCCGTGATTTGATCAACGACATCAATTCACCCGGAGAATCTGTGGAGATAATCAACGACCTCATGCGGTGGACCAATATGTACAACATACACATTCATACTGTGCTACACCTTAACAAAAGTGATGATAATACGAGAGGACACATCGGCACGGAGCTGAACAACAAGGCGGAGACCGTGATGAAAATCATCAAAAGCGAAATCAATCCCGAAGTGAGCGAAGTCCGTCCGATGATAACCAGGGAAAAGGAGTTCTCGAACTTTGCCTTCCGTATCAACGAAGACGGTTTGCCGGAGGATATTCCCGGCTTCAGCAGCGATGAAGAGGAACGGGTGACATTTGAGAATATCACCATGACGCAGCATAAAGAGATTCTTGACAAAGTGTTTGCAGAAGGTCCGGTCAAAGGCTATAACACGCTGGTCGGCAAATTGCGGGAAATGTATGCAGAAACAGGCTACAAGCGTGGACGAACCTCGTTTGTGATGTGGTTAAAGCATCTTGTGACAAAGGGCGTCATTGTCAAAGATAGCCGTGAATACAGATATGAGCAGAACAAACTAACGGAGTTAAAAAATTGAATATGGCAGTGAATTTCGGAGAGATCAAGAGAATCGACATCATTGTTTTTCTTGACAGGATAGGCATACGCCCTGTCCGTAACTATCAGGCATACGCCCTTTTCCGTGCCCCGTACCGGGAGGACAGGCACCCGTCGTTTAAGGTCAGCCGCAAGAAAAACCGCTGGTATGACCTCGCCACGATGTGTAGCGGTGACATCATCGATCTCGGCAAGATGCTTTACAACACCAACGACATCATGGAGGTTGTACGGCGCAT
>JAQYET010000005.1 GCA_028723525.1 Prevotellaceae bacterium
GAGTCCGTTACGATCGATCTGAACGGTGTAGTCGGAGAAGTCGCGTGCGGGACCTGTGAGGCCCTCTCGCCGTGCTACAGTGACACGGTCAAAGAGCTTGTGCGCAGACGCATTGCCCAGAGGGGAGTCGTGCTTGAAGACAATCAACTTCTGCAGGCTCATGAGTCCACAGGCTGCGGAGTGATCTAGGTCAAACATATTCTCGAGTGCCTTCCAGAAGAGCTGCAAGTCATCCTCCGTAAAGCCTGTGTCCTCGGCAAAGTGTGGCGTCACGAAGCCATACATCTTATATAGTCCGTAGGGCACGGTGGCTTTGCGCCCCATGGTGCGGTTGCCGCCCTTGTCGTCAGCCTCTTCGTTCTTCTTTTGCTCGTTAGCATCAGTGGCAGCCATACGTGTGATGGTATGCTCGTGGGGGAAGATCGGATCTATGGAGCGTGCGAAGGTTAGCTGGATGGGACCACGTACCTGACCAGCATTGTTGCCCGTGGAGAGGACAGCTCCGAAAGCTCGTACGTCGTAGTACTTCTGGCACATGAGGGTACGAGCCTTGTCACGGTCTGCAGCGTTTTTCGTCTTATCATCTTTGCCTGTAGCCTCTTTGACAGCTGCATTGATGGAGTCATTGAGGATGGAGTTCTCTCTGACGAAGACATCTTGGTCGGTCGCCATCTGTATGTAGTTGCGCACCTTGCGCTTGATACATACATCGGTGACGAGCCCCTCGCCAGTCTCAGGATCTACGCGGGGCAGGTTGCCACCATCAGGGTCGCCATTGGGGTTGCCATCCTTGACATCAAAGAGCAGGATGAAGTCATATCTATTCTGTAGCATAATTATATGGGTTATTGTTCTGTTTCTTCGGTTGGATTGTCTGTGTCCTCCTTCTTCTTATAGGAGTCAACTTTCTGATGATAGTAGCCTACTGCAAAGAGGCTCTGCTCATCTAGCGAGAAGGTCGCCGGGAATGTGGGGTCCTCCGCAGGAATCAGTGAGAAGATCTCTCCGAGGAGCTTTTCGAATGTCACTGCTAGTCCAGGCTTCTCCTTACGTAGCTTGCTCAGGTGGTGGTTGGACAGTGCGATGAGTCGTCCCATCACCATGTTAGGGCGAGTGGAGGCGCTAGCGTAAAAGCGATCTCGGATGGTCGCATTGACGCCTTTGCCTAGTGAAGCCTGCTGGATCTGCTCGAGGACGGCAAAGAGGCGTCCGGCGAGGTAAGCGATGTTGTCGTTTTGCTTGTCTAAAGCCATATCTAGTGTGGTTATGTTATTGTATATTCTTGCTTTGCGATTGATGCATCCCTTGAGGATGGCTGCTCGTAGTTCGGTGACCGTGCGCTCCTGCGTGATACGGTTGATGCAGGCCTGCTGCAGAGTCATAGGGTAAAGTGTGCCATTGAGGATACTCTCGACGATGCTCTGCACAAGGTTCATGGCAAAGGTGCTAGACTTGGAGGGCGATGAGACACTCTTCACGATACCATAAAGAGAGCGTAGGGGCGGGTTCTCCTCATCTACGAAGCCGTCCCAGCTGACGATGTTCATATCGACGAGATGCTGGTAGACTCTGTCGAAGATCTCCGATACAGTTCCCTGCTGCCAATACTTGATGGTGATGCGTCCGCCCGCTGTGAGTCCGAGTACGTAAAACTGTCTCTCATCCTCCCAATGCTGCCCTTGACCTCGATTGCCACGGATAGCTTTGAACTGTTCGAGTACTTTGTAGGTGCCCTGCGTGGGGTTCGGAGCTTTCTTTTTACTCTTCCCTTTTCGCTTAGGTTGCTCATCGTCTGTGTCGGATTGCTCCTGGGCATCGTCATCCTTTACGCCTTCGAAGATTACGGTACGAAAGGTCTCGTTGATACTAGGATCGTCAAGATTCGAATTCCAAAAGACATAGCTTATGTCTCCGAGCGTATAGCGTGTCTGCTCATTGCGGAGCAAGTCATTGAGAGCCGTGGTATGGGCAAAGGAGGCGTACTTGGAGATCGGCGCATTCTCGCCCTGCTTCTTACCATAGGAGAGGTAGGCTGGGTCGTTGAAGCTAGCTATCGTCGCACCCGCTTGAGAGCCAGGAGCTACAATACGAGCGTGAAAGGCTGCTAGAGGCTTCTCCTCACCCGTTATGAGGCATCGCCCAAGGTTTTCCTCTGTATTGTAGGCTTGAGCGGCATAATCATGTGCATCTTCTTGTGTAGCTAGAAGCTCCGTATCACCTTGTAGCTGGAAGGTCATCCAGTCTGACGCTAAGATGCGCTCGGTATGAGCCTCCTCGGGTAGAGGCGTCTCGGCTCCGCGATAGTGTTCGTAGAAGCGACAGACCGCCTTAAAGCTGGCATTGTCTGGATACAGTTCAGCGATCTCGGCCATGACTCGCTTGAAGTCCTCTAGTCGATCCGTACAGGATGACACCCCTTCGGCACTCTCTTCATACCCTAGGATGTACTTGCGATTGTCCCAAAAGGGTTGTGCGGGTGGACACTTACCGCTACGCTTTAGACCAGCTGTCACTAGATAGTCCTGCCCCTTGCTCTTCTTGTCACTTGGATCTTTGAGGTCTTTTAGTCGGACGAAGGAGCCATCTTCGCGAATGACGATGACCCAGCCAATGGGCTTGACCTCTTGTCCAAAGGGAGCTATGCGATGTGCCTTGCGCATCGCCTCGTAGTAGTTGTATAGTGCTTGTAGGATCATCTCAGTATCTCATTACTATCCATCGGAGGAACGAGGATGACGCCCTCGGTCATCTGCGCATGGTAAAACATAGCTGGGGGATTCTTCCTGTCCCGCTCGAAGTCCATATCGTAGAGCATAATGCTCAGGTCGCGACTCTCAGGGATAGGCTTGGGCTCTAGTGATGTCTCCCCATACTCTAGGTCCACATACTCAAAGGAGCAGGTGAACTCACGGCACCCTAGGTAAGGCATCATGAAGCACTGCCCAGCCTTGGCTCTGCGCTCGAAGATTTCTTGGTACTTTCTGGGGTTCTCCGCCTTACGCTCAGCTTCGCTGTACTCCTCTTTGTAGTGCTTCTGACAGCTAGCTGATCGGTCTCTCACGGGTATGTAGACCATCTTAGCATAGATCCGATAGTCTACATCACGTAAGAGGTAGGAGGCACGCTGTCTACGATCCTCTGAGATGTTTATGCCTGTGCTCCCTTTGCTCATAATAGAGGCCACCTCGTTTCGCTTGATGGTAAACCGCTTGATCGGGGCCAGCACCTCTATCTTCGTGATTTCCCAGCGTATGGCGGGTTTCCAGTAGATCGCCTGAAAGATGGCTCGCGCTGCACTAGGCGTGATCACATCATAGCTGACACGCTCCACCTTCATCTCGGGGCGTGTGAAGCAGGCGAAGGGACCACGCACACGCAGGCAGTACTCCT
>JAQYET010000006.1 GCA_028723525.1 Prevotellaceae bacterium
ACCATGGATATAATGGGTAAGGGTTTTAAATACTACCATTAGAAAGGATAAAATGCGACTTCAAAAATATATAGCAGACTCTGGAGTAGCCTCAAGGCGTGCTGCAGAGAAAATGATAGAAGAGGGTAGAGTCAAAGTAAATGGCGAAACAATATCACAGATGGGATATATTGTTCAGCCAGAAGATGAAGTGCTTGTGGATGATGCTCCGATAGCCCCAATAGAAGAAAAACATTACATAATGTACAATAAGCCAATGGGGGAAATAACTAGCGTATCTGATGAAGAGGGCAGACCGACGGTGCTTGATAAGTTTAGAGACTATCCTGTAAGACTCTATCCTGTAGGAAGGCTTGATTACAATAGTGAAGGACTATTGCTGCTTACCAATGATGGCGAGCTTACAAACAGTATGCTCCATCCATCAAGACTAGTAGACAAGGTATATATGGCAAGAGTCTCAAATGTACTTACAGATCAGGAAGCTATGAAGCTGGAGCGTGGAGTATACTTGGGTGGTTACAAGACTGCTCCTGCAAAGGTAAGAATACTTAAAACAAGCGAAATATTTACCGACATCACACTTACCATACATGAGGGCAAGTATAGGCAGGTGCGCAGAATGTTAGAATCCATTGGGCATCAAGTAATACTCCTAAAGCGTGTTAGGTTTGGCCCTTTGGAGCTTGGTGATTTACCACGTGGTATGTGGAGACGTTTAAAACCAAACGAAATAAATAAGCTAAAGAGATATTTGGGTACACATTAAATTATCAACAATATAATGTATATGAATCATTACAATAAATTGATGCGTTATTAGATAATAGATATATGATTAATCATGCATATTAAAAACGGGCTTAATGCCCGTTTTTCTATAACTGACTTTTCTTTCGTAATACAAGCAATAGGCTAAATACTGCAAATATAAGAATTACTGAATAGATTATTATATTGCTACTGTCTCCAGTTTGTGGAAACACTTTATTATTTAATGAGTTATGTAATGTCACTTGCTCAGTGATTTCGTTTGCATAAGTTTCTTCAAGATAGCTCTCATTATCATTGTTATTTATTTTGTAAGTATAACGATGCTTGTCGGCAGCTTCTCTATTTTTATATACATATACTGTATCATGAGTATATCCACCTAAACCATAGGAGTAAACGACTTCAACTATTGGATTTTCATCTTGAAGCTTTAAATCTATTCCTGAGGATGGCTTCTCTTTTAAAATGTATCTTAGTACATAGTCACATTGTTCTGCTGATGAATCAAAAGGATCAGTTTCTTCAGAAATTAAATTTAGAATTTTCTCGTTGTTTTTTCTAAGAAAAATTCTCTGAGGAATAAGCGGGAAAAGTGGCTTCTCTATAGCTTTGATATTTCCTGCTGAATCATATTCTTTACTTATGGCTATAGGACGCGTAATAACTCTAAGACAAAACGGCAAACCTGAACCTTTTATATATTTTTCAGAGAACTTAAAAGTACCTGTTAAAAATTCAGGAATTTGAGCAAGATGCTTGCTACCGGGACCTAAATCGTTTATAAGTCGTCTATTAGGATTAAGCTCTTGATCAAAATAAAAAATTTCAGAATTAAACCAACCTGTAACTTCTTTTTCAGGGTCATTTTGCCATTTTACCCACAGATGATTTTCGCCCATGTATTTCTTAAATTTTGCATAACTAGATAAAAAGTCGAACGAGGCGTCAATATTATCTACAGGAAAATGTGATGGATAAACCTTGCCTACTCTCCAAATATGATTGTTCTGTTCAATTGTACCCCACTCATGAAGGAAAGCGTGGTCAAATAAAGCCTTATATGCCTTTTTATTTTCAATACCAAATTCTTGACCAGAATTGAGATTTTTTCCAAAATTAGAGCTTATAGATCTTGCAAGACGAGTGAATTCTGAATCTACAAAATCATCAGAGCCAAACGGAACATCATATGAGTAATTCATAAATCCAGGCCTTACGATTACATTAATTTCTTCGCCGTATGGGTCTTTAACTTTGTATTCATTCTTCGCACTCATATCTGGAACAAGCTCAAAGTGCAGAGTTCCATTTACATGCTTCTGATTTAAGCCTTTAAGGTCTATAAGCTTTGTATACCATGCTTGACTAGGTATTCCTCTTTCTATGTACATTGGAAATAAATAGTAATCAGGCTCGTTAGCACTAGCGAGACAATTTGGAATAAAACAATTATATAGTAATACTATTAACAATATTATCGATGCTAAGCTATGTTTTTTCATCGTTGACTCCTTTATT
>JAQYET010000007.1 GCA_028723525.1 Prevotellaceae bacterium
GAATGAAGCCCTGTGCATAATCTTTCTGTCTAAAAATACCCAACTTCGCCTGCCTAATTGTCAATTGTACATGCCAAAATTAGGCAGTTTTTACATCCAACCATCCCAGTCGGGGGTTGAGTTGTACGGATAGGATTCTCTTTTTTTTATGATGAAACTTAGTTGTTTGTATCAAAAAAAATGTTATATTTGCAAAATAAATGTATTACCTGTGATGTTAACCTGGTGTTAAAAACCAGTATAACTGATCAGTTTTTTTCTAATATCATAAACCTAAAACTAAAGTATGAGGCAAATTCGGTTGTTATTATCATTCATCGCTGTTTTGGTGTCAAGTAGTCTTTATGCCCAGAAAGAAACCTTTCGCGGCGTAGTTGTTGATGCTCAAAACGAGCCGATTGTGGGTGCGTCTGTCATCGAGGAAGGTACGTCCAATGGTGGAGCCACAGATCTGGATGGAAAGTTCAGCGTTACTGTGGCCAGAGATGCGAAGTTATCAATTTCTTACATAGGGTTCGTCACGCAAGTGGTGCGCGCCAAGGAAAACATGCGCGTGGTGCTAGAAGAGGAAGACAAGACTCTGAGTGAGGTGGTGGTCATTGGTTATGGTTCGCTTGATAAGAAGCAAGTTACCAGTTCCATCACATCGTTGAAGTCAGAAGACCTGATGGTGGGTGTTAGTGGTGCTGATGTATCCACAGCCTTGCAAGGAAAAATTGGTGGTTTGGTCATGAGTAACATGGGTGGCCTTAACTCAGGAACTACCATTCAGCTGCGCGGCATGACCTCTTTCAAGGCGGGACGCTCTCCGTTGGTGGTTATCGACGGATTTCCTGGCGGTGACATTCGGTCGGTGTCACAAGATGACATCAAGAGCATTGATATCTTAAAAGATGCTTCTGCGGGCGCCATCTATGGTACTCGTGCTGCATCGGGCGTCATCTTGATTACGACTAAAAGCGGTTCAAATACCCATGGCAAGCTGAAACTGACCTATGGTGTTGAACTTTCAAAGCGGGATACCTATAATGCGCCAGACCTGTTGACGGGCCGCGAATATGCCGAACACAAGATTGGAAAGGATTATGGGCATGACGTTGACTGGTGGGATGAGTTGATTAATCACAACAACTTCTCGCACAAGCACCATGTTTCTGTTGAGATGGGAACTGAAAATGCTCAGTTGTATACGTCGGTTTTCTTTAATGACAGGAAAGGTTTGACCAAGAAAGAAGCGCGTGAAGACTGGGGAGGCCGCTTGAATGCCATGTTCAAGTTCTTTGATGGCTGGCTGGAAGTACGTCCGAATGTGGACTATCGCCAGGCAAAGCGTGTGAACAATTATCCTAACTTCCAACAGGCCATGCGTAACAATCCCACTCGTTCACCATACGATGCAGAGAGCGAAACGGGGTATAATGTGTGGCTTAACGAGTCTTTGGACTACAATGTTGTGGCAGATGCATTTCTCAGTGATTATGATGGCATTGATAAATGGTTCAAACCAGAGGTAAGTTTCAAGTTGAACATCAAGCCAGTGGAAGGGCTTTCCTTCCAACAAACAGTTGGCTATGAGAATCGTCAATGGGAGTTGCACGAATTTAGGTCAAAGAATCACCGTGAAGAATTGACGGAAAGTAGAAAAGGTATGGCTTATCTGACGTTCAGTAAGTCGGAATTTTTGAACTCGGAAGGCTATCTGTCGTACATCAAGGAACTGGGAGATGGACATAATATCAATGCGACCGCAGGTTATTCGTACTTCCAAAGAGACAACGACAGCTTTGGCATGCGCAACTTTGACTTCTCGGTAGATGGCATCAAATATTGGGACATTGGTCAGGGAACATATCTTAATGACGGCAAGGCAGAGATGAGTTCTTCTAAGGGAATCACCGAACGGCTCTTCTCGTTCTTTGGACGTATCAACTATTCTTATAAAGATACCTATATGGCCATGGCGTCCATTCGTCATGAAGGGTCTTCAAAGTTCGCTAAAGATAATCGTTGGGCTGACTTCTGGGCACTCTCTGCAGGCTGGCGTATCAGCAATGAAAAGTTCATGAAAGACGTCAGTTGGGTAAACGATTTGAAGCTTCGCGCAGCCTATGGTGTGACGGGAAACAACGACTTTAGTTCTTCTTTCATGGCCAACATGTTGGGATCAGATGCATACTGGATGATGCCTAATGGAACATGGCAGAAGTCTTATGGAAAAACACAGAACGTGAATCCTCACTTGGGATGGGAGGAGAAGAAAGAATGGAACCTTGGTCTCGACTATTCTTTGTTCGGCAATCGCCTTTATGGTAAGTTAGATGTTTATCGTAGAAAGATTGATAACCTGCTGTATGAAGTGAAAGTTCCACAGCCACCGTTTACCCAAGGCACGCAATACCAAAACATTGGTAGTATGGAGAGCAAGGGTTGGGAGTTTGTTATCGGTGGCGATATCATCCGGACAAAGGACTTTCGTTGGACTTCTGATATGAATCTGAGCCATAATAGTGCAAAGATACTTACTTTGTGGGGTAACAACACGTACTACAACGGCAATGGGTTCGTGGCTCCAGGCACGCCTGGTGATGCAGCTCGCATCGAGGAAAACTCGACCATTGGTTCGTTCTATATTTGGAAATTCGCAGGATTTGATGACGATGGCAACTTCTTGCTTTACGACAAGAATGGCAAAGTGATTCCTGCAGAGAAGAAAACTGAGAACGACAAGCAATACATTGGTAATTATACGCCATCGTTGATTGTTGGCTGGTCGAACACATTCGTATATAAGAACTTTGATTTGGGCATCAACATGC
>JAQYET010000008.1 GCA_028723525.1 Prevotellaceae bacterium
TTTTCGCCAAACACCAGATAGGAAAAAGTCTGAAAAAAGCCGAAAAAGACGGTTGTTAGGGCAAAGAAAGATAACAACAAATCAAAGAAAGCCCGATCCTCACCCAGTGTAATATAGGCTAAGGCCAAGTTTTTCGAGAAAAGAACCGTCATAAAAACCAAATAAGCACCCATAAAAACCGTTAGGAGTCTTTGGCCCATCAGTGATCTCTTTCGCTGAGCCAAAGTCTGATTTTTCTTTTTGCGGGAAGTGGAAGCCATCAGGTTCGCATAAGGATTCCCCTGTTTAAAAAAGACACGAATCAAGGGGGAAATACGATGAAAAGAGATACGGGCCTTTTTTTCTCGGCTGGACGGGTCGTTTTTCGTAGAAATAGGTGACATCATTATCTCCTGTTTTCTGTAGAAGATGCCAAGGCATCAGGCGTCGCATTCGGATGATTTTCTTCGGTTAGCTCTAAGAACATGGTCTCTAGAGACCTATCCCCGGCAAAAAGCTTATGCATATCCGCGATGGTTCCGGAAAAAATCATCTTGCCCCGATCGATAATCACAATCCTGTCACAGATTTTCTCGGCCACATCCAGGACATGCGTGGAAAACAAGACCAGATTGCCCTCGTCGGCATGGCGACGCATCATCTGTTTTAAGGTAAAAGAAGCCTTGGGATCTAGGCCGGTCATGGGTTCATCCAAAATCCAGATAGCAGGATTATGAACCAGTGCACCAATCAAAAAGATTTTCTGCCTCATACCGTGCGAATAGGCATCGAGGCGTTGGCCTAAAGCATCTTCCATCTCGAACGTTTCCGATAGGTCTTGTACCCTTTGAAGACGAACCTCTTCCGCTACTTCATACACATCACACACAAAAGATAAATACTCTAATCCCGTCAGACGCAAAAAAGCATTCGGTTCATCCGGAACAAAAGCGAATTCTCGTTTGGCTTCAAGGGCATTTTTCGTAATGCTATACCCGTTCAACCAAACGTCTCCCTCGTCCGGTTTAAGGATACCTGTAATCATTTTGAGGCAGGTCGTCTTACCGGCCCCGTTTGGCCCTAAAATGCCGTAAATAAAACCGTCCTCCAGGTCTAAACTCAAATCGTCTACTGCCTTGGAGGCACCTTTCGTATAGGTCTTACTAATATGTTTTATCGATATCATAAATCTTCTATCCTCCTAAAAGGTCATTTGGCCGTATTAAGATTCTTTCTGACGTGTGGCGGTATTTCTCTCCCAAAAGACCCCATCGGCATAACCTTGAATCGTATTGTTTTCTTCGGCCATTTTAAGTCTTTTTTCTACCCAAACGCAATACTGTTCGTTTATTTCAATTCCCGAAAAATGGCGGTTCAGTTTCTTTGCCGTTACAGCTGTGGATCCGGAGCCTAGAAAGGGATCAAACACGATATCGCCGGGATTAGAGCTTGCCAGTATCAATTTTGCCAGCAGTTTTTCCGGTTTTTGTGTAGGATGGGCCGTATTTTCGGGCATGGACCAAAAGGGGATGGTAATATCATCCCCAAAATATGAGGGATAGGTATTCCTAAAATTACCTTTTTTTGTTTCCTCCCAGTCTTTAGGCTTTCCGCCAACTTTATAAGGTGCTACGACCCGGCGGCGTTTTTTGACGTCTTCCACATTAAAAGTATAGGACTTGGAGTTTGTGGCAAACCATATATCTTCCATGGCATTTTTCCAATTATGTAAGGCCCCGCGTACCTTTTCTCTTTGCCCTGTAATCCGGTTTTGAATGATAAAATGTCTTTTCAAAACCGTCTCGACGGCGGAACTGGATTGCCAATCACAGCAAACATATAGGGTTGCAGTCGGCTTTAACAGGGAAATAACCTTTTCAACCCAACTTTCCGTATATTGGAGATACAATTCATCCGTGGTTTTCTTGAATTTTTGGCCGTTAAAATCTTTATCTAGATTATAAGAGGGATCCGCAATAAGCAAATCGACGAAGCCTTTTGGCGGATAAGGCATGACTTCAAAGCAAATCGCCGATTATGGTCTTATCGAGTATATCCGCCAATGCAACATGGCTCTTTACGGAAAGGCACCTTTCAAGGTATGGACGACCTTCTTCAAGGCCGATATCTATGGTTTTATTCCGACTCGCTTTTTCCTTCGGCATTGTGGAAGCCTCTTTCACATATAATACTAACACTTGGTCTTCTAAGTATTAGGCTTTTCGGACCATAGGGTTTAACTTCCAGACCAGGACAGCTTACCTAAAAAGGGCATAGAAAAAAAGGCCCCTAGTGTAGGTGTTGTCCTCCCGAAGAGGTTCCGGCATGGTCCTATTTGTCTAGCCCCCCCCGCCGGCCCAAGCGCGGCGTGTTTTTTGTTAATTTTTTTTTGGTGGTT
>JAQYET010000009.1 GCA_028723525.1 Prevotellaceae bacterium
CCTGAGTCTGAAGATAGCCGGTAAAAAATACCATGATAGATATATTGCTATAGACTATGGAACGGAAAATGAAGCCTTTTATCTTTGTGGAGCATCATCAAAGGATGCAGGAAATAAAATATCAAGTATTACCAAGATAGAAGAATCATCAAAGGATATGTATCATACAATGTTTGGTGGAATGTTAAATAATAAGAATTTGAGAATTTAATAGGCAAATAACAGATTAGACAGTGATAGGAGTGTGAATGAAAAGGGCCTTGCAGTACTTTGCAAGACCCCTTTTTTGTTTAACTAATAAATACTCAAATTCAATGCCTGGGACAAAAACTCCAGCATTCGGACGCCGGCGTAGGAGTTGCCGTGCTTGTCCAGGGCCGGGCCGAAGACAGCCAGGCCGAAGGGGTCGGGGGAGGCGGTCAGGATGCCGCCGCCCACGCCGGACTTGGCGGGGAGGCCGACCCGGAGGGCAAACTCGCCGCTATAGTCGTAGGTCCCGCATGAGGCCATGAGGGAGCGAAGGATCTGGGCATTGACCCGGGAAAGGATGGGGCGGTCATCCTCGTCCTTGCCCTCATTGGAGAGGACGAAGGAGAAGTGGGCCAGGTCCCGACAGGTGACCAGGAAGGAGCATGAGGTGAAATAGATGTCCAGGATCTCCTCCACCGGGAGGTCGGCGGGGAGGATCTTACAGGAGAGCATGAGGTAGATGAGGGTCCGGTTTCCGTAGGCGGTGGCGGATTCGGAGGCCTTGACTTTCTCGCTGTAGTCCGCTTTTCGGCCGATGAGGTTGGCCAGGCGGTCGGCGATGACCTGGCGGGACCGGTCGCCATAGACTTGGTGGATGAGGGCAACGGTGACGATGGCTCCCGCATTGATGAAGGGGTTGACGGGGACATTCTTGTTGGACAGCTCCAGCTCGATGACGGAGTTGAAGGGCTTGGCCGAGGGCTGAACCCCCACGTAGTGGCGGAGCTCATCCATGGAATAGTGTTCCAAAACAATGGAATAGAGGGCCACCTTGATGATGGACTGGATGGTGAAGGGGATGTCCGCATGGCCCGCAGTCAGGAGCCGGCCATCTTGGTAGGAGGCCAAACCCAGGAGGTGGGGGTTCTGCATGGACAGCTCGGGGATATAGTCGGCCACCTTTCCGTCCTTGGTGAAGAGTTTGCCCAGGGCAAGGGCCTGGTCCAATAGGGATTGTGTGAAAACTTCCATGAGAATGATCCTTTGCGGGGTTTGGATGTGGGATGCCGGCGGGGGCGTTGGGTGGGGAGCCTGCGGCTTGTCGGCGCATGAGGCGTTTGACTGGATTATACCACGAAAGGGAGGCTCCCAGGTGCTCTTCAAACCCTGATAATTGCTAGATCTGAGTAATTATCAGGGTTATAGACCCTGACATTATTTCGGCCCTCCAAATTATCAGGGCCTTTTTTGCCCCTGATATTTTTGAAATTTTTCAGATTGGCAGGGCTTTTTCCCTGATATTCTTGCGATTAGCCCATTTGACAGGGTCTTTTTTCACCCTGATTTTCTTACAATCTAGCGAATTGTCAGGGCTCTTGGCCCTAACAATCTTAGGATTAAGAAATTTGTCAGGGTTTTGGATCCTTTTTTTGAGATTCGACAAATTGGCAAGGCCGCAAGCTTTGGAATTTCAGAAAATATGGGATTTCAGACTCAGGGAACGGGAGTTTTGTCAATGGACATACGCCGGACGGAGCCCAAAAGGCTGTATCCATACCCCTCCAAGTGGCGAAAACGTGGGGAAGGAGGGGTATTCCCATACCCCTCTAGGTGGTGAAAACGTGGGGAAGGAGGGGTATCGCCATGCCCCTCCAAGTGGCGAAAACGACGAGAAGGGCGGTATCGCCATACCGCCCCAATTGGCGAAAATGGCGGAAAGGGCGGTACCCTCACTTCGCCATCACCCCGATCGGGCTCATCATCCGCCGTTTTCCATGGTGACCCATCCCATTTATGGTAAAATCAACCAGCAAGATACAACGATACAACGAGCGGTTGAGAAATTTGGGGCTTTTCCAACCGCTGGGATATGGTTTTGGGATCCTCATGGTCCTAGAATAAGGGCAGATCAAGGGCAGTGTT
>JAQYET010000010.1 GCA_028723525.1 Prevotellaceae bacterium
CACGGCAGAAAAGATTATAACCTTTGATGCTAATGGCGGAAAGTTTGAGGGTGACAAAACTCAAATAACCGACGATATTTCTGACGGGGTTAATGAGCCGAAAGCTCCAACAAAAGAGGGTAAGGTCTTCAAGGGCTGGGCAACAAAGGCTGATGCTACAGTTTCGGATGTTGCTGACTTGAGCAAGGTTGCTGAGGGAACAACTCTTTATGCTGTTTGGGCAGATGCACCAGCAGAATCAAGTGCTGATAAGTACCAGCCTGAATACAGCGATATGACTGTAAAGCAAGGCGAGACAGCAACAGTTGAACCTACATTCAAGGACAATACAGGACAGGCTGTTGATAAGGCGACTGTTCCTGTAGCTAAGTATGAACTTGGAGCAAAGGCGCCACAGGGAGCAAGTATAGACGATAAGACTGGAAAGGTAACCTATACAGCACCAGCAGACCAGCCGGCAGGTGATGTAACGATCCCTGTAGTAGTAAAATACGAGGACGGCACAGAGGACACTGCAACTGCCAAGGCAGTCGTAAGCACAGCCACACCAGCAGAATCAAGTGCCGAAAAATATCAGCCTGAATACAGCGGTATGGCAGTAAAACAGGGCGAGACAGCAACGGCAAATCCTACATTTAAGGACAAGGCAGGACAGCCTGTGAATAAAGCAGATGTTCCTGTAGCTAAGTATGAGCTAGGAGCAGATGCACCAGAGGGCGCAAGCATCGACCAAGCAACTGGAGTTGTAACCTACGCGGCACCAGCAGACCAACCAGCAGGCGATGTAACAATCCCTGTGGTAGTAAGCTACGCAGACGGAACAACAGACAATGCAACAGCCAAAGCTACTGTAAGTGCTGCGGCACCAGCAGATTCCAATGCTGATAAGTACCAGCCTGAATATAGCGGTATGACTGTAAAACAAGGTGAAACTGCGACAGTTGAACCTACATTTAAGGATAAAGCAGGTCAGCCTGTTGATAAGGCAACCGTTCCTGTAGCTAAGTATGAGCTAGGACCAAATGCACCAGAGGGCGCAAGCATCGACCAAGCAACTGGAGCTGTAACCTATACAGCACCAGCAAACCAGCCAGCAGGCGAAGTAACAATCCCTGTGGTAGTAAGCTACGCAGATGGAACAACAGATAACGCAACAGCTAAGGCTACTGTAAGTGCAACAACGCCGGCAGAATCCAACGCTGATAAATATCAGCCGGAATACAGCGGTATGACTGTAAAGCAAGGCGAGACTGCGACAGTTGAACCTACATTTAAGGACAAAGCAGGACAGCCTGTGAATAAAGCAGATGTTCCTGTAGCTAAGTATGAGCTAGGACCAAATGCACCAGAGGGCGCAAGCGTTGATTCAACAACTGGAGCTGTAACCTATACAGCACCAGCAAACCAGCCAGCAGGCGATGTAGAAATTCCTGTCGTAGTGAAATACGCAGACGGAACCACAGACAATGCAACAGCTAAAGCTACCGTAAGTGCAAAAACGCCAGCAGAATCAAACGCTGACAAGTACCAGCCTGAATACGGCGATATGACTGTAAAGCAAGGTGAGACTGCGACAGTTGAACCTACATTTAAGGACAAAGCAGGACAGCCTGTTGATAAGACTACAGTTCCTGTGGCTAAGTATGAGCTAGGAGCAGACGCACCACAGGGAGCAAGCATAGACGATAAGACTGGAAAGGTAACATATGTAGCACCCGCTGACCAGCCAGCAGGCGATGTAAATATCCCTGTAGTAGTAAGCTACGCAGACGGAACAACAGATAATGCAACAGCCAAAGCTACCGTAAGTGCAAAAACACCAGCAGACACTACTCCACCGTCAGCACCAAAGGTAGAGGCAAAGGACGACGGAAGCATCGAGGTTACACCACCAGCTGACGCTGACACTAAGACTGTAGAAATCACATACACACCGGAAGGATCGGATAAGCCGGTAACAGTGATAGCAACAAAGGGCGATGACGGAACATGGAGCGTACCAGACGGATCAGATGTGACGATCGACCCGCAGACTGGAAAGGTTACTATCCCTGAGAACAAGGTAAAGGACGGCACCGAGGTTGTT
>JAQYET010000011.1 GCA_028723525.1 Prevotellaceae bacterium
AAAGACCTTCTTGCGCCAAAACTCAGCACAAGCCAGGTGGTACACATTGCTATGCGTCTCAGCATACTGACGCACAGCCTCGCTCTTGCCCGTGCCAGCGCTACCCACGATACCCAGCGTCAAGCTATTGCGCTGTGCCTCCGCAAGGAGGAAGCCCATCTTGCGGTAAGCCTTCGTCGGGGCTATCTGCCAAGTGCGCTCCGTAGAGGCTCCCAGCTGATTAGCCAAGTTGCGCCACATAGGGTCTGCTATATCGTCCCACGTACCGCGCAGCATCTTGTTGATCGTCGCAGAGCTCACGCCATCCAGGCTGTTCGAAGCCTTCTTCTGGCTTCCCTTGAGCCGTACGTAACGCTCCAGGCGCTCCACCACAGCTCTCTTCTCATCTTCGTTCATACTCATATCTATTTAAGTGTTTGTATATATCTCTCTTGCTCTTAGCTTTTAGCTTTTGGCTTTTGGTTGGTGTTACCGAGTCCTGTAGGGACGCTCGCTCTGAGCGTCCGTTGTAGTACGGCCAAAAAGCCTTCTCATCACTTCCAAAATAGTTACGTTATTATCGTTTGATAGTTACGTTATTAATTTCCAATAGTTACGTAACTATTTCTAGACACCCCTCTAACCTCTCATTTCCAAAACAGGTCATAGTCCACCTCCTCAAACTCCGCCTCCTCGCCTGAGCCCAGCTGACTATTGATCAAGCTACGCTCATCCTTGTGCTGACCCTTACTATCCAGGAGCATCAGACGGTTCAGAATATTCCGACCCACCTCATTCTCCTCCAGAGCCACATGCACCAGCTCATGAGCCGACATGATACGCTCCTCCACAGACTCACGCTGAGCCTTGTTGTAAGCCTGCACACGAGCCAGCTCCTCACGATCAGCCGCACTCTGCTCAGCCAGCGCCATAGGCTGCACATACTTCTCCTCCAGCAGGTAGCGACGCGTGTCCCCCTCGGTAGTCACCAAGATATTGCTCAGGTCGTCAGGATCATAGTAGACAGACCAGTCTGCGTCCGCATGCTCCCTAAAGGTCGGGTCAAACGTGTCGTAAGCACGGCGCACACCCAGCAACTGAGGACGCACACCGCAACCCTCCAGCTGAATAGTCCGAGACGTCGTCTCGCCATACGCCAGCAGATAGTCCGCACGCGTCATCGGCAGGCGGTACTTATCAGGCAGGCGTGTCAAGAGCTCCAGCAGCTCAGCACGCTTAGCCGCGCGCTCCGCCTCTATAATCTCCACCAACTGCTGGCGACAACCAGCCTCGTCGGGGAAGCAATGTCTCAAAGCATTCTTCGCCTCACTATTAGGCTGCTTATTCGGATCAGTCGTGATACCATAGCCAGCCCAGTTGTGCAGCACCTTGCAATACGTATTATTAAGGTAGCCGAAGTACCGCTCGATAGGCTTAGCCTTAGCATTCCGAGCAGCCGCAGGAGTGACCCACTGACCAGCCTTGCTGTACAGCTCGCTCATCTTCTTGATAGCGTAGCGGTCACTCTGTATCTGGCAGGCACGTAGCATCTCACCCGTCAGCTCACGACTATGCAGCGCAGCATTGCGCAGTGCCGCCTTGATCAGCTCGGGCGTCTCGTGGTCACCGATAGCATACCCCATAGGATAGTCGCACGACGTGTCTAGCACCACAACCATCGTCAGGCGATTGTGATAAGTCACCACCGTGCCACTCTTGCGCTCCGTGCGCTTCTGGTAGAGCAGCTCAGCAGTCCACCCATCGAGACTCCAGTGCAGGAACGGTGCCGTAGGCTTAGACCGACGCACCTGCATAGACTTAGACGCCTTAAACTTCGTAGCTCCCAGTCGCCCATAAGCCGTCTCCTGAGGGTGGCTCTTGCGCCAGTTGCGCACCGTCGAGGCGGTGATCGTACTCCAGCAGGGCGACTGACTCGCTGCTATACTATTATATAGAGAGGCGATACGCGTATCCTCTAGATTATTGTACTGTGTCACCAAGACCAGCAGCACAGCATCCTGCTCCTCGGTGAGTATCTTGGTGGCGTTTGTGTTTTGGTACAGCTTGTGGATCATCGACCCAAAGCCCTCACGCTTGTACAGCGTGTACTTACGCTGCAAGCTACGAGCATTCTCTGGCAAGCTATTAGGGTACCTCTCCTTAATCCGAGGCATCGACTCAGCCATCTCCGCCCAAAACTCCGTCTTGCTCTTCTTCACCCCCTCGCCACACGTCAACTTCGCCAGCTGACGATCGATAGCATCCAGGATAGCGCAGTTATTCGCATACTCACGCTGCTTAGCCACCGGCAAGTGCCTACCGCCCTTGCGCTCCTCCGTGGTCGCTTCGCACAGCAGATAAGTCGCAAAGTAATGCTCCGCAGCCGCATTTGGCTCGATAAGATCCATAAGTCCCTCACTCCTCTGACGCTCAGCCAAGTCCGGATAGCGACGATACACCTCACGCCGATACCGCACAGGCAAGCTCTCCACATCATACATAGCCTCTCGACCATTACCGCCCATCACCACACGACGCACCTTACCTCGCTGGCAAAGCTTCTTGAGAGCCTCGTAGCTCATAACATCAGGCACGAGGTCTTTGTAGTTGATGGATGACATGGAGACGCACATAGACTGGCTGGGTGGTAGAGGGGTCTACTTATTCATCTGTGTTCGCTGTCAGGTAAGACGTGGAGAGATCTTGTGAGAGAGGATAGTCTCTCATATAGGTATCCAGCATCTTGCGCACCATCGTCACTGACAAATCATACTGAGCTGCCAGCCGAGTGTGCTTCTGATTCTCGCTAAGAGGCTCTTTGCTGACCTGCATTTTGCGATAGTCTTCATAGATTGCCGTGTTGCGTAGATATACAATTTCCAGTAGTAAGTGCAACACGAAGCGTACTAAAGCACAGGGCTGACGCATTATAAATGACAAGCTGATTGTGATCTTAAGAGGGAGAATGAAGGACCTAAAAAGTGAACTCAATATAGTCGCAAAAACTCTTCATTTTTTCTCTTCAAAAAGCTTGTCCATGTCGTAGGTTTTTCGTACCTTTATAGCTGATAATCAA
>JAQYET010000012.1 GCA_028723525.1 Prevotellaceae bacterium
GTGGTTGACCCGAGAATGCTTTTTACGCCTTCATCCGGGCTTGGGCAAAATAAAAACGACCTCTTGAAAAAAGAGACCGTTTTATTTTCTATTCTGTTTCTACGTATTCCTGGTACCACTCATCATAGGTCATCTTGGCACTGACCAGCTCTGTCTTGTCGGTCTTGGGGTTTCGCATTGCCCTCATACCGCCGTCCATGTCATCGTCAGGGTATCTTGGGATGATGGTTGACCTACACCAGGGACCGTGTGGAGGAGCAGTGACCCCGGGTTCGTATTCCTCCACCTTAAAGACCTTTCCATCCATGTGCCTGCAAAAAGGCGTTGTCTTAAGGTCAAGTGTTGCTGAGTACTGATACATGGGGACTCCCTGCTCATGGAAGGCTTTTATCTGCCCGCTGTCGAGGAGGCGGTGCATCTCACTATGAACCAGCCTTTTGGCATTTCCGAGCGAGACATTATAGTCCTTTACCACTTCATCATTGGCAAAACTTGCGATGGCTTCGGCCGCCTTATCTTTTCCATATCGTCCGGTGATGACGTTGGTTAGCTCTTCTTGGAGCCTTGTGGAAAGCCGGGCATTATTTTCCCAAATACGACTAGAGAATGACTTCCCATCCGGGGCCCAGGGTTCGTTGAGCACATCTCTGAAATTCCTCCATGAAATACCGGTGATGTGCTGGTAATTTCCGGTTAAATCTTGGAGGTTTTTCGTATAGCTGTAATAGTTATTCGCATATTTATCGCCAAGAAATCTTGTCATATCCTGCCCGACTTCCTGCCAAAGCTTGGATGTGACAAAAAACATTTCATTCATCATGGCTTGATAGTAGGAAAGGTGGTAGATGATGGAGGCCTGTTCAAGCTTCTTCCTGACCTCCTCCGGTGCATCAAGACCTTTTTCAGCCCATTTCGTATACTCGCTGAGGCTCATCCGGTAGGCTTCAATCTCTCGTGCATTAAGTGCCTGCACAGCCCCCTCAGGAGTTAGTCCTTGCGTTTTTGCTAGCCTATCTAGGTAGTACTCCATTTTCTGGATATACGCTTCCCTAGAGCCGGAAAAGGCCCTCTCCAGTCGATCAGCATATTCCTCAAAGTCCCTGATATGGGATTCTTCGATTTCCTGCGCTCGCTTGGCCCAATAATCAGCGTTATTCGGCATTGGCTATCCCCTCTCCGGGTGGCCGTGACGGGAAAGTATCATAGGGATTACCTCCGCTTTGCTGGTCTCTGAGATAGTCGTTATAGGCTTTGCGGTCTGCTTCCAGGTCTTCCATCATCTTGTCGGGATCATCCACCCACGGATGCTGGGCAATAAGGAATTTCTTCGGCAAAATCGGCTGGCTTGCTAGGATGTCTTGGATCTTTTCCGACTCGTTCATCATCATGGTCTTATTAAAGACAAAATCAACGTCCTGACCACCGTCTGGATTGACCCCAATCTCCTTGTCAATGAAAAAGAGAAGACTATCGAGAGAGGACTGGAATTGTCTTTCCATCTCATGGGCATCCTCTTCCATGTCACTATACGCCGACCGAATGTTCAGCATGTTGGGGTTTCCTTCTCGGAAGCCCTTAGCATCGAAAGAGCGCATATTTTCCACGATTGTCTGTTTTAGCATGTCGCAGACAAGGAGTCTTTTTTCAGGTTCAAAGTCAATCCGGATGGTATGAACACCGCCAGGTACCCCGTCAATCGACTCTGTAAAGATAATGCCCCGTTCATGGAGCTTTTTTCTCACGCTTTGACCGGGATTTTCATAATCTGTCGCAGAGCCCGAGTAGTTTTCAATCCATAAAAGGGTTGTCCGCTCATCTTCCAGGCTATTATTGACGATCTGACTTTTTAACTCATTCAAGGCATCTTGCGCCCCTTTGATATCTCTAAAAGGGATTCGCCCGGAAGGATTGAGTTTCCAAACAATCAGTGGGAGCTTGCCTTCCCATATGTCCGCCGGTTGGCCCGCTATGCGGTTATAGGGCATTTTCTCCTGTGTCTGCTTCCCATTCTCCCACCTCGTCACGCCGTCTTTTTCGTAGTAGTCCAGGTGCTTAATGACGGTATCTTGTGTTTTTGTGCGGTGTGTGGTGTCGTAAAAGTGGATGAATGACTCCGGGATGTGCTTCTCCTCGTCTTGGTAAAAAACAAAGCACTGCGTCCGATCAAGCTTCTTGAAATGCAGTTCTCCATTCAAATCATAGTAGGGATACCAGTAGCACTCGCCGGCCAGGATGCAGTCGGTTGCGGTTTCGTTGACCAGGGCCATCAGGTCAGAATCAAAAAAATCCCGGATCTTCTCCAGGTAGTCTTCAGACCCCTCCTCCGCCGTGAAGGTAAAGGCTTTGCCAAAAAGGTAATTCTTCTTTTTATCAACCGCCACGGCATATTGATTGTCCACGATCCTTTTGTCGATAGCATCGGTGACCGGCTGAAGGCCACCGCCTAGGCCGATTTCCTTTCTTCCGTTGCCTGACTTCAAAATGTCATGCTGTCCGTCATAGTACTTGTATGAGTCAAGGATGCTCTGGTACTCATCAGACAGTAAAAGAGACCGGATCTCCTCATGGAGGAAATCATAGTCGATATTTAATCCGCTTTCCTTGATGCGTTGAATGTCAAGGAAAACCGCATCGTTAAAAATCATAAGTACCTAGCCCCCTTTGTCACTCGTCTTAAAAGGCATGCCAAGCTATCCGGCGCATCGTCATGCTCGGCGTTTTCTGTGTATTCCAGGATCTGATCAATGTACTCCCGATCGGTTCCCTCCATGAAGACCACCTTGTCCCAGTTTGCCCTCAGGTAAGTGGCGATCTTTACATACTTGTTCATGCTTTCGTTATAGTTTTTCGCCGGCAAGCCCATCTCCCGGATGGACCGGTTCAAATAGCCCTTATCCGCATTCTTTTCTGTCCATATCGTTCCTGCTCGGTATTCCCGGTGATAGGCCAGGATCATGGGGAGCACATCATCAACGTGCTTGCTCCATAGCTTTCCAAAGACCAGGAAAGTGCCATCCTTCTGAGGCTTAAGGATCGTAAAGGCTGTATAGTCAGCCCCCCCATAGGAAGCATCAATATGGGCAATGCCGTCATAAATCTTGACGGGCCATCCATCAAAGAATTTCGGCGAGGTGAACATTTGTTCTTCAACTGAGATATGGCGAAGTTCGTAGTTAGCAGAAAAAAGGCTTGGTCCCATGCTTTGACGGATTTTATTGAGATCGTCCTTTGAGATTAACCCGGTGGAATAGCAGTCGTATCTTTTCACATCTCCCATCAGGAGGAAGGCATCGTCTTTATGCCACGGGGTTCCCGTGTTGATAAACCGTCCACCCTTGTTCTTGATATTCTGAAGCTCCTGGTAAATGATCTTGGTGTGTTCTCTTTCGGCCCGTGAGATGCGGTCTTGAAGTGTGATGATATCGTCTGTGCAGATGATGTCGTAGTGTTGGCCGGTGAGGTTGCCGTTAATACCAACGCCCGTAAGCTGTGGAGTACCTCTAGGACCTATTTTTAGATTTGTGTCCACAACGGAAGAGGAGTCAATGGTTAGTTGAAGCTTTCTCCCATACAAAGCCACGCAAAGGTCTTGATACATCGGGGTTTGCAGGAGGTTCTTTACGCCTCTGATAACTTCTTTGACGTCCGCCTCTGTTTTCCTCATGAAGAGGAGCGCCTCATCTGGATAGACAATGATCATTAAAGCCAGGGCCACCATAACGCATGTGGTTTTATATGACCCACGGTGTGCCTGCAAGGTCTGATCTTTTCGCTTACGAATGAATGTCCGGATCCATTCATTGTGCAGATCAGTCAGCTTGTCATACCCGGCGGAGATGCCAAAAGATACCGGGTAATCACGAACAGCCCTCAGCCACTCATTCTTCTGTGTCATCGCATTTCAGGAAGTCTTTGTACTTGTTAATATCCGGGGTGTCTATCGTCGCATCTAGCCCAATTTCCTGAACGTCTCGCCATTTTTTCGGCTTTCTGTTCTTGAGCCAGAAAATAATCGCCGTCACGTTTCCTTTTAGTGCCTCGCTCAAAAGCTTGTTCTCAACCTGTGTGTCAACATACTGTTTTCCAAGCCGTATCGCCCCATCAATCTTTGAAGAGGAGTTTCTCCAGTTATAGATCGTCCTCCGCGAATATCCGATTTCTTTGGCCACCTCGTCATCTGTCATCATTCGGTCTCGATAGAGATAAGTGAGGTAATTCAGGCCTTCTTGCGTTTCATAGTATGACTTTGGTTCTCTTTTCATTACGAAGACCCTCCTTTCATTTCGTCTTATCTCGTCTTATAGGATTCGTACTTATATCCAAACGCCTTTTCGTTCTTCTTAAGCCACCATTCAACGCCTTCAGAATACTCCAATTTACTTGGCCAACGGGCTTTGCTTATGGCCTTGACAAAACTTTCAGCTTTAAACCGTTTTGTTTTGGTCACTGAATAGGTCTTGTCCGCTCCGATTGCCTTCATTGTCTTCATGTTTTTATTAGTTGCAAATGTGTTAAGATCCACACCACTAAAGTTGCTACCGCCTGGATGGTTGTGCATTAACGTATGATTCTTCCCAATAGGGGGAATGATGGTCACACTTTTGTTACCACTAGTAGAAGCGCTATGAACAAACCCTAGTTCATCCACGCTTACAGCATATTCTGTCTTTGCTGATTTATATTTATCACTGAATATCTTTTCCGCCCCTTCCACAGAGGCAAAACGCCCCTGTTTATTAAAATATGCCGGGAATATCGGATGATATTCCAACTCTTCATCGCCTCCCCCACCATGCAAGAAACCGCCACCCATTACACCTGATGTGCCTCTACCGCCCATAATGTCTCCTTTTGAGCACAAAAAAAGCACTTTGTTCAAGTGCTTTTTCCAACGTGTTCATTTGTTGTTCAGTCCCTATTCTGTCAATATCAACTTAAAATCTTTAATGTGTTCTCCGACTGTCTTTCCATTCAAAACATAGTCCATCGCCTCTTTTGCGCTGTTGAATTGAACGCTCTCTTCTGTCTCAAAGTTATACAGTTCAAAACTATCAAACAGGGCATAATCTTCAAATCTGACCATTGTTATGTAAGAAAAGATCTTGTCAAGGTTCTCGGGGGAGTCGGCTTGGATTGTGTCGATAACTTTAGGCTCAACTGCCTCGTTTTCTTCTTCAACTTCTGGATTGATGATGTTATTTTCAGTCATCTTGTCCCCTCCATCTTTCAGTTACGCTGTTTTTTATCTCTATGACTTTTATACCCTTAAAATCAAAGTCAATAAGGCCCCCATAAACAAGGACGGCTGTCGGTTTAAGCCTCCGCAAACACTCTGCCATTCCATCTTCCCATAGCTTTTTCGCCTTCTTATCTCGTTTAACGCCAATCGTCGATATAGCTATTGTTTCATCGGTCACGTTTCTCATGGCTTTAATTGGGTCGTATAATGCTGTGCTCATTGGACTCATCCCCCGACTACTTGCCTTTTCTTCCAGTGTGCTTCTTTTTTGGCCTTGTTTGCCTTTTTGCCCGTGAACTTGATAGTAAGCGCTTTCGTGCACTAGTTGGTTTACCTGGACGTCTTGGCCTTCTTGCTGGTCTTTCAGCCATGGTTTCACCCCCTTTCTTTTTAGTGGTGTGAAATGCCCTTGTTTAATCTTGTCTCGCCCGCAAAGTTGGAGTTGTCCGGTAGGCTTCATAAACACAGGCATTTCTGGTCTCCCCTTACCAGGAAGATTGGCCAACTCTTTCAAAATAAACTGGTTGGCAAAAAGAAACCGGGGATGATGAGTCCCCGGGTCCTAAGGTGGCGGAAGCCCTTGTCAGCTCATCCGCCCTGATTTAGGGCAGGGTATTACTCCCTTTTTAACCTAGGCGCTTTTAAGGAGGTGCAAGGCTGAAATACATGCTATGGAAAAGACCTTGCTTTTTTATTCGCCATCAGACCCTTTTTCCTAGAAAAGGAATTCCTTAGAGAATTCCCGATTTTAACGTATCACAATTTGCTTGTCCATTCTGTCCATTTTGTCCATTCTGTCCATTCTGTCCTTTTTTTTACTCGATTTTTGCACTTTTTAGGTAATTATCGTATATCTCCCAGCATGCGGACTTTGACATATGGAAATTGTCTGCGACTTCTCTCCAGCGGAGATTCTGAAAAACTCGTGAGATGAAAATGCCTTTTGTGATGGGATCCTCGATGGAATAGATAAACCGCTCGATCAAAATGATTTTCGCTCTGAGATGGCGTATGCTATCTTCTCGCTCTTCTTCTTTTTCGATTTCGTGGATGGCGATCTTCTCAAGTCTGGATCCATTGGTATTGTCTGGTGTAGTTTTTGACTTGGTGTGTGAGTATGAAATTGCCCTTATGTACGATTCCTTCTGCGGTTCCTCAAGTAACAGGGAGGAAAGGGCCGATTTGTATTTTTGATATTTTTCTAGGTCATCTCTTCCTAAATGCATCCGGCCTTTTCCTCCTTCTCTTACTTTTTCTCTGTCTCGATCTTGACGAGCTTGTCTCTGTCAAACATTGGGCAGATTCGATAATCTTCATAAAGTATTAGGTCATCCAGTGTGATTTTATCCTTCTTGTCGATAAATTGGTTTGCAAATGGCAAGACGTCTTCTGGTTTGTCAAATGCTGTTGAGAAAATTGGATGGAAGAAGAGATCAAGTAGGCAAACACAAGTTTTCGTCTTCATCCCTTCTGTTCCACTCTTGTTATATTTCTTGGCATATTTGGCAATTTCTTCTCGGAGTCCGAACCCAATTGCATCCACAAGAGAAAATAGTGATCGCCCATCACACTTGCATCGGCTTATATCTTTTTTCATGTATACTCCACTATCTCTATCTCCACTCTCGGATTGTCCTTGTCAAAGAACACCCTGGACCCATCATGGCTCTTGATAATCTGTGAATTATCATCCGCAAGAACTCCGGCCTTGACTAGAATGTCGTCAGTCGCCTCCAGGAGGTTTGTCAGGTCTACCCGGTGCTTTGTCTTCCGGAAGTATCGGCAAATGACGGTGACGGGATAATCAATCTTTTTCCGGTGTAGGCCTGTGATTTGCTGGATGCATGCGTTTTCATATTCCCTGTATCTCTTTGACTGGATGAGCATAGGCCGTCCGGTCGCTCGATTGATGATGATAGACTGGCTATTCTTCTTCGTGGCCGGGTTTCCGTAGAGAGTCAGCTTCACTCAAAGTCCTCCAATGATCCTTTGCTCTCTGTCGCTAGGTCTTCCAGTTTCCAAAAAACGTCTTTTATATCGTCTTTGTCTTGCCCCGGCTCCTTACAAAGTGATCGTATTATCATTGAATAAATTGCGACTCCTGCCCTCACATGCATCCCCCAACTGTGGCTATAACAGCCGTCTACGCCAGTCATCAGGTAAAAATCATCAATTTCTCCTTCACTTTTAAGGCTGTGCAAAATTTGTTCCATCTCATCAAGCATTTTTTGTGTCTTCTTTTTCATTGAATTATTCCTCCCCTCTCATCCGCTTAAGATTTTTCATTAATGTCTCAATCATGCTCATTGCGTTCTTTTCATCCAGGCCATACTTTCCCATGATCAGACTTATAAATTGATCATAAGTTTGAATAAGTGTTCCTAATGTGGCTATGGAATAACAATAAATTTCCCCGTCTTTTACATAGGTCATAAAAAATTCGCTGATCTCGCCACTTGCCACCAACCCTTTCATGAGGGTCTGAATTTCTTGATCATCACACGTCATCATCTTTCTCCTTTCTAAAGCCCTTTATCTCATCCCAATGCCTGTAAACCAGGAAGATAAGAATTACTCCGTCAATTGCCGCTATGGCGAAGCAAATGTAAGCAATGATCTCCCATATACTCATAGCTTGATCTCCGGAAGCCCTCTGGACTTTGCGTAACCGTACTCCATCAGGGCCCCTTTGCTTTCTTCCCAGCCTCTAAGGAAACAGATGGCATCGCACCCATCTAGTGCCTCTAGGCTCTTTTCCAAATACACTTCGTAGCCAAGGCCGTCCGGCAGGCTCGCTGTATGGACCGGCTCCGCCCCTCTTAACTTGAGCTTTATGGCGGCCTCGAAAAAAGCCTCCCGGTTATAGTTTTCATAGCCCGTCATCGGGCCTGCAATGTAGACTTTCACGATTTCTCCCCCTTATCTCCTCACACTTTTTCCGGACAAGACCAATGTTTGACACGCTTGATGGATTCTATCGGCCATGCTGTACGCTCTCGTCAGCTCCCCTCCGTCAGGGGTCAGCTGTTTCACAAGATCCTGTAAGCTGTGATTGCTTGTGATGATGGTCGGCAAGAGGTCGGAAACTCTTTGGTCCAGAATCCGGAAAAGCTGGCTCATGGTGTACTCTGTTGGCTTATCTTTGCCTAAATCGTCAATGATAAGCACGTCATAGCTTAGGCACTTCGTTAAAAAACGGTTCGATGGTCCGATCTCGCCTAAATCTCCACGACGGATCCGGTCCATCATGGCTGATTGTGAGGTCATGAGTACGTCAAGGCCTTGATAAATTAGTGTATTGGCAATGGCTGAGGCGATATAGGTCTTTCCCGTTCCGATAGCCCCATGGATGAATAAGCCGTTTTTAGACTTTCTCGGGATCCCCATGCCAAAGCCCTGGGTGTATTTCTTTGCCTGGGCAACAACGTCCTCTTGGCCCCGGTTCTTTGGGCGGATATCGCCAATCATGATTCCCTTGCTCGAATAGCCCACACCACTCTCCGCCTCTTTTCGGGAGATTTCCGGATTCTGAGATAAGACCACGGACTCATAAATTCCGCTTATCTTCACGTCAACAATCCAGGGGTCCTCAAGAAGGCTGGAATATCTTGGGGGAATATTTACTTGTGTCTGATTTCCTGTGTTTGTCATTGCCCCCACCCCTCCATTGTTGCCTGAAGATCCCTTTCAAACTGGGCTTGATAGGCGCTTTTCGGCGCTTCCAGGCCCTCGTTGACATAGCCATCGAACTTACGCCCAAACAGTGTTTCTGGCCGCAAATACTTTGACATTCTAGGGTCTTCCTGCCACTGAGCCGCCTTTACATCAACAACTCGCTTGAAGTCATCCAGCCGGTAACCCTCAGCCCATCGAGCATGTATTTTTTCACGAGTTTTGCTTGCTGAGGATTTATAGGCTCTCCCAGTCTTGGCGTTTAGATAGCCAATAATCTCCCGATAAGGGATCCTGTTTTTCTGAGCGGCCTCGTCTACCTTGGCAGAGTCATCGGTTCTCTTACTTGCTTCGTCGTCGGAGACCATCTCGTCTGCTTGTGCAACGTCGTTGGCGGTCTTCTCAGAAGCTTGATCGGGGTTTTTAGAGCTGGATTGCCGGGCCTGCCCGGCTATATATATCTTTTCTTGTTGATCATTGTTATATTGTTTTACATTGTTGTTTGTGTTTTTCTGTGTCATTTCTGTGTCATTTCTGTGTCCTTTCTGTGGCTTTTCTGTGGCTTTTTCATTCGGGCCATCATCGCCGAAGTCCTGATATTTACTGTAGTTCAGAACTTTTATGGCTGTCTTTTTTGTGTCACTTTGGAAAGAGATCATTCCAGCGCCTTCCAAAACTTCCAAAAAAGACATTACTTTTGTTCGGCTCCACCCCCAACGCTCTGCCAAAAAACGGATTGAGGTGATTTTTTCTCCCCTTTTTACCTCAATGATCTTTCCATCAAAAAGAGCTTGATTGTCTTTATGATTGACCATTAGCAAGAGATCAATCCAAGCCTGACCTCTTGCAAATGGCTTATCTTCCCAGAGAGGGTTATCGAGGATTTTTCTATGAAGAGCAATCCACCCGATAGCCATCTCTACTCCTCAACTCCCTCTACCGGCTTGAAATCCGGTCCTAGAAAGTCATCCCCATCATCGTGGATTTCCCCGGTTTCCTCGTCCACATACGTAAAGGCGGATTCAATAATATTCTCGTCAATCGCTGATTGAGTCGTTTCCTTACTGGTGGATTTCTCGTCAACCGAAGTTGCCTTTTGAAGCTCAATGGACATGGGGGCGTATTTCAGGGCTTGTTTAATCACCGTCTTTTTAGCCATCGCGTCAAAGTTTGTGGCCCAAGGTCCATTCGAGAAGCTTTTGGAAAACTTCTTTCCGTGGGCCTGGATTTCGTCTCTAGTCATATAGGCGAAGCCATATCCCCCGTTAGTAAGCTTATAGACGGCGTAGTACCCAATCACAGGACCTCTATCGCCGAATAGAAGGGGCTTGTGTTTTAACGATTGTTCTAGGCCGTAATCCATATCGAAGTCATCATTTTCATGGACGGCATGGGCATAGATTGACTCGTATTGACCCGACCGCATCGCCAGGTCAATGATTCCCTTATAACCAAGTTGGAATTGGACCTGCTTACCATAAGGGATGAGATAGGCTTGTCCAAGGGGCGTGTTAGGCTCCAGTCCCAGTTGGGCCGACTGCATCATAGCCGCCAGAAAGCTCATCGGATCGCATTGCTGAAGCTTTGGATTGCTTGAGAAAGCCGTAAGGGCTACCCGCTGAAATCTCTCCGACTTGACGTTTTCCGGAAGGGCATTGGCTATTTCCTTCCCCATGCTCTTAAGAAGACTCTGCATGTTTTGCGTGGGGGTAGGCTCCGTTTGTGCTTTCTGCTGTTTCATTAATGCCTGCTTAGCGGTTGTCATTTTCTTTCCTCCTTTTTGGTCACCTTAAAACGCCGTGACGTGCTTTCTTTCTTGTACTGTTCATATAAATCCGGATGATCTTTCCGAAAGCTTTTGGAATCGAAGCGGTTCGAAGTCACACTTTTCCAAGTGACAAAGGCATCTTTACTCTCCCCCGTTTCGGCTTCGCCAAGTGCTTTCATCATCTTTTGAGCCATCCGCTCCTTCCGCTCCGTGAGCTCCTTGATCTCCTCCTCAAGGGCGAAATAAGGGCTGATGTCCATCTGCAGGGCTACCGGATCATCATTGGCTATAGAACGGCTATATTTCAACCGTAGAGCCTCTGTGTAAGCACTGGATCCATCCGGCTCCGGCATCCACTCGGGATCCTTCAATCCTTCATAAAACTTTTTTTCAAAATCGATCAGGAGATCAATAGTTTCCTCGTCTCGCTTAACCTCTCGGATAACAAAGTCTTCAAAACCAATCATGCAAGCTACATACGCCAGAGAAGCTCCTGTTACGGCCATATAATGTTGAACTTGGAGTTGGTACCAAATAGGAACAACGCCGTCTTTCCATTGATCGCGATTCCATCCTGAGGTTGTTTTGCACTCCAGGATGGCCTCTTCTCCAACGATCTCCCTGTCAATATCCGCTAGCATGAATGGATGCTCTTCGCTGACCATCATCTGATTATTTCGGCGAACTTTTTTTCCGGTTTTTTCTTCAAAAAGCTCTGCAACTGTCTGTTCCAATTTGTTTCCCAGAATCATCTTGTAGGAGGGATTATCCTGAATCTCCGTAGCCTTCTTCTCCATCCACACATCCAGCACAGACCGCCAGGGATTAAGCCCGCACACGGCTGAAGCATCACTACCGCCGATATAGTCTTTCCGCATCTTGAGCCAATCCTCTCGGGAAAGATCTTTAGTATTAGCAATGACTTTATATGACACTGGGATCCTCCTTGTGGGCAGTTGCCTTAAACCGGTATGCCCAATCATCCAAGCAGTTTTCATGGATCATTTCACCGTTCCCGAAGACATACACCTCTTCTTCTTCGTTGATTGGCTCTCC
>JAQYET010000013.1 GCA_028723525.1 Prevotellaceae bacterium
GAACACAAACTCTGTCATACCGAAAGGGTCGTTTGCCGTAATGCTTATTACGTCTGCTCCGATATGCGCTAAAGCCTTTGCCACAATGTCGAGAAAAAACCATCGAAAAAATGTATTCCCAAATTTTATGACAGCATTTTCGTCGTGAACTTTCTTGCCAGTATATGTTTCCTTCTTGTGTATTATCCTGCCATCACCATCACACTTCGGGCAATCGAAATCATGGTAATGCGTATGTAAGTTATCATCTGTGTATTCCCATTCTACCTCACCTGTACCGCCACACTCCTCGCATTCTTCTTCGTATTCTTCCGTTAATACTTCATCTACTAACGGACATGCGTCTAATGCCAGTCTGATAGCCTTATATGTACAAGATAAATGGCATGGTCTTAATACTTTTGGTGGTTTTAGTGTTTCACATCCTTTGACAGGCTCGTAGCGTTTGCTAAGCCTGTCCGGGCTAATTCTGATTATTACATGACCTTCTGTTGCCCAAACTTCATTGTAGACAGGATGGAGGAATGGAACATACGTAAATGCTCTGACGCCATCTCCATCTGTAAACATTTCTAACAACTCGGTCTCGTTCTTTATTTTATTGTTGTTTTGGCTTTTGCAGCCGTTGTTTGTTTTCATTGTCGTTATATCTCTTTTAGGTTAAACATTTCCGCTTGCGTGAAGCGCCCGTGCCAGGGTATAAAGCATCGTCCCATTTCTATGTATTTTTGGTAATCTTCACGACTGATGTGCCATTCCTCTTCTGTATATTGAAAAGCCCTGTCTGTGCCGAACTTATCATTCATCTGCTCCCGTGCCTTTATATAATCCTCCGCTACTTCCACATGATAGCAGTTGCGGTGCGGATTATCTATTCCATGGCCGAATGTAAAATAAAATCTTTTCATAGTTTCATATAAGTTTTAATCATCAATACTTCCATATCCAATCATTTCATAAAACACATCCAAATTGTATGATTACCTTTGCCTGACGTATGACCGAATAACGGTTTTCGTCCGACAATCTCAACTATCTTATCAGTTCGTATCTGCTGTTCGTTCCATTTGAATATAAGCACACCGTTAGGCTTCAAAACGCGCATACATTCATCAAACCCCTGCTTGATGTCATCTTCCCATGTTGGGAACAGACGGCCGTATTTTTTAGCAAGCCATGATGATTTGCCAAGATTTTTTAAATGAGGAGGATCAAACAACACGATATGGAAACTTTCATTATCAAATGGCATTTTGCGAAAATCACCGACAACATCAGGTCTTACTTCCAACGTCCGCCCGTCACATAGTGTCGTTGTTTCTTGTCGAATATCCATAAACAACGCTTCTGGATTATTCTTATCGAACCAGCACATACGACTTCCGCAGCAAGCGTCTAATATTCTTTCCATAGTTTTATCTGTTTTTACCATTTTCTAATTGTTCTGTTTTCTGCTTCATTACATACAGCTCGTGCGAGAGCTTGTCCCTTTCAGCGCGAGCCTTGCCTATCTCCACATAGCTGAATATCACCGCAGCGAAGACGACAACAAATAGTGCTACAAAGGGGTAACGCCTGATGAGCCGCTTGAGGAAGTATAGCGCATCAACCACAGACAGGCATAGGTTCTTCATCGCCTTGCCAGCATATATACCACACAGCATGAGGTGGTTGTCCTCGTGCTTGTTTTCGTAAAAAGTGATTGATTTCATGGGTTGTATTTTTCTTTCAATTCGTTGTATTTCTCCTCGTACGAACATACGCCATACTCTGCGTACAATCTCGCAATGTCCCTTATTCGTGCCTTTGCCACCAACTTGCAGTGGCATCGCATCGCTGTTTCCAGACGGTTTGTCAGTTCTGTTTCTATTTCTCTCATGATCTGTTTGATTTACCTTGAATGTTTATTTTTCTCACGATTGCGTGCAGCCTGTCAATGGTTCTGTCTCCATATTTTTCGGTAAAAGCAATGTCGTCAAGATTAGTGGAAAAGAGGAGTAATTTCCCGTTCTTCTCGGCTGCATCCACCAGTTCTGCAAAGACAAGCCGTTTATTGCCATAGATATTGGACACATCCTCTGTCCCCACGTCATCAACGTAGATGATATGTTTAGACATGATGAGGTCTGGATTCTTGTTCAGCTCCATTGCCGTGCAAACATTTACGATGCGACCACAAAAATGGTTAATGAGTATGGGTAATAAGCGCATGCCAATGAGTGTTTTCCCAACTCCACAATTGCCAGCAAGCATAAGACCACGTCCTTTGTTGTCTGTCAGCCATTCGGCTATTTTTTCATACTCTCCACACCATTTCGCTCTTTCTCCGCATAAGTACTTTAGTCCGTTCATTAGGTTTTTCCTTGCGTCAGGAATGTGTATCTGCACGTTTCGTGGCTGCGGTCGGTAGCCTGTATCTTTGAGCGAGTTCGCTACCTTTGCGAAATCCAACTCTCTACCATTCACTATCATATTTCATGTTTTTTAAGTTTATATTGTCTTTCTTGTTTTCTTTTCTCGCAAAAAGTCCAGACCAGTTGTTGGCTATACTTTCTTCCACTATTTGCATTGCCAATGATGGGTTGTTATTGCTAATCTTTTTCAAATGATTGTAGCATGTTTGTAGCGATGATTGCGTCTTGTACATTTTCTTGCATCCCCGCTTAAATTCAAGCCATTTGAAGAAAGCGTCCTTGTATTCGTCCTCCACGAAATCATAAGACAGAGTCGTTTTTGTGGAAGTGTTTGTCTGCTCTCCTATGTAGAAAGGATAGTTGCATATCTCCACACCTCCTCTTCCCCCTGTCGTACATGCTTTCAACGTTTTTATCTCGGAAAGATATTGAAGCACTTTGCGAGTACTCATGTCGTTGTCAGCAGCCATCTGCCTGATAGTTTTTCTTACCATTCCATTGTCGTCGGAAGAGAAAAGCAGGTAT
>JAQYET010000014.1 GCA_028723525.1 Prevotellaceae bacterium
TTCAATCTAAAAAAAACTTCCAAAAAGTAGCAGGGAGATGACAACTGCTCTATTTCTACTAAGATGCGTGGAAATAGGGATAAACATATCTGAACTTGATTTACTTACAATTGGTATGGTACTTGATATTTGGACTGAGAAATCAAATGACAGCGTAAAATATAGCAAGGTGGCAGGACAAGCTGAGTTTGATAAATTCTGATTTATATAGTATAATTTATAAAAAATAGAGGGGTAGCATAATGAGCAAATATTTGAAAAATCATCCTAAGAACAAACTTAGCTCTGTACAAATGAAACCGATGAAACATTGTACAGAGTATAGCAAATAGATTGCGTTTAAGATTTCATCGGGAAATACAAAAAATTAGGTCATTTAGTTGGCTTTGTTTTTGTACGCATTTCTCGATATGTAATTAAAATGTAAAGGGCTATAGGCAATGTTTTGTCTGTAGCCTTTTGTTTTGTAAATTATTAAGCAAAAGGCAGATACTATTTTGTATTTATGCCTTTTTTTGTTGCGTAAATACAAAAAATAAAATATTGAGAAGTGGAGAAATTTTAAATGAACGAAAGTAGAATAAAAATTTTGAAAGAAGAAAATATTGACAAAGCACTTTTTAAGTTAGGTATTCCTATGGTTATCAGTCTATTGGTAGCCGCTTTATACAATGTTGTTGATACCTATTTTGTATCCGGTCTTGGGAAGGAGGCGGTAGCTGCCGTTTCAGTTGCATTCCCGATTCAACTTATTTTTTTAGGTATAGGATTGACATTTGGTGAGGGAGCAGGCTCTTATATATCAAGACTACTTGGAGGAAATAATAAAAAAGAAGCAAGTATTGTAGCAACAGTTGGTCTTATATCAAGTGCGATTTTAGGGATAATTACAGCTATTGTATTGTTTTGCTATTTAGAGGGCGTTTTGAAATTTATGGGAGCCATTCCGTCTATTATGGAAATTTCTAAGTCTTATACAGGAATATTCATAGTGGGTGGTATTTTGGGATCAATCAATGTAACACTTGGTAACCTAGTCGTTGCACAAGGAGCTGCTAAAATTTCATTAAAAGCTATGCTTTCAGGTTCTATATCAAATATGGTTTTGGATCCGATATTCATATTTGGACTTAATTTAGGAGTTAGAGGTGCAGCTATTGCGACACTAATAGCCAGAGTGATAACAAGTCTAATGTATCTAATTTACTTTATAGGAGATAAAAACTTAATTGAGATAAAATTATCTAACTTAAAACCTACACTTACAATTTATAAAGAGGTATTGAATATAGGAATTTCCATGTTAATACTTCAGATTCTACAAACTATATCTATAAGCAAAATATCCTATGCAGCATCCTTTTATGGAGAAGAAGCGATAGCTGCAATGGGCATTGTTCTTAGGATTGTAACATTAGGAACAAATGTTGTATTCGGATATATGAAAGGACTACAACCATTAGCCGGATTTAATTATGGAGCTAAGAATTATGAAAGAGTAAGAGAGGCTATCAAGGCAAGTATTAAATGGACAAGTGTATTTTGCATAGTTTGGACGCTAATAATATATGTGTTTGCACCAAGCATATTATCTATATTTGGAACTGATGAAAATGTATTAAATATAGCAGTGCCGGCATTAAGAGCAGGTGTCATTATGTTTATAACATTTGGATTTCAGTTTACCTACTCTACCTTATATTTGTCTATGGGAAAGGCGTTAGGGGGAGTATTTCTAAATTCATTAAGACAGGGAATAATTTTTATCCCTATCATTTTATTGTTGCCTAAATTTATGGGACTAAATGGTGTTATATATGCACAAACAGTTTCAGATTTGATAACAACTATAATAACAATTCCTTTTGCTATTAGTATTCATAAAAGTTTGAAATCGGAAATTAAAAGTAGTATTTAAATCTGGACTTGAGGTTGAAATACAAAATTGACAAGCCTTCAAAGTATATATAATTGGATTAACAGAACCCGATACTACTCTTAAAATTTGGAAATAAAAGATATTATATTCAATACGCCTATAGCCTTCAATCAATTGAAAAAATAAATCAAGAAAAGGCGTCTCTGTTAAATATTGACGACTCATTTAAGAAAATTATTATCGTAAAAGATAGAATAACCCCCTTTTTAGATGAAAATGGAATACTCACTATTAATCTATTTGATTTTTTGTTAAACAAGGAAAGTTTGGACTTATGATGAATAACTTAACTTATTCGTTATGGATATATTTCCACATACTAGGCTTTTGAAAAATACCAAGTATTATCCATACTGAACACTCGAGCCATTGTGAGTGTGTAGTATTGATGTCAAGGAAATAGAATAACAAGTTATAAAACTGTTGAAATAGGTGGCTTTTAGGATTTTAAAACAAATCAGTTCTATAATAAATTAAAAATCGTGTTGGTAGAAAAATCGTCTACTTCTACCAACACGATTTTACAAAGAGCCAGTACTTACATCTCTTTTTTCCTGTAAAACTATTGTATCTTGATACTTTAAGGAGTTTCAATCCTTCGATCTGTTAACCGTTATTTTTTGGATCTAAACTTAATAAAATAGCATTAATGGCGACGATGA
>JAQYET010000015.1 GCA_028723525.1 Prevotellaceae bacterium
TCAAAGAAAGACATAGGGGCACATCCTTTCATTTGTTGCTGGTAACTCAATTGTATTCGATGAAGGCCTTTATGTCTTTATTTTTGCATAAAAAAGTTGAGGCGGCTATGGCCCACCCCAACATTTATTATAGAACCAAAAAAACGTGATATTATTTCACATATAGTTATTATTACTAATAAGAAAATTGTAATAATTAGTTCGTTACGACAATTTATTTTGGCGTGAAAAAATATAAAAAAAGGGGAGATCAGTATGAAGAAAAAGACGTTGTACAGACAGGTGCTGCTCAGTCTGATGGCCGGAGCATTATTTGCAGGGCAGGCTATGGCCGCCGATTATGTCGGCGTCATTACAGGCGACGATGCCAGTGATGATCCGATCTATGATTCTGTAAAAGAAAATGATGAAGTACCCGGCTATTACTTTGATGGAGAAACTACAATTAAAGGGAATGGGACACTGATTAACACAAATGGGAATGTGAGCCTTTATGTATTCCCGCCATCCGAAGATGAAAAGGCTCCTTTACATTTGTATTCCGAATCAACCGATAGTCCTGTCACAGCTGTGAATGTGACAGCCGGTAAAGGATTTTGCATAAAGCTATCCGACCTGACGGATATTAAAGCGCACGGAGTGTATGGCGCTACGGGAATTTCCGTCAAAAGCTTTACTCCTGCCAGTGATACGGCAAATCACGCTGTCTATGTCGATAAATCCAAACACTTGCAGATCGAAGCGATTTCCGGGAAGGTGGAGGAAAGTTTCAGACCCGGAAGAGCAGTCGGCATTGAGGTTGCAGGAAACAGTACAGCCCATATTGAAGATTCCCTGATGATGATCAAAAATGGCAACTGGGATGATCTGAACGAGGGAAAGTGGACCTATGCGGATGCTACAGACGACTGGGGCGTGTCAGTTGAGGGCAGGCACGGCTTTGGCTATTTTGACGCATCGGGCATATTGGCTCAAGGCTATAAAGTCGGGCAAAATGTGGCAGCACCTAATATAACAACCGGACTGGTCTTCATGAATGTCAATGCCAACGGCGCATTCGCCAATGGTGCCGGCAGTTCCATTACCATGAAAGGCGGAGCGATCCATGTAAATAAGGATAATACACAGGGATATGCCGCACTGGTGGCAGAAAGCGGCCATGTACGCATGGGGCTTACGGAAAGCGACTGGGTCAATCGGGCCAGGGTAAATATTGACGGCAATGCAAATATTTTCTATGACGGAAATATTTCGGATCCGACAGACCTGACAACCGTTAATATCGCTTTAGCAACCCCGGATTCCTATATGCGTGGTGCTATCTTTAACCAGTATGGAGCAGAAGGTTATAAGTCAAATAAGAAACTGTATAAAGGGGAAACAAACCTCTGGCTGTGGAATGGCGGCCGCTGGACCAATGAAATGTATGGCAAAATTGCCCGCGGGGGAGATCCTGCGGCAAACTTTAACGGAAGCTTTGTCAGTCATCTGACAGGCGGACTTTTTGCGGTTCATGACGATCGGCAAAAGAATACCAGTTATGCAGGCACGATTGAACAGAAAGACACCAACCCGACCACAATCCATAAACTGACAGGGAATACCTTTATTCACTATGCCCATGAAGGGGACGGGACGGCTATAGCCCAGTATAAAGCCGGTGATCTTACAATTTCTTCTGCCGATAAAAATGCAAAGGTCATTCTGATGACCGATGCAGCCAATATCAATACGGCGGATCAGACGGCGCTGGACAAAGTTTTCAATGCGCTGGCAGGGAAACTTTATTACAGTGCATATAAAACAGAAAATAATATCACCGGACTGATAGGCATTTCAGAAGGGCTGACTAATGTGTCTCAGCTTCAGGAAATGGGAAAAATTACCTTTACCGGTGAAAAAGGACAGGGATCCTATGTCCGGAGCACTTTTCCGACAGAACAGACAACCAGTGCATTTGACACGCCGCTGACAGGAAATCTCCTCAATGACTGGTCCTATGCAGAAGCGGGTGTCAGACAGGAAGATGGCACTTATGTGTTTACGAAAGACACGACGATTTCCGTTACCAACCTGACAAATGACAAGAGCAATATAGTCAATCATTACAGCCCGATCTCCGTTGTAGAAGACATGGAAATTGACGCAGAAGGGCATAAACTCACTCTGGAAATGGCCGGCGAGGGGGATAAGGAAGCATTTGAACTTATCAACAGAACCGGGAAAAATATTCAAATCACTGCCGACGAACTGGAACTCAAAAACGGCGGCATCACCTGCTTCCATGATGGCGTTATCAATTTAACGGGAAATCTGACAGGAAATCTGCCGGCTAACAGCAAGGAGGGGATCCTCTTATACGATGGCGGCAAGATGACGGTTACCGGCGAAACAAACCTGAAAACAAAGCAGCAAACTGTTTTTGTCAACGGTACAGAAGCGGAACTGAATCTTCGCGGCGGATACATTTCTTCGGAAGATGAGTATGCGTTGCATGCAACGAATGGCATCATTAATGCTAATGTGGTAATGGATAATGATGAGATTTCCGGAGCGGATACTGAAGATTTAGTGATTAAAGGGAATATTCTGATCGATGACGGAGAAAAGATGGAGCTCGATAAGCCGAGAACAGAGATCAATATAGGCCTGGGAACAAAGGACTCCTCTTTCCACGGCATTTTTGCCAATACTTTTGACAAGAGCCTTTTCAAGTATGGCTGGAAAGTGGCCGGGAATATGTATTTATCCAACGGAGCAACCTGGACGCATGAAAGTGTAGGTCGGAATGTAGATACCGACAGTGAAATTACGCATTTCACGGGTGGGAGCAAAGCCGGCAAGGAAGGCTATATTTTCCAGAAGACAGATAAGAATATTCGCCTGAATGACTACAGCGGACATGCGGTAGTTGTTTATGAACATAATGCGAGTGACCCCAAGACCGTAATCGGCGGCAATACCATTATCGGCAAAGCAAAGAAAAAATCTCTGATTACTTTGCGCACGGATAATACGGGCTTAAACACGGCTTCCACCACAGCCGCAGATAAGGATCTGGTGAGCGAAACACTGAACAGCCTGGCCAATAAGCTGTACTATACCGCTTATAAAGCTGGTGAAAAGAACCTGACCGGTAAGGTAGAGATTGCGGAAGGTCTGACAGCCCAGTCCGCCAGCCAGCGGCTGGAGAATGTTACGTTTAAAGATATGGACGGGCAGGGGCAGTACCTGTATACGCCGGAGGTGGATCCGGCGCCGGAACAGGATATTGATGCTTTCGGTACGGTGATTACAGGAAAGGAAGAAATTGATCAGGAGTATGTGATCCACGGTGTATTAAAGAACGATGTGTACACTTTTACCAAGCCTAAAACTACAATTACTGCCTGTGACAAGATTGCTGGTGGTGTGTGGGAATTAGGTTCTACTTCGTCTACTGTTTCTAATACATGGGATAAAAAGCCGACTGTTCTGGAAATGAATGGGCATGGACTGGATATTAATTCAGATGGTTTTAGCGGAATCGCGGCAACGGTTACGGGAAGCCATGTGGAGATTAACAATGCCGGGCCTATTAACATTAATGTGATGAACAAGGAGGCAGGTTACTATTCCACCGGGATATATGTGAATACAGGCGGAGTAGTGGATATTCATAATGGTGGAGACGATTTGGAGAATAAAGTCTTGCGAATTCGCGCAAATTTTGATCCGAATTGGAAAGGCGGCAGTTCTGGAATCAAGGCCAGAAATGGAGTATCCAGTGCATATTCTGCTGTTAACATAGACGGATTGGTAGATATCGAAGTAGATGGAGATACTTCAAACGACCATCCGGGTACGCAGACATTTGGCGGAAAAACCGGTCTTAGTGCTACAGCAAGCCAGATTAATATTGGCGGCGGCTCCATCAAAGTAAAAAATGGCTATGCGGCGCTCTGGTGCTACGGTGAATTTGTCAGCCAAAATGAAGGTGTTATAAATCTTAACGTTGTAAAAGAAGAAGAGGGAACGGTTGTTGGTGCCGGATCAAATCGTCTTGTCGTGGAAGGTGATATATCCACACGGGGCGGTATGGGTTCTAAGGGAAGAGCCAATATGGGTTTGTCTACTCCGGAGTCGTATTGGCTTGGCAACTATACTGACAGCCGTGGCTTCGGTGTGTCACCCGGTCAGTTGGGTTCCGTCAAATTGTTTATAAAGAATGGAGGATATTGGAAGGGCTTTAGTGATGGAGTTATGGATGTGCTTGTGGAAGGCAGAGACTCTTACTGGACCGGCTTCAATATGGGCGATCATATGACTCTTACACTGAAGGACGGAGCTACCTGGTATAATGCGATTACAAAAGAACAAAAAAATATTAAAAATCAGCTGACAGACAGCAAGTTGAAATATTTCAGTGGAGATAACGGCGTAATCGACATGACCGGGGGAAGAGCGTTTATTGGTAATAACGGAAATTTAGCCGGCCAGTCAAATCAAGGGCAGGTTACTTCCATTACAGAGGCGCCGGATTCTGAAATGGGAGATGCTGTTATCGATAACTACAGCGGTAGCGCTACAGTTATCTACAAACATGACACAACAGTGCCGGCCGATCCGAATGAAGGACTGCCTGTTGTGGGTGGCAACCTGACGATTCACAAAGCCGCTGAAAACTCGGAAATTACACTGCGCACGGACAATGCGGGCTTAAACACCGCATCCACTAAGGCTGCAGATAAGAATCTGGTAAGCGGTACGCTGAACAAACTGGCGAATAAGCTATACTACACGGCGTATAAAGACGGCGAGAAGAATCTGGCCGGCAAGGTGGAGGTCGCGGAAGGGCTAACGGCGCAGTCGGCCAGCAAACGGATTGAGAACATGACCTATAAGGATGCGAACGGGCAGGGGCAGTACCTGTATACCCCGGCGGTGGATCCCAATCCCAATCCGAATCCCAATCCGAACCCGGATCCCAATCCGAATCCCAACCCGAATCCGGATCCCAATCCGAATCCCAACCCGAATCCGAATCCCAATCCGAACCCGGATCCGAATCCGAATCCCAATCCGAATCCCAACCCGAATCCTAATCCCAATCCGAACCCGGATCCGAATCCGAATCCCAACCCGAATCCGGATCCCAATCCGAACCCGAACCCGAATCCGGATCCCAACCCGAATCCGAACCCGGATCCCAACCCGAACCCCAATCCGAACCCGGATCCCAACCCGAACCCAAATCCGGATCCCAATCCGCCGATCATTCATGGTGATAAAGAAACCGTCATGATGCGTAGTTCCAAATCGGCTATGACGGCCACCGCTCTGCTGTGGAGAAGCAATAACAACGACCTGCAGCGGC
>JAQYET010000016.1 GCA_028723525.1 Prevotellaceae bacterium
AGATGGGGTACAGTAATAATAGTTGCTGTATTTCTGGTGCTATTATTAGTGGTATGTTTTATGCCTTATCCTCATTCACAAGGAGAAAGTATTTTGCAGCATATTTTATTGATGTAATTTCGCACCTTATGCATCATAATCCGGATTCATCACTTGCAACAGGTTTAGGCGATGAATCCGGGACTATTTAGTTGTCAATATTCGTAGGCCGTTGTTTTGATCTTTTAGAACTGGCATCTGCAAATATCAAGTATATGAAATTAGAAATTCGTTTTGGTTCGATATCCTACGTGGCGGATTCTGTCAATGAAAGGCATTGGTTTTATTCCTTTCCAGAGAATTGGAAATGAATCTGACTTGTTTGCTATCTTTATCTCCAAAGCGACTCGTTTTCTCAGTTTGCAGGAAAAACATCACTGAAACATCAACATTGAAATGTTACTTCAACGATTATAATATTTCTGTCGTTGAAATTTGGTCGGAATTATTACTATTATTTCCGACTAAAAGGCATTCTGCAGCTGAAAGGTCTTATCCTCTTGAAATGCCTCTAATGAATCCACAAATAGATTTCCAATGTTTTGTGTCATGAAGTTGTTATAGCGCAACAACTCATGATTGGAGGAACCTGTCAATTCGCCTATAAAGAACAACTCATTATCCATAGCCTTCTTTAGCATGACACTGAAGCCTGTATAATGTTTCTGTGCCTGAATAATTATATTAAATACCGCATGGGCTGCATTAGGCAAACAATAGTTGTTGGATAAGTCTTCTTTAAGCCTGTCAAATGGAGTTTTATAGGTTGCATGAAATTGAGAGACGGAACACGCAGACAACCTCGCTTTCTCATCATCAGATAACACAAAGATCGGAAAGAACAATTCGTCAATCATATTCAAGAACAAATCACTCTTGCTCTTGTTGAAATAGAATATCGCACCTCTCGTCTGAGAGATATTCTTTTCCAACTCTGCGACTGAGATAGCATCCCATGTACCCTGCGCCATAAGGCGATAGCTTTGCTTGAGAATGTCTATCCGGTTCTGTTGGGTCTTTGGTCGTGGCCTGTTCATACATAAAAAGGGTACGGGGACTATTACGTCTTACTGTGAAGGTTGTGGAAACCCTATGGAAAAGACATAACGCCCCCGTACTTTTATGTACGAAGAGTCATCATACCTATCTGCTTCCATAGTTAAAAACTTCCACATTTTCACAGAGAAAGACAAATATGAACCCTTAAATTCTTATTTTACAACTGCAAAGGTAACAAATATTTTTTAAATAATATATCAAACACAGCCTAATAAGGCCACTCCATACGAAAATCTACCGCTTTCTGGGACTAAAAGCACGATTTTGTCTCCTTTTTTTAGCGGTTTTGTCCTGATTAGTTCATCTAGTGCGGCAAAAGGTGATACAGAGCCGACATTACCCACCCAGGTTAGGTTCGTAAACCATTTGTCGGTCGGGAGATGAATATTTCGCTTTTGTAGTTCTTCATCAAGTCGCTTATAGAAATACATGGATGATATATGCGGAATGACATAAGTTATCTCATCCGGATCCACCTTACCTTTTGCAAAGGCCGCTTCAATGGCCTCCACAAAATACTGAATGCCATATTCATTAAGCTGGCGCACGTCCTGTTTGAGACTCCATATAGATTTGTCCCCAAGCTCACGCCCCTCAAATGATTTCCATCCGGTCAGACTGCCATCATCATTTTTATCAGCCCACATATACATACAGACCGGTTGACGGTTCGCATACGAAAATGTATGAATCCAGTCTATTGACAGATTGACTTCTCCGTCAGGAACATTTTTTAGAAGAAGTGCAGCAGCACCATCCGAAAGCATGAAGCGGAGAAAATCTTTCTCAAAAGCGAGATGTGGATGTTCTTCTATTAAATGTTGGCACTCCATCTCTTCCTTAAAGAAACGTGATAGCATGGTCGGGGAAATCAGCTCTGAAGCAGCACAGACAGCATTGTCACTATTCCCTGAGACAACGGACATCCATGCCGTCTTGAGTGCCATAAGGCTTGTCATGCAAACACCCGATAATGACGCTGTTTCTAAAGAGTGATCAAATGTTGCTCCATGAACCATTGACGCATGGGAAGGAATTAACTGATCTGGCATTGATGTCGCGCATGACAGAAACTGTATTTTGTGTTTTTCGTCTTCGCTTATAAACAATTTGTTAATGGCTGAACTGGCAAGATCAACATTCGTATGTGTAATCCGATGCTTTTTATCCAAGGCATAATATCTGGTTTTTATTCCATTCTGACGCAGGATAATGGATTTTACACGTGACGGGCGACCATCAATCAGCCCAAGATACTCTTCCATATCATCATTCCCTACCGGATTGTTCGGGAAGTATGAAGAGGTTTTGGTAATGAATACTTCTAAGTTCATAAATTACATAATGCTTGTTATCTTTTCGGCAAAGGTATGGCATTTTTATGAATTAGAGAAATATTTCAGTAATTAAAGTCTAAATTCTAAGCAACTTATAAAGATTCATTAACTGCATTCTCAGTTCAACTGTGTTTAATCCGGCAGACAATGAGTCAATATATGATTGTCCATAAAAGAGATTCATAAAATTACGAGCAGTATTCATTATGTCTATATCGCTCTTGATTTCCTTATTCTCAATGGCTTTTTGTAATATTCCAATCCAAATTATAATCTCCTGATTCCTGTTTTCAAGGTACTGCGAGTGCAAGTCAGGGAAATATTTGCATATTTGTAAAATCAAGGACATATAGGCTCTACTTGCATTTTGCACGTTTTTGTCTACATCGTTAAAACGATTCATAGTCTCCTGGCAGCCATCCACATATGCTTCTATAAAATCTTTCAATGATCCGAACTCGCTTTTTACTATTTTCTGTTTTAAGTTCTGGGTATCAACAAAATAATGTTTAACAACCGAGTAAAACAATCCTATTTTGTCTTTGGCATAGTACGTTATGGCACCGCGCGTCATGCCGGAAGCTTCTTCTATATCCGCAATGCTTACGGCTTCAAATGGTTTGGAAAGGAACAGCTTAAACGCTTCATGATAGAGCTGTTCTTTACGATTGTTTTTATTCATTTATCTCTGATTCAGACTATTCTACATATAATACCGTACAAAATTAATAAAATATTCGGGAGAGAGCAAATAATTCGTTATATTTATGTACCTTTGTATTACATTACGAATGTAAACTAATTTAAGGTAGCCCGGGGCATAACAGTGAAAATGTGGAAATTTGAATTGTGGAATATGCCTTGGACTGCCTTTTTCTGTACGATTGTCATCAATTCTCCATTATTTTGAGTTGGAACAGAGAAGCTGATACTCTATCCATCGGCGACGTCTGATTCCGAAATGACACTTCCCTTTGTAATGACAGAAAGAAAGATAATCAGCCCGAATATTCCTGTCACCTGCTTCTATCCTACGCAGTAGACGACTTTTCCTATACCCATTTCCTCCAATAACCCTTGCCGGGCCACAGTTATAGCTCAGACAGGCAAGCAGGAGACTGTCAGCTCCATATGACCGATATAGGGCGCAGAATTTCCGCAAATCCTTTCTTAGCAAGGCATCAGCCTGAAGTTCCGTGAGTTGCACACCTTTATGGTATGCTTCT
>JAQYET010000017.1 GCA_028723525.1 Prevotellaceae bacterium
ACTGCGATATTGTGAGTAGTATTTCATCTCGATTCTTGAATGTTTTAACATCCAAAGGTAGTCATTTTGGGCGAATTGACCAAATTTTATACAATATAAATAGTTAATTATCAGATAGTTAAGGTTAATTAGCAGACCCTACTTATTGCCACCATAGTACTTCCAGCATTCTTTGGTTTCCAATTTGGAGTGACCGACAGGCTTTGGTAATTCATTTATTACATATTTTCATATAATTATTAACTAACAAAAATCCAAGACAATGAATCAGAATTTGTCAGTAATGGTAAGCGGTGCCAAGAGCTTTGGCATTTCCGCAGTGAAGAAAATCAAATCCGTAGCCACAGACCCTCGTTTTGTATCGGTGATGCTGATGTTGGTAGTGGTAACGGTTGCCGCCGATGCACAGAACATCGATTCCGGTATTCAAGCTATCACCAAGTCAACGGATGCCTTGAAGAAGTACATCCCCGTTGTAACGAAGTTGTGCTATGCCTTAGCAGGTATTGTTGCCGTTGTGGGTGCCATCTCCGTTTACATCAAGATGAACAACGAGGAACAGGATGTCAAGAAATCTATCATGATGATTGTCGGAGCCTGCATCTTCCTCGTAGCAGCAGCCCAAGCACTGCCACTGTTCTTCGGACTGTAACAGAGAAACATGGAAACAGTCAAGAACGACTATCCCGACTACCCAGTATTCAAGGGGCTTCAGAAGCCTCTTGAATTTCTGGGCCTTCGAGGAAGATACATTGTATGGGCCGCCATTACTGTTGGAAGTGGTCTGTTATCATTCTTGATTGGCTATATGATCTTCGGCTTCGTCATATCCTTGTCGCTGTTAACCATTATTCTTTCCGTTGGAGGAGTAACCATTTTTGTCAAGCAGCACAAAGGATTGCATACAAAGAAATCACCAAAAGGGATTTACATATTCAGCCATTCAAGACAATATTAGAACATTTATTTGATTGTAAGTAAAGTAAATTTATGATTACCGTAATCGTCATATTGGTCTTTGCCTCTGTGTTATTGGGAATGTTTATTTCCATCAAGGCTTTCGGTACAGGTGGCAAACGTGCTAAAGTGTTTGAGAATATCTATTTCAGTTTTGAGGATGTAAACGATATAGGTGTTATCTACACTAAGAAAGGCGATTATTCAACTATCTTGAAGATGGATAATCCCGTCAGGAAGTATTCAGCCGACACTGACGGCTATTACGAGTTTACGTCCTTGATGGCTTCTGTCCTTCAGGTTTTAGGCGAGGGCTATGCCATACACAAGCAAGATGTCTTCGTCCGCAAGAAGTTTAACATATCAAACATAGCAGGAAAGAATAGTGATGCTAAAAAGCGTTTTCTTTCCGATGCCTATTTCAAGTTTTTCAATGGTCGTCCCTATGTGGAGTCACAGACATATCTCACCATCACCCAGAGAGGTAGGAACGGCGGATTGAAGACATACGATGCCGATAAATGGCGTGATTTTCAAGTAAAGATACAGAAAGTCCACGACCGTCTGAAGAGCGAGAATGTAAACTGTCGTTTTCTTAGTGGCAAGGAATGTCAGGAATATACCGAGCGTTTCTTCGCCGTTGATTTCAAAAACGAAGTTATTTCAATGACGGACTTCAGTGTGGAGTCCGAGAAAATCTGTATGGGTGATGAACAGCTGAAAGTGTACAGCCTTTTGGATGTGGATGACCCTGGTCTTCCTGGCACACTTCATCCTTACGCTGACATCAATGTCAACAACACTGTAATGCCACAAGACTTACTTTCAGATCTTAGTACACTGCCAGATGTAGACACCATCATATATAATCAAATCATCTTCCTTCCCAACCAAAAGAGAGAGATAGCGAAGTTGGAGAAAAAGAAGAACCGTCATGCCTCTATCCCCAATCCGAATAATCAGATTGCTGTTGAAGACATCAACGACGTTCTTAATGAGATTGCCCGTAACGGCAAGCAATTTGTTTATGCTCATTACAACCTTATAGTAAAGACCAGTGCCGACAAGAACTTGCAAAAGGTTACCAACAGTTTGGAAAATCTTTTGGCAAGATACAGTATGCACCTGTCCAAGCGTGCCTATAATCAATTAGAGTTATTTGTTGCCAGTTTTCCAGGCAACTGCTTTGAACTCAATGCAGATTATGATCGTTTTCTGACGCTTTCCGAGCCGGCACTATGCCTTTTGTATAAGGAACATCAACAGAAAGGTGACGATACCAACCTGAAATGCTATTATACCGACAGACAGGGTGTTCCCATGGCTGTGGACGTGTCAGGTAAGGAGGGGAAAATAAGGTATACCGACAACTCTAATTTCTTTGTACTTGGCCCTTCAGGTAGCGGCAAGTCCTTTTTTATGAATACCGTTATGCGTCAGTATTACGAGCAAGACACCGATATAGTCATTGTTGATACCGGCGATAGCTACGAGGGTTTGTGCAGCTATTTTGAAGGCATATACATCACCTATTCAAAGGAGCATCCTATTTCGATGAATCCGTTTAAGATTGAGAAAACCGAGTACGAGCAGAACTTTCAGGCAAAGAAAGACTTTCTTAGAAATATTATCTTCCTGATATTCAAAGGCAATGGTGAACCGACGAAACTTGAAGAGACCATCATCAACCAAACACTGATAGAATACTTTGAGGAGTATTTCACCCCGTTTGAGGGTTTTACCGAGGAGCAGAGAGACAATATGCGCCATGTCATGGAGCTTGAAGATAAGCGTACTGGGAAGTATGAAGAATACGAGCAGCAGTTGGAAGAGCGTTATGGCGTTTCTGATGACATGGATGACATAGACGACATAGATGATAGGATCGATGAAGAGGAAGAAGCCATTCAGAAGCACAAAGCCCGTAACCTCCGTCTCCGTGATAAGTTGCAAGCCGTCATTGATGATAGTGCAGCCACTGATGGGGAGAAGAGTAATGCCAGCCGTCAACTATTGCGGCTCACTCCAGAACTCATTGAGAGCAAATATCTCCAGCGCATCAATAAGAAAATCGATAAGATTGAGCGTCAGCGTAAGAAGATGCGTGTGACGGAGTTGAACTTCAACACTTACTATGAGTTTGCCATAGAGCGTATTCCGCAGATTATGAAGCAGGATGACGTAACCTTTCCTATCAATGAATTTGCTACAATTCTCAAACCTTTCTATAAGGGTGGCGAGTTGGAATATACGCTCAACAATGACATGGATTCCTCGCTTTTCAATGAAAAGTTCATCGTATTCGAGATTGACAAAATAAAAGAAAATCCAGTTCTTTTCCCCATTGTCGTACTAATTATTATGGATGTGTTCACTCAGAAGATGCTCCTAAAGGAAGGAAGAAAATGCCTTGTCATAGAAGAAGCGTGGAAAGCTATTGCTACTCCTGTCATGGCCACCTATATACAGTACCTTTACAAGACCGCCCGCAAGCACTGGGCAATGGTCGGTGTCGTTACACAGGAGATACAGGATGTTACCGAGTCCAAGATAGTCAAGGAAGCCATCATCAACAATTCCGGTGTCTTCATGCTGCTTGATCAGAGCAAATTCAAGGACAAGTTTGACAACATCAAGAAAACGCTTGCCCTAACCGACATTGATTGTAAGAAAATTTTCACCATCAACCGCTTGGAAAATAAGGAAGGTCGTTCGCCATTCAAGGAAGTCTTCATCAAACGAGGGCAGGAAGGTGATGTATTTGGCATAGAGGAACCACCAGAATGTTATATGAGTTATACAACGGAGAAGATAGAGAAGCTGGCCTTGAAGCTCTATAAGAAACTTCTTCGGTGTGATCACCAACATGCCATCGAAGCCTTCGTGCGTGACTGGAAGCATTCAGGGATCAAGAGTTCCTTGGAATTTGCCAGAAAAATATTAAAGGAAAGAAAAGTATTAAACAATTAGTCCCAAAGTT
>JAQYET010000018.1 GCA_028723525.1 Prevotellaceae bacterium
TCAGTGGCAATGTTAAACGTCCTCCATCTTCACAGCGGCGTGACCGTGGAAGCTTCTACTTCCTTCTCTTTTAAACTTTATGTACCTACTGAATAATTCCATGCATATTTTATCATTAAGATCATGTAACGTCAAGAAAAATCCTACACATATATTAGAATTCCTCCGCATAACGTTTTACCCTAAAATAAACATGGTATAAATACATCGTAGAATATGAAAATTATGATTTAGCATTGTAAAATTAGATTTTGAGAGGTGAAATTTATATGAAAAAGCGATTGGCAATAAATGGTTTTGGCCGTATAGGCAGACTAGCATTCAGAAAAATATGGGAAGAAGGAGAGCTTGAAATTGCAGCAATTAATGATCTGACAAATCCGAAAATGCTTTCACATTTACTGAAATACGACAGTGTTCAAGGTGCATTTTCTGATCATGAAATCGATTATACAGAATCATCAATAATTGTTGACAATAAAGAAATACCTGTATATTCAGAGTCAGATGCTAGTAAGCTGCCATGGAAAGAATTAGATATAGATGTTGTGCTTGAATGCACCGGGTTTTACACTAGCAAATCAAAATCACAAGCCCATATCGATGCAGGTGCGAAGAAAGTCCTCATATCAGCTCCTGCTGGAAATGACCTTCCTACCATCGTATTTAATGTCAACCATGATAAACTTACAGCTGACGACAAAATAGTATCGGCAGCAAGTTGTACAACAAATTGCTTAGCTCCAATGGCTAAGGTCCTAAATGATTACAGGGAGCTTAGAACTGGTTTCATGACAACCATTCATGCATACACTGGAGATCAGATGCTGCTTGATGGTCCTCATAGAAAGGGCGATTTAAGGCGTGCTCGTGCTGGTGCCATTAATATTGTCCCTACTAGTTCAGGAGCAGCATCTGCTATCGGTCTTGTTATCCCTGAACTCGATGGAAAACTTATCGGTTCTGCACAGCGTGTCCCTGTTCCATCAGGCTCTATCACAATTCTCGATGCAACCTTAAAGGACGAAACAGACACAGTCAGTGTAGAAGGCATCAATGAAGCCATGAAGAAAGCTGCCAATGAGTCATTCGGTTATAATGAGGAAGAAATTGTTTCGTCCGATGTTATAGGAATGTCATACGGCTCACTTTTCGATGCAACAGAGACACTTGCACAAAAATGCGGCACGCATATCTACGAAGTTAGGATTGTTGCTTGGTATGACAATGAAATGAGCTACGTTAGCCAGATGGTAAGGACTCTCAAATACATGGTAACTCTATAAATATCTTTTAACCCTTGATGCAACGGGAACCGCAACTGCCAATTTAACTAAGTCGCCAGGTAGGGTCAGCAAAAATCCATTCATTAAAAGTGGCCAGATCCCTATTGAACTTGACGTGAAAACATTTGCAAGCAGGTACCAATAAAATAAGCCGCATAGATATACAATAGCTATGTTCACAAAACCGACAACAAAATAGTCAGCCATCTTTACTGACATCTTTTTTGATATATATCGATTGAAGAAATCTCCTGCTACATAGTTTGCAACGACAAATCCAATGAGATAGCCAAATCCGGGTGTGAGAACATACCCAAGACCACCACCGGAAGTAAATATAGGAACTCCTATAAGTCCCAAAATCAAATATAGCACCGCCGAAAGTGAGCTGTAGTTTTTTGGCAAAAGAAAACATGCAAGCATAGTAAAAAATGTTTGCATGGTAAACGGCAAAAGTGGCATTGGCACCTTGATAAAGGCTCCTACCGCAATTAGGGCTGTAAACAAAGCAGAAATAGTTAGGTAGTAAATGTTTGATTTTCTCATTAGAATCTCCTTTTTTAAAATACCTAACTATTATCTTATTATTTCGGTTTAATGTCAACTCTATATTTTATTTTGGTGACGTAAATTCGTCCATTATTCTCAAAACTTTTAATCTATTATTCGTCCTCTAAACTGCTCCAAAATTGAACTGTTTTAACAGCTCGAGTCCATCCTCTTAGTAGCAGATTCCTATCATCAGCAGCCATACTTGGCTCAAATATCTTATCAACCTGCCAATTTTTCTTTATATCTTCTTTATCTTTCCAATATCCAACTGCAAGTCCCGCAAGATATGCCGCTCCAAGAGATGTTGTTTCAATAACACTAGGTCTTATAATTTTCTGATTTAAAATATCAGCCTGAAATTGCATGAGGAAGTTATTGGCACATGCTCCACCGTCAACCTTCAGTCCCTCAACAGTTTCAGTATAAGAACCTGTTTTGTTAGCGCTGTCTTTCATCATATCGTAAAGGTCCTTACACTGATATGCCATTGATTCAAGTGTGGCCCTGATAATATGTTCACGGCTTGTGCCCCTGGTGAGTCCAACTAATATTCCTCTCGCATCTGCGTCCCAATATGGCGCACCCATACCGACGAATGCAGGGACAAAATATACACCGTCATTATCAGTAATGGTTTTTGACGCGGATTCCGTAGATGTAGCACTTTCAACAATCTTAAGCTGATCTCGAAGCCATTGCACTGCAGCTCCACATACAAAGACGGAACCTTCAATCGCGTATTTTAGTTCATCTCCTATGCCCCATGCAATTGTTGTCAATAAACCATTATCCACAAACACAGGGTTGTCGCCAGTATTCATTAGGAGGAAATTACCCGTTCCATATGTAGATTTTGTTTCTCCTTCCTCAAAGCAGGTTTGGCCAAACAACGCACACTGTTGATCACCCGCTGCACCAGCTATTTTGATCGGGCCACCAAATATCGTAGTCATAGTTTCTCCATATATTTGTGAAGAAGGAACAGGTTCAGGTAGCATGTTCGACGGTATATCTAAAATTTCAAGGATTTCATCGTCCCATTTTAAATCCCTTATATTGAACATCATGGTCCTTGAGGCATTTGAATAATCTGTTACATGAACTTTGCCATTAGTCATCTTCCAGATTAGCCAAGTTTCAATAGTACCAAATAGCAGATTCCCTCTCTCAGCCTCTTCACGGGCTCCCTCAACATTTTCAAGAATCCATCTCAATTTGGTTGCACTGAAATAACTGTCAATGATGAGTCCAGTTTTCTTCTTGAATTTTGATTCAAGCCCACTAACTTTGAGAGTGTCACAATAATCTGATGTTCTTCTGCATTGCCATACTATTGCATTATAAATTGGCTTGCCTGTTTTCTTATTCCAGACTACGGTCGTTTCTCTTTGATTTGTAATTCCTATAGCTTCTATATTTTGGTAGTCACCATTCAATTTAAGTAAAGCTTCCTGTGCGACGTTCATCTGGGTTGTCCAAATCTCCATAGCATCTTGCTCTACCCAACCTGATTTTGGGAAAAATTGTTGAAATTCTTTCTGTGCTGTAATTATAGGCTCACCTTTTTTGTTATAAATTATCGCTCTACAGCTCGTGGTCCCTTGATCCAGCGCCAAGATGTATTTTTCCATCTCCTCAACTCCTCCTCGCAAATTTTTTTAAATTTTATTAAACATTTATATAAACAAAGCCATTATTCTGTTTGATATATCTATGCCTTTTCTTGTCAGCCTCAAACCCTCTTCGTCAATCAATACATCACCTAAGGCTTTAAAACACTCTATTTCAGGTATTTCTTTCTCATAAAAATTCATTAACTCTACGCCAAATTCTGATTTAAATTTTTTAAATGAAATTCCTTCTGTAGTCCTCAGTGCTGTAAACGCAAACTCTCCAGCGGAGTCCTTTAATGTGTTTT
>JAQYET010000019.1 GCA_028723525.1 Prevotellaceae bacterium
CATGACGGATTGGCTTGAGCAGAAGCAGACAGAATATCCTGATCTGAAGCTGACCCTGCCCTTTGTTACCCAGGAGTATATGTACAACGGGGAAAGCTACTATTCCAATTTTCCGGAGAATGTGCAGATTGTCATGACAGGAGGCCGGATCTGGGGAGAGGTAAGCCAGAGCTTTACCAACACCTTTACCACCAATGCAGGTCGCGGACCCTATCTGTGGATTAACTGGCCCTGTACCGACAACTCCAAGAGCCATCTGATTATGGGCGGGTATTCCAATTTCCTCCATCCGGGGGTGGATCCGGCTAAGATCCAGGGGATCGTACTGAACCCCATGCAGCAGTCCGAGCCCAGCAAGGTTGCCATCTTTGGCAATGCAGCCTACTGCTGGAATATCTGGGAGTCTGCTGATGTGGCAAATCAGGCATGGGAGGCATCCTTCAAATATGTGGACGGCAATTCAGCCCGGGAGACAGAGGCATCCGAAGCACTGAGGGAGCTGTCCAAGCATATGATGAATCAGGCCATGGACAGCAGGGTAGTGGCCCTGCAGGAGTCTGTGGAGCTGAAGACGATGCTGACTCCTTTTAGGGAGAAGCTTTCCAATAATGCATCCATTACTGAAGCAGAAATTGCTGCATTGGAGGCAGAATTTGAGAAGCTGCAGCAGGCAGCAGGAACCTATCGTGAGAATGCAAATGACACCAGAGTCAGGGATCAGATCGTATACTGGCTGGACTGCTGGGATGATACCACGGAGGCGGCCCTGGCTTATCTCCAGGGAATCAGAGACTTCCAGACCGGAAACCAGTCCGGGCTGGTAAACAATTATATCAGAGGGCAGGCAGCCTTTTCGGCGTCCAGAACCCATGCCCTGTGGTATCTGGATCACTATGAGTATGCAGAGGTAGGCGTGCAGCATATCGTGCCCTTCCTCCGGGCGATGGATACCTGGCTGGGCAGGAAGGCGCTGGAGGCAATTGATCCTGAGGTGGTGACCTATACCTATATCAGTGATGTGTACACATCCCCCTATTCAGGAAGCCCCGAGGATGTTTTGGACGGGGACGACAGTACAGCCATGGTATTCCATGAGCCCAACCTTATCACAGCAGGGCAGTATATCGGTGTTCAGTTCAGCAGCCCGATTACCCTGGACAATGTGCGCTTTGCCCTGGGAGGCGGAAAGAACCACTTCTATTATTCCAAGCTGGAGTATCAGACGGCGGATAGTGAGGAGTGGCAGGAGATCAGTTCTGAGGAGTATGCAAGGCCCTTCAATAGTGAAGAGCCCATCTCCGCGGCAGGACTTGGACTGGAAAATGTGACCGCAGTCCGACTCAGGGCAACCCGGGATAATGGGGTGGACAGCTGGCTCAATATCAAGTCCATCGATATAAATAAGGAAGAGGAGCCTGCGCCTGCAGAGCCTTTGGCAGTGACTTCAGTGACCAACAGCTCCAATGTAACAATAGCAGGCGGTAATATAAGTAATGTAACCGATGGCAGCCTGACTACAGAGGTGTGGCTGAAAAGTGCAGAAGGGGACTTTGTTCCGGCAGATGCAGCAGTTACCCTGGATTTGGGAGAGGCCAGGGCTGTAGGCTCCGTATACATAGCCCAGGATACGGCCAGAAGCGGCGGTTCCGACATATTGAGCAACGGGGTGGTGGAATACAGCCTGGATAATGCCACATGGACAACACTGGGTTCCATGTCTGCACAGAATGAACAGACTGTTCTGGGTGCTGCCACCGCACGCTATATCCGTGTCAGAAATACGCAGCGTAAAAATGTATGGTGGCGCCTCAGTGAAATAAAGGTATTTTCAGCCCAGGACAGCCCGCTGTCCATGGCGGTGTCCCCGATCAACCTGAGAATCGGAAACCATAATAATGTAAATGATGCCGGCCGCAATAACAGACTGGAATATATTGTGGACGGAGATATGGACACGCTGGCATGGCTGGCAGGTTCAGACAATGGGAATATTCCCGCAAACGGCGGCGTGGAAATTACATTCAGTAAGGAAATCCCGCTGACCGGAA
>JAQYET010000020.1 GCA_028723525.1 Prevotellaceae bacterium
GAACCCCAACGTCTGCCCCCTTTGCGTGGAGCTAGCGGGCAAGTACCCCAAGGAGTTCGAGTTTGTCGGCTGGCACCCCCACTGCAGGTGCCACGCCGTGCCGATCATGGAGGACGTGGACAGCTTCCAAGCCCGCCAAGAGCTAATAGCCAACGGCAAACAGCCACCAGCCCCCAAGGGACAAGTGACGGAGCCTCCGAAGAACTTCACCGCCCACCTCGCCAATAACAGCGACCGCATCGCACGCTCCAGCAAACGAGGCACGCTCCCCTACTTCGTCCGTGACAACTACAAGGTAGGCAAGGACGGCTCCCTCACACCGACATTCAACGCCCCGAAGAAGCCAAGCAAGCCAGCACCGCCGAGCATACTAGAGCGAGCCAAGGCACGCCACGAAGGTCGCACGCCCGAGGAGGTCAAGGACATCAAGCGCAGACTCATCCAGCGCAACGCAGACATACGACACGCCAACCGCACCGACGAGGAAATCCAATTCATCAAAGACAGATGGAACGAGCGCAGAGTCAGCCGACAGACCACTCAAGGCTACCCACCCGAGTGGAGAGCTAAGAACCTAGCTAAGGCAAAGGCTCGTCACAAGAAACGCACAAAGAGGCAAAGAGAGAGAATTCAAGAGCAAGCCGATCTGAGACAAGTACGCAATTGGATTGACGACATAGACCAAAAGCTCGGAGAAGGCAAATGGTTCAGAAATGAAAAGCTGATAGACTATGAGACAGATAAAAATGGCTTCCCGCTATTTGACGAATGGGGGAATCCCATCTTCAAGAAGAAGAGACGGATCGAGCTTTCTTTTGAAACGAAAAGGAATTGCAATGGCTCTACAAATATGAGAGGAGAGATACTTCTCACAAGAGAGCGAGGTAAGCTATGTTACTCTGCAATGGAGAAGATAAAGGCTGGGAAAGGTCTTACCCTTACAGCGGAAGAAGCAGATGCCATGGGTACGCTTTGGCACGAGATAACGCACAATAGACACGTCTTCCAAGCATTTGGAGATCAGCTTAATCCTAATACGAGAAGAGCAATGGAGATGATGAACGAGTTTGTTGCACGAAAGACGTCAAAAGAGTTCTATACCACATTGGGAGTTCAAGGGGTAGACAGCAAGTGGTTAGCATCCATAGAAAAACACCACAGGACAGGATACGACTCGATGGTGAAGAGTTTTGAGTATTTAGTCAAGAGGTTCGACCTCAATATGGATTTGGTCGTACAGAACGCATCTATGCGTCTATTCAGTGGGCGATACGATAGCCAATTAGAACACGCTGCATCCGCTCTTTACCATGCTGGGCTTAAAGACTTCAAACGATTAGACGGAGAGCCTATCTCGATAGGGCAGATAAAGACCCTTGTATTGATGTGTAGAGACTCCTACGGCGCGGCTAGCACACGACAACGGATTAGAGAATATCTTGTAAGAAACAAAATCGTGAGAACTATTCGTATCGGGGAATTGTAATATCGGAGAAAGCTTCTTCTACAGCATCTGCAAGAGTATCATCGTGGAGAACCTCTTCAGATATTTGAATGTAGAACCAAGCGTTTGTCTCAGGGTGTTTTTTTGCATACCGAATAAACTCTTCCTTATCTTCCACTATGTGCCCAAAACCATTTTTAATAAGCTCTTCATCAGTGCAGAAGTCAAAAATGGTCTTATCCCTAAGATTCGTATAGTCTTTACTCCTCATAACTCAATACTTTGGCACCAAAGGTACAAACTAACAACCAATAATACAAACACTATGAACGACAACAACGCACCGCACTACACCGAACTGCCCATAGCACAGCTCGAGGAGAACAAAGGGCAGGTCGCAGGGCTACCAGCCAACCCCCGCAACATACAGCCTGACAAGCTAGCCAAGCTCAAGCGAAGCATCCTCGACAACCCCGAGATGCTCCAGCTACGAGGCATCCTCGTCTATCCGCACGGGGACAAGTACATCGTCATCGGAGGTAATATGCGCCTCCGAGCTATGGTCGAGCTGGGTATGACCTCCGCCCCCTGCGTCGTCATCCCCAGCCACGTCACAGCCGACAAGCTCCGAGCCTACACGATCCTCGACAACAGCTCTATGGGTGAGTGGGACTGGCAAGCC
>JAQYET010000021.1 GCA_028723525.1 Prevotellaceae bacterium
GACTTGGCAAGTTGCGTTGTGGTGCGTAACGCTGACAAATGGCTGCCGTACCTTACCAAATGGCTCGTGGCAGTGGTTGCCAACGCAATGGACGACCGTGAGTGCCGAAACCACACCTGTCTTGTGCTAACAGGCGAGCAGGGCAAGTTCAAAACGACTTTCCTTGATTTACTCTGTCCGCCTGCCCTGCACGGTTACAGCTACACGGGCAAGATATATCCGCAGGAGAAGGACACGCTTACCTATATCGGGCAGAACCTCATCGTAAACATTGACGACCAACTCAAAGCCCTCAACAAACGGGACGAGAATGAACTGAAAAACCTCATTACCTGTCCGATGGTTAAATACCGCATGCCCTATGACAAATATGTGGAGGAACATCCTCACTTGGCGAGCTTCGTGGCATCGGTGAACGGCAACGACTTTCTGACAGACCCCACAGGCAGCAGACGTTTTTTGCCCTTTGAGGTCTTGTTTATTGGCATCAACAGAGCAAAGGCCATCTCAATGGATAGTGTCTATGCAGAAGCCAAAGCCTTGCTCAAATCAGGTTTTCGCTATTGGTTTGACGATGACGAGATAGCCGAACTGTACAGGGAAAGCGAGGACTTCCAAGTACAGACTGCAAAGATGGAACTCTTGCTGCGTTGTTTTGAGAAACCAACGGAGGACGAAAACTATTTGTTAATGACCACTACGGAGATACTCACCTATTTGGGTATTTATACCCACCAGCCACTTCTTGCCAAACGTATGGGCGAAGCCTTGAAGAAAGCAGGATATATAAAGGTGAGTAAGCGAAGAAACGGTGGGAATCCCATCTATGTCTACAAGATTAGAAAAATCTTGCCATGTCCACTCATTCAAACTTGTAGTAGCCAAATGTAGTAGAATGTGTAGTATCTCCACATACTACTAACTATTGCTGATTATCAATCATTTATATTAAAATAGTATGTAGTAAGAAGAAAGATGAAAAAGTTTGGAGGGGAAAACTTTGGAAAGAGAAATTCATTCAAGCACCATTCAAATATCATTCAAACAAAAATTATTCAATCCATTCAATTAAAACATCTCACAATGAAAGAAGAAGATTTATCACTCATCAAGCGATACCCCATTGTGGCGTATCTTGAAAGGAAAGGCATCAAGCCTGTACGCAGGACACCTGCCTATGCCTTGTACCGCTCACCACTGAGGGCGGAAACACATCCGAGCTTCAAGGTGGACACAGAGAAAAACCTTTGGATAGACTATGCCGAAGGCAGGGGCGGAAGTATCATCGACCTCTGTATGCGATTGGAGGGCTGTACGTTGTCGGAAGCCATCCGCCGTTTAGGGCAGAACGCTCCCGATGATACTGCATATAGTTCTCGCAAAGACTTCGCGCCAAACAATTCCCAACCGATAATGGCTGCAAATGGAGCAAGGAAACTGATAAGTATATCAGACACCTTGCCGCCACATTTACAGGAGTACCTTACAAAAGTGCGTTGCATCAACTTGGAGAAGGCAAAGCCTTTCCTAAAATGTGTCAGTTACGAGGTAAGGGGCAGGCGCTATCAAGCCATCGGCTTTGCCAATCCATCGGGAGGGTATGAAATTCGGGATAACAAGACGTTCAAAGGAACAATAGCACCGAAAGACATTACTCCTATATGCACAGACAGACAATCAGAACACACAACAGACAAGACACAGCCTGTATGTGTGTTCGAGGGATTTATGGACTTCCTTTCCTTTCTTTCAATGAAAGAAGAGGTAGCCAACCAATGCCTTGTGATGAACTCCGTGAGCAATGTGGCAAGGACAGTCCGCTATCTGAACGACCGACACCTGACCTATATCCGTACTTTCCTTGACAATGACGATGCAGGACGGATGGCAACCAACGATTTCATCATAGCTGGTTTCAAGGTTGAGGATATGTCCGTACATTACAAGGATTTCAAAGACTTCAACGAGTTTCATGTCAGCCGTGTGCATGAGCAGAATAAACAGAAATGGCAGGTACAGACACGGATGTCGGTTACGGAGCAAAAGGAAAGTAAGAAATCAAAACAAGTCAAACATAAAATGAGATAAAGATATGGAAAAGAAAAAAGTCAGTAACGAGGGAATGGAGAATACCATCCACTCCGCCAAGCAATATTTAGGACTCAACCAAATTGAAGGTTCGTCTGAACATCTCATTGCTGAACTTCGGGCAAGGAGAGCCAGACTTACTCAAGACCCAAACAAGCAGGAAATAGAGAATACCGCGCACTCTGAAGCTGCACAGCATACAGAGAATGCTACCGTTCAAAGGCGCATCAGTGCCAAGATGAGAAAGGAAACGCTCGAAGCCTACAAGCAAGCCTACCTTGTGCCAACCAGACTGAACGACCGGAAGGCGGTTTATCTGAGCAGGGAGACGCAGGAGCATGCCGACTTCATTGTCCGCAGGTTGGGCGACAGGGGCAGCAACCTTTCAAGTTTCGTGGAGAACATCGTGCGCCTCCATTTGGAGGAATACGGTGAGGACATTGAGAAATGGAGGAGGTTGTAAACCGTAGGAAAGGGGGCGAGGAGTTTTAGGAAAAGGGGCTATTATTCCACTCAAAACTCTCGACCCTTTTTTAAAGAACATAGCAACAGACATATGCTAAACATACTGAATGATGAGAACACCACGAACACAGTTAAACACGGAATGCACGGCATTCATTTTTAGGCTACAAAACGCCTTGTGCGTAAACGGTCTATTAGGTAGCATTGCAAGACGTCAGTTTGTACCCACAAACTGCCCTTGCTCCCCTCGTCAGACTGTCGGGGAGATTAGACCGTAATCACTCCGTTCTCATCGGTCAGTATTCAGGAATTAATAAGCTATGAATCATCTACAATGATAAACTTTCAAGGAAACTTATATGAACAGATACAAAGGAAAAGCTGCCCGATGGCAGCAACAAGATAAGGAAGAACAGCGGATGAACAAAACGGAGTTCATCAAAGTTAGATGCACCTTAGAGGAGAAGCAACATATCAAGTCAAGGGCGGAAAGCGCAGGGCGGAAGTTCTCCGACTACTGCCGTGAGATACTCCTTAACGGAGAAGTGATTGCCGTTCCCAAGATGACCGACAACGAGAGGGAAGCCATTGCCATACTCCAACATACAGGACGGTTCTACGGGCAGGTTTCCAACCTCATTAAGGTCAAGGACGAGGATTGGCTACATATCACAAAGAACCTCTCCCTGTGTGCAAAGGAAGCATTTAAGCGGTTTTACGACCCGCATTTTCGTGTGGATGATGAGGTATATAAGGTCTTAAATCTGACAAGAGATGATAGGTAAATGTAAGGCGATAGCCCACGGCAGCACGGCTTTGGACTATATCTTCAGAGAGGGAAAGCTCGGCTATCGGCTTGCCTTCCACAATCTTTGCAGCAGGGAACCAAAGACAATCTATGAGGAAATGAAAGTGGTCAGCGACCATAACAGCCGTTGCAGGAATAAGTTCCTCCGCATCGAAATAGGTATCGCACCGCAGGACGAGAAAAAGCTGCCTGTGTCTGAACTTATGAGGATAGCCTATCTGTTTGCCAAGCGAATGGGACTTGACAACCACCAATGGGTGGCAGTAACGCACAAGGACACCGACAACAGGCACATCCATATCATCGCCAACCGTATCAGTCTGTACGGAGAGGTCTATGATACCACCTTTGTGAGCAACAGGGCAGCAAGGGTGGCGGAGGAAATCAGCAGGGAGAAAGGTTTGACTATTGCAAAGGAGGTCAAGGCGGAAAGGAAACACCAAAAGACGAAAGCCTGCCCAACGAGAGAGCAAACCAAACAGCAGGTACAGCAAATCTGCTATGCTCTGCTTGACAAGTACAAAGGAACAGGCATCACTGGGCATTCCATGTTCCTCTATGAGTTGAACAAGAACGGAATAACCATAGAGCGTATGAAGAATAAGCAGGGCAAGGTTTATGGCTTGAAGTTCTCATACGCAGGACAATCATTCAAGGCATCCGAAATCGACAGAGAGTTCGGCTATCGTTCCCTGAAGAAGAACTTTGAACCAACTGACAGAGAAGAGTTAAGGAAACTACATCAAACAATACAGGAGGCAACAGAAAGGAAAGAACAACCTGATACAGGTTATCAACTTGTACCTCCAAGCCGTTCCTCTATCTCACGAGACAATGACCTCCCACAAGTGCAGAACAACATTGGTGCGGTGGCAGACACCATTGTTAGCGCAGCCGATGAAGTAATGGAAGGGTTGGGCGAATTGATTACACCAACCACACAGGGCTATGACTATGCAGAAACAGCGTGGCAGCGCAAACTCAGAAATCAAGCAAACAGAAAGAAGAAGCGAGGACGAGGATTATAGTCCCATTCCAACGACAAACAGCATTACAAAAGTGCAGAAAAAAGAATATCTCATTAAAAACGCTTGTTATTCGCCAGCAAAGTATTATCTTTGCAAACAAAATAACAAGCGTTCTTTGTTAGGCAGAAAACAGCGAAGCCAAGTAGTTCGCTCGTTTCTAAATCGTTACCAGTTTAGTTATATCAACAAGGTAATTTCTTTATTTTCAATTAGATACACTTTGATAATTATCTT
>JAQYET010000022.1 GCA_028723525.1 Prevotellaceae bacterium
AGAATATCTAGGTTGTAGCCATATCCCATATATGCTAGCTCAAATCCAGCCCTTATAATATTAGGACTTACTACTATTTTACCAGAATTATTTTTTGCCCATACGACTGGTTCTAAATCTTTTAAATATCCTTGCATAAACACTCCCCTAGGTTATTATATCACATAAAATTTATATCCATAAGTCAGTATCTGCGCAAGGAAATACAGAAATAAATTCTTATGTAATTACAGAATAAAAGTTTGTAATAAAAAATATCAAACTTTAACAGTTGTTTTTTAAGCCTAATGAATCAATATAAAACTTTTGCATAATCATAGGTAAATTGCTATTCAAAAGCGAAAATCATTAAAATATAGTCTTAGCATATACTGAAAGATTAAAATAATTATTAAACAGTGCCATAGATGACACTGTTATTGTTATAAATAAACAAGAAACTATAATTATATTCTTAATATTTCTTCCCTCTATTTCTATCGTCTGGGTGAGGCTCTTCACCAACACACCATCCCTGCAAACGATTTATAACACGCTCTGGAGCATCTTTTGAATTACCCCATGGAAGATCTCTATTTCTATAATCATACTTTTTACAGAAGTTATCTATCTCTTCTTTTTGTCTTGTAAGGCTCTTTTCCAAGGTGCTTTCAATGGCAGATATAAATTCCTCAGCTTGTGCAGAGTTTAGCCTTTTTGGCACAATGCTAAGCAGTAAGGCTATATGCTCTACGCATACACCCTTTGACTCTCTAAATGCTTCCCTAAATTTTTCATCGTTTTTCCAAAGGGTGATAAAGTTATCAGCATAGCGATGCATGTGCTCATTCACCCTATCGCAAAGTATGCAAGACTCTGATATATCTCTTAATTTTTTGGCAGCTTCGTCAGCAGATTCTTTGGCTTCTGCGCTTTTTTTAAATAGAAAAGACCTTTTTTGGTTCTTCTTGCTGTTGGCAATGTTTTTCATAATCTCGGGCTTAATATGCTCAAGATGGCTCTGCATCATAAGTGCAAGGCCTAGCCTGTTGTTGCCTGCTATAAGTAGCCTTTGATGTTCCTTACAAAATCCTTTGCCATTTACTTTAATTCTAGTATCTGGGTCCATTACAGCAGCGCCAAGCAATTTTTCTGCTTCCGATAGCTCATTATGGCGCTGGAGTATGCACAAAGGACATTCACTATCCTGCTTCACTGCGTCCCATAGGGGTATTGTATCTATATGATATTTCATTATTTTGTCCAGCTAAAGTGCTCTTCGTTTCTGTTTAGTGTAAAGCATATTTCGTCATTTTCGCAAGCTCTACCGAATACATCTTTAGCATTATCCACATATCGTCTTATCTTGATAGTGTTTTCGTCTATGGCTTTTGCGTCCATAAAGCCCACCTGCAACAAGCGATTTTCTAAGCGATGATTGAGTATAGCGCTTATCTCACGTATAAGGCTCCTATCCTCATATCCCCATGGATAAACACGTCTGTTCCAAGGGTCAGCAGTTCCTTGCACGCCTGCCTCATCTCCATAATAAATGCATGGAGATCCTGGCAATGCTGATATAAGTGCTACTGCTTGAATATAGCGCCTATATGCCAATGTATATTGCTCAACGCTAATCTTCACGCGCTTGTTCATCTCTCTGCTTGCCCCACTATGATCTTCTCCACAAAGCACATTTAGTGGTCTTGCCTTATCATGACTACCAAGAATATTCATGGTTGCATAATGGAAGGGATAGGGGTAAACCTCTTTTTGATGATTTACAAATCTTTCAAGGTCATAGGCGTTTATCTTTTGAGTTAGGAACTGAATTATTGCATGCCTTAAAGGATAGTTCATAACGCTATCTAGCGTATCGCCAAGACAATAGCAACGTGTTTCGCCATAGGACGCCTTTGCAGAAGCATCTTCCCACACTTCGCCAACAATTGCGCAGTCTGCCTTTGTCTGTTTGGCAGTTTTCCTTAATTCCTGAAGAAAATCAACTGGCAACTCGTCTGCTACATCAAGTCTCCAAGCGTTTGCGCCCATTTTAAGCCATTTTGCAACAATACCAGTTTCAGCATTGAGCATGTAGTTTCTTAGGCTAGGTTCATTCTTGTTCAGTACTGGCAAGGTATATATTCCCCACCAAGATTGATAGTTGTCTGGATATTGGTTAAATGTATACCATTTATAATATGGGGATTCCTTGCTTTGATAGGCTCCAAGTTCTTTATATGTACCCTTTTGATTAAAATACTTGCTATCATTGCCAGAATGACTGAATACGCCATCTAGCATTATATGCATGCCACGTTTTTTAGCTTCATCACAGAGCAAAACAAACTCATCATTATTGCCAAGATAGCTATCTATCTGCTCATAATCTCCTGTATCGTACCTGTGATTAGTGCCAGCCTTAAATATTGGGTTTAGATATATAGTCCTTATGCCTAAATCATATAGATAGTCTAGTTT
>JAQYET010000023.1 GCA_028723525.1 Prevotellaceae bacterium
TTAAACTCTTGGGAATATTCACCTGTTCCAACTTCATCCGCGAGAAAGCATAGTCGCCTATTTCCCGAATGCCTTCAGGAAGAATGAGGCGGCGGAGCGGGAGATAAACCACCCCTTGATACGCTCTCGGGTCGTCAATGACCTGCCTGTCTCTTTTGAAAAACGCACATTCCGGTATCTTATAGTTCTCCACCTGTGCATGCTCCAAGTTCAACACGGTAAGTTTTCCCTCGAAACTGCATTTCCACATGGTTGTGAAATCGGCTTCGTTAATCGGACCATATACAACCAAAGAGTCCACGGTATTCCACTTGTCGCCCAAGACTTGCTCCAGCTGCCCGTACTCGCTCACCCTTGCATCAAGGAAACTGACTTGCCCCCATGCCCTTTGAGAGAAAAAGAGAACAAGGGACGAATAAACAGACAAAAGAAAAATTCTTCTCATCATAATTTCAAAGTGTTATTTTAATTTTTAATAAGGCACATCAACGGGCAAAGAGTTTTCCCCTTGCCGAAAAACAATCAATTATTTCTTGTTGAGAACTTCCTGCTGTCAATGTTTTTTAACCATCTGCTGAAATGGAATACAATTTTTCCATAAGAATATTATTTGGTTATTAAATTGTATATTATGTATATTTGCTCTTTCAATTCGGAAATGGAAAGCCGGCTACCCAAGGCACTTCTGTACGATAATCCAAGATAGATATTCCTGATGGAAGATATAATCTTTTCTGTTTCCACAGTTTGAACAATTTCTCCCTTTTGCTTGGCAAGTTCAATAACCTCATACCATTCACTGTTCTTCCTGTCCTCATATTCCTGAAACTTTTCTTCCCAATCCGGATAGTTGTCTTTCAGATACAAAATAAACGACATGAAATTGGCAGGAGTGACAGTGCCTTTTGTCATCATAAAAAATGATTTCATGCGGTGCCCTATGTTTTCCACACGACTATCGATGAAATCCTTTAATGGCGTTGAACTTGTAAACGCAAGAAGCTCGGGAGCATCATTGGTCAGGAATTCAAATACAAACCTGTCAACGGCGTGATTGAATATATCTTCCTTATTCCTGAAGTGATGGAACATATTGCCTCGGGAAACATGGGTCACTTCGACCAAATCCGAGAATGATACCGCTGCATAGCCTTTTTTCAGGAATAGCCTGAACGATTCATTCAGGATGATATCCCTTTTGCTCATGTTTTCTTTATTTGTCTGATCTTTCATAATTCCATGATGTTTAAGCGAAACAGAACGCTTGTTCTGTGATTATAGGCGCAATATTAGGCAAATTATTTCAATTCACCAAATGTTTCGGGGGGGATTTTTCTTCAAAAAGTGTCATTTTTCTCATTTTCGCTCATTTCGCAATACCAAATCGTTGATTCTGACCGTTTTTTCAGACGTAATGATAAGACAAAAAATCCTTTCAAATTACTTCCATTAGACTTTGTATGTAATTATTTTTAGGTGTCTCAAATTTATTTCCGTAAAAACACACTGTTTTCATCAGAAAACATTATCTTTGCATTATCGATTTACGTGTTCTTTGAGGCATTGCAGAATAAAGAAAAGGGAAGAAACTCGCTCGTTTCCGACTCGTAACCCTTTATTCTTTCTTACTCTACTGATTATCTGAAAGATACAAATTTACATAATCTTTTGCGGGCATAAGATTGCAAGATTTTTATTGAATAGAAAGATTCCTCTCAAGAATTTTGTAAAATACCCATTATTGGGTATTGCGTCAAGTGTGGGAAATGGATATTTTTGCAACATGGTATAATTTATTAAAGCTTATGAAAAAACTCCTTGCCATATCATCCTCCACACAGCGTTCCAAAGAAGATAAATTGGCTATTGCCAGACAGTATTTTTCAACAAGCACCCGTTCCAATTTTATGGCAAAATCTCAGTTCACCGATGATTTCGAGACAGATGTTGTCTTGGCAGATAAAACTCCAAAGACTTACTCAACAAGTTATGACGAGATAGTAGCCGTAGATACGATGCTGTATGTGCTAAACCGAAAAGACAACAATGATTACTATCAATAATATCCACACATAAAAGTCAAGACAATGAAAAAAGTACTATTATTATTATTGACGATTGTCAGTTTGGTTTCTTGTTCAGAGAAAGAACCCATATCAGGCACAGATGAAGTAAACTACTATATTTCTTCTTACTTTATCCCGCAAAGAATAGCATTCACTACAACAGTTTCAAGAAATGGCAGTTTCTACCTTCTTTTGAATACAGATAATCACCGCATATCTCAAAAAGAAAATCCTGCCGAGTTCAAAAAACTTGCAAAAGAATACGGTGAAACAGGAGAGAAGATATTCAGACTATGGCATCCTCCTGTTAGTCAACCTTATAATATATTAAAAATCAAGGTATATAAAAAGCAAAATGGCAAGATGACGGATGTTTCAGAACAATCAGGGATAGGATATTCGGATTATTCTAAGTTTGTCCTATCTAAATATTCGGGCGAAGATTTTATACCTACATCAAAAAAAATCTCAGAATTGACCGCACATGATTTGAAGTGGCTTCCAGAGCGTTTCAGTATATCTCCTCCAACAGAGAAAGAAGGCGAATATTATCTTGTCATCACATTAGAAAGCGGTAAGGAACTTTCTGTCCACCTTAAAGAAAAACCATAAAAAACCTCTCCTTGACAAGTCCTTACTCCGCTTGTCAAGGAGAGTTTTTTATCCCCAATCCTTATGAAAAGAATAGTGCTTCTCCCTATATTTTAGGTGTGCGTTTTAAAAAAAATAAAGTCAAAAAAAGAGGAAAAATTTGCCAATAAAATTATTTTTTTATACTTTTGCAGGCGATTAAGCCTGTCGATTGTATAACGAGTTGTGGGGTTCGGGTTCCGAAAAGCCTCGTGTAAGTCCAGTTATGAACAGAGCGGCAGGATGTCTGAAAAGTTCATAACTAAAAGCAATGGAAAAAGTATCCAACAAGGTTACATTGACAATTCTGTCAATGTCGCTTCTCACCGTGATGGCAGGTGCTGCCATCGCCCCGGCTCTGGGCATCATCAAGGAGCATTTTGCAAGTTCGCCGCAACTTCTGGTGCAATTCATCGTGAGCGTTCCGGCATTGTTCATCATCCTTACCAATCTGTTCTTCCTGCGAATCAGCCGCCGATTCAACACCCGCACCATCGCAATAGCGGGCTTGTCGCTGTATGTGCTGGCAGGGGCAGGATGTTTTCTCGCTTCCGATATTTATGTGTTGCTTGCACTACGTGCCTTGCTGGGCGTGAGCGTGGGGCTGGTGATGCCGCTCTCCACGGGACTACTGGCCTATTATTTCCCACCCGAGGAGCAAGCTCGGCTGATGGGGCTCTCCGCCGCCATGAACCAGCTGGGGGGCGTGGTTGCCACCTTGCTGGCCGGACTGCTGGCACAGACCGGCTGGAACTACTCGTTTCTGACTTACCTGCTCGGGCTCATCGCACTGGCGATGGTGTACCGATGGCTGCCCGTCGAGCATTTAGACTCAAGCAACAAGCGTGGCAAGGCCTTTGAGCCACGGCAACTACTGAAATTTCATCCCTCTGTCATCGGCATGCTACTGCTTATGCTGATATTCTTTATCTTCCCGACCAACTTCGCCGTGACAGCTTTCAGGCAGACCTCGCTCTCCGTCACGGGCATAACGCTCATCATGGTGGGACTTGATATAGTGGCGTTCTTCGTGGGGATAGTCTTTGAATGGTTGATGCACACCTTCCGTCGCCCTGTCAAATACTTTGCCCCCTGCTTCTTCCTTGTGGGCTATCTGCTGTTCGTTATTGCGGATGGTGCATTCTTCCTGATACTGGGCTCGGCGGTCATTGGAGTTGCCAACGGTGTGGGTGTTCCCTATCTGAACACCATCGCCTCGATAAAGGGAGGTCGCAATTCTGCCACGACGGTGATGCCATTGCTCTCCGCCGCCTTGTATCTCGGGCAGTTTGTGTCGCCAATCATCGTCACTCCGCTTGCGCAGGCAGTCTTTGGCGCGGGCGACTCCGCAGGAGCCTACAAGGTGGGCGTGATTGCTTGCTTGATATTCATGTATCAGGTTTGGAGCACCCGCCACTTCCAAAGTCTGCCTCCAACTGATAGTTAGAATGATACTAACTCGTTCCTTAATTATATGAGTATTGCTATATAAAACAATGAGGCTGTGCTTGTATCTGCACATCCTCATTGTCTTGGGCTTGTAAAAAATGCAGTGACACGAATGCAACATCAAATGCCTACTGCCACGTTGCCGACAGGCGATTTATTCGCCGTCAAACTCAGACTCATCAAAACAGTCAAAGTCGCCATCGAACGGCTTTGCCATACCTCCATCGTCTGCGGCATCATCATCAACACCCATCGATATTTTTTCCATAAAGCGGAACTCACTATCCAGACAGACTAAAGTGGTTATTGGCTTCAGATACGGCTTCAGAATATTTGTCTCCATGTTTACGAATAAAATTTATGGCTTATAAAATTTCTTTCCGTTCACGATATACACCTTGCCACTCTGCAAAGAGTCGAAATCGGTGCCGGCAATGCTACCGTCGGTGGTGTAGAATGTTTGGTTGCCGCCCTCTATCGCCTCACGTATGGTTTGCTCGGCGATGCCGGTAGTTGACTCATCTTCTTCTAATATCATCACGAATTTAGACTCCAAAAGACCGTTCTTAACGTCAACGAAGCAGCGGAAAGGTGCCACATGCCCCTTCTCATTTGCCTTCAGTATCGGACGCCACAGCTTATTTTTGCCGAGGTTATAGGGGCGTGTGTACATAGTGGGGTCGGTAAGCGTTTTGTTGGGAATTCTCACCGTTGTGCCGTAGAACACCATGTTGTCCTCGTCAGATTCCTGCCCCTCTGTCCTGATGTCTGCCGGTGACACCGGAACATCAACGTTTAACATCGTCGGCAATTCCAGACCCTCACCGGTTTTGTTGTAAAGCACGTATGGCTTATTGGCTTTGGTGCTGTCGTTTACAGCAATAGAGGTGAACACGAAATAGTTTGTTATCTCGTTGTTTTCAACGCGGTTCTGCTTTGTGAGCTGATATGAAAGCATTCCTCCTGCCTGTCCTGAAGGATATGGGAGGCAGAGAGTGTAACAGGTGCCGGCCTCGAACACTCGTTTCTTTGGGTCTGTTTCATCATCGTTTATCGTCCTATATTCCGCTTTATCTGCCTTGAAAGCGTGTCTTATGGGATAGTCGTGCGTGTCATAGACGTTGAAGTTGACACACTTGCTGTCGTGAACAAAGTTCTCTCCATTACTCTCGTCGCCGGCAAAATTCCTATTCGGAGGTAGGTAAATAATCACCCAGGGGTGGGAGTTGGCGAACAATGCGTTATTTCCCTTGCGATCGAACGTATTAGTATTAGAAGCCCTATTCTGCATATTAGTGCATGCTGTCATATCAATATAGGAAGCAACTGCTCCGAACACAACGCCCGAATACATCCCTCCTTCGTCATTTTCAACTTCTGCCCCGATGTCAACAAGCTGTGAGCCATCGGCAAAAGTTATCGAGTGCCACTCCGTTTGGGGGTTGAAGAAAGCCTTTGGCATGATTGTCTTTACGCTCTTAGGGACAATCAAATCTCCGCCACCAAGATTTGTATTAGAAAAAGCCGACTCACCGATATACTCCAATGTTTCGGGCAGAGTTATCATACCTGTCAGGTTTGTAGAATAAAATGTGCCCTTTTCAAGCCTCTTCAACGACTTGCCCAATGTGAGCGAGCCGGTCAGACCGGTACATTCGCGGAAAGCATTGCCGCCTATCACCGACACATTATCAGGGATAACAAGGTCGCCCGTGAACGATTTGCACTGATAGAACGCATTCTTTCCGATGCTCTCCAGCGATGTCGGGAGATTGATACCTCCCGTAAGTTTTTCACAATTAAAGAAAGCCTGTTTCCCTATACTTGTGAGCGATTGTCCCAATACGAGTTCTCCGTCAAGATTACTACATCCATTAAAAACGAAATCGGGAATGGTTGTAAGCTTGGGGAGATTGATACCTCCTGTAAGACCTGAACAGTTGTAAAACGCGCTTTTACCCAAAGACGTGAGTTTATTACCCAAAACGAGTTTGCCATTCAGCGAAGAGCATTCAAAGAATGCCTCATCTCCGATGCTTTCTATCTTAGGCAAAAACAACCCACCTTTCAATTTTCCGGCTTTGGAGAAAGCCTTGGCACCTATGGATGTGAGGTTGTTCGTGCCGCCTTCCAATGTGATTTTAAGTTCGCCGTCCAATCCGGTACATTCAGAAAACGCTCCATCTCCGATGGATTTCAGGTTGAATGGGAACACAAGATCACCCTTTAATCCGGTACATCCGAAAAACGCTTGGTTCTGAATTTCCAACATATATTTACCACGCGGAAACGACAGACTTTGCAGACCGGTGCAGTAGGCAAAAGCATTGGCTCCTATTGTCGCCATGTTTTCAGGAAAAGTCACGCTCCGTATGTAGGTCTTTCCGTAGAAACCGTTTGCTGCAATTTCATACACATCGTAGTAGTAGTAACCGTCCGACACAGTCTCCGGAATAGTGAAATTCCATCCTCTTGAACCATCATAATTGGAATTGTAGGCTACCACAGCGTGACCATCTTCTACCTTATAAATCAAATATTCATAAGGTGCACCCACGTAATTATACGTCTGCGCCTTAACACAGAAAGGCAAGACAATGAGTAACAGAGATAAAACAATCTTTTTATTCATTTTAATTAGTATTAGTATTATTCTTATTATCGTTATGCTTTTTGAGGCTGCAAAGGTAGGACTTTATATCTAACCTTACAAATAATATCAACTCTACCCCCCCCCCCGTTTTATATTATTTTAACTTTTGAATACAAAAAATGAAAGATTCAGACCCTTTATAGAACATTTCGGAGACGAATTTATGACTTAGTAGCATATCATTACAAGCAGGATTTCTATTCTGCTCAAGGAGCGTTTTAACCCGAATAAAAATCATTGAGATAACTATCGCTCGCACGTTAGCGACATTACGCCACGCATTTTGATATACGGCACAGGGTAAATCCGCCGAAATTACCTGTCAAAATCGCCGATTTTACTTTGCAATTTCGCCGAATTTAGTCAGCAAAATCGCCGATTTTACTGACTGAAAGATATGCTCTGCCGGAGTGAAAGACAATCAACCGGGAAGTGAAAGGCTGCCTATCAACTTCCATTGAGCAAAAAGAGGCTTTTTGAGGTGCGAAAAATGCGGAGACCAACCGCTTGTTTTGTCCTGCCGCTCATGCCTCACGAGCAGGTATGCAGCCCAAAAAACGGAAAGCAAGGGATAAACTTCAAAAAAAGGATATGCGATATTTTGTCAATAACATTATAATTCGTATCTTTGCCGTTATAAATAGATTCACAACTAATAAATCTTAAAAGTATATTGCTGGTGCAGGATAAAAAGAACCTGTATATGGTGACATTGCCGGGTGACACGGACAACAGCATCATCAAGAATGGACTGCTTTATAATTGACAACAAGAACCATTGCAGACGACTATTCATGGTTCTTCATCAATAATTCTGTTTATCAATAAAATTATTCTAATGAGAGCAAAAAGACATTTATTAACAATTTTGTGCTTGTTTGCAGCGATTGCCTATATGCCGCTGCTCGCACAGACAGATGGTCTGCGTAGGATACCGTCTGCGCAAAAACATGGAAAAGCCGGTTCTATGCTGAATTGGCAAAAGATCAATGAAAACAGGAAACAAATTCCTGCAAGAATGAAGACAACCGGACATCCGCTTCTGAGCAACGTTCCGGCTGCACGTCTGCGAGGCAATGTCATCAGTAGTGCATCGTGGGCTTCGGGAGGAGAAAAGAAATATGGTCTGTACGACTTCACCGCAATGGCAAATCCCGTCCTCACACCGTTCAAGACCAGTGAATATCTAAATGCCAACGGCGGAGGTGCTTATTATGACGGGAAACTGCATTATATTAACTTTGAAGATACGTGGGGTGCCATTTTTACTTACTATTATGAAGTGGATATGACAACGGGAGAAATGTCTTCGGGAGAATCGATTTATAATCTTGGACTGCTTGCCACCGACATCGACTACGATCCGGTGGAACAGCGCGTGGTAGGCTGTTTCATGAACGAAGATTTGGAGACTTACGCACTGGCAGAAGTAAATTATGAAACAAAAACCAAGCGTATCGTCAAACAATTGGATGAGCCATATATGGCAGTGGCATTCAATGGATCTGGCGAATTGTATGCCATCAACCTCTCCGGGAATTTGTTGAAGATAGACAAGACCAATGGAGAGGAAACACTTGTAGGCTTCACAGGCATCAGACTCTATGACACATACCAGTCGGCAGCTTTCGACCGGCAAACGGGTACGCTCTACTGGGCCGCTGTGCCGGAAAATGGAGAAACAGGTATCTACACCGTAGATCTGACCACAGGAAAGGCTAACCTGATAGACAATTTCCCGGATAATGAACAGGTGGTTTGCCTCACCGTATTGCCACCGCAACCGGCAAAAGATGCTCCTGCCGCCATTTCTGACTTTAAAGCCGATTTTGGTACCGTTGGAAGTAATGATGGCATGATCAGCTTCACACTGCCAGTCCGGACTGTTGACGATAAGCCCCTTGCGGGAACCCTTTCGTGGAAAGTCAATGTAAATGGCGAAACATTGCTGACAGGTACCGGTCAGCCGGGTCAGTCGGTGAACAAACCTGTGAGATTGTCAACCGGCAACAAACTTTTCACTGTAAGCACAAGTAATGCGGTCGGGACAAGTGCAGAGACCTCAATGAACACTTATGTGGGCTACGATACACCTATCACTCCTGCCAACGTGCAACTGACATACATGGCTGCCGATAAAAAAGTGAAACTTTCGTGGGATGCCTCAACAATCGGATCGCACAATGGCTATGTGGACAAAAATCAACTCACCTATTCCATCGTTCGCTATCCTGCCGGAGACACCTTGGCTGTAAAACTCAAGGAAACCACGGCGATAATCGATGCACCTACCGGTGCGCAGCAAATCACCAATTACGGTGTAATTGCCGTCAATGGAACCGCCCAAAGCTATCCCGGAATATCAAACAGTATGATGCTGGGCGACGGATTGCCGGTGCCTTATGAAGAAACTTTCGACGACGCTTCATCTTTCAACGGCTTTACGGTTGTCAATACCAACAACGACGATAAAATGTGGCAGTATTTTGAAGAAGAGAACAGTGCCATCTGCCCGGCAAGTATCTGGGAGGACAACAACGACTGGCTGATTACACCGTTCATCCATTTGGACAGCCACTACGCCTATACACTCTCTTTCGATGTGAAGGCAAGTATGTATTCTTATCCGCCTGAATTTGATGTAGCTATGGGCATGGCTGAGGATAAACTTACCACCTCGCTCATTCCTACAACTACTGTAACGTGGTCGAGCTACAAGAAAGCCTCCTCCGTCATAAAGGTTTCTGATACAGGAGACTATCTCTTTGGCATACACTGCACTACCAAAGTCAACCAGTTCCATTTGTTGGTTGACAACATTAAGGTGGAAGTGCTTGCGAATATAGAAGCTCCCGACAGCATCACCAATCTCACGGTGAAAAATCACAACGACGGAAAGGCAAAGGCAGAAATAACTTTCAAAGCTCCCCGGTTGCGTCTGAACGGATCGGCACTGTCCGGACTGTCCGGTATAGAAGTGTGGCGTGACGATGTAAAGGTGAAAACTTTTGAAAATCCTGTTCCGGGCGAAACACTCTCGTGGGTTGATGAGCCGGAAACCAGCGGAACCTATACTTATACTTTCAAACCGTTCAACGAGGCAGGCGAAGGGTTGAATCATCAAATCACAACTATGGTGGGTGAAGACTTGCCGCTCACTCCGCCCAATGTCGTTTTGAAGAGACATGGAAGCGATTTGGTGCTCACTTGGGACAACCCCGGCAAAAAAGGGAAAAATGGTGGATTTGTGAATGCCGACCAACTAAAATACAATATCTATGACGTGAATGAAATGGGATATCTCGTGACACCGGCAATGGGTACTGTTTCTGAAACTTCCTACACCATACCAAACGTTGACCAAACTGGTGCAATGCGTACAAAATCCTATGTGGTCACTGCGGTGAACCAAGCTGGAGAAAGCGGTTTCGGCATTTCGTCGGAAATCGTACTTGGTGATCCCATCGAGGCTCCCCTCAGCGAATCGTTTGCAAATGGAAACCTGCACAGTTTCTGGTATTCGACGGGGTCGAGCAACACGGTATTTTTCCCCACAACTATTCGTTCGCAAGACAACGACGGTGGTTGTATGGCTTTCTCTGCCAATGAGGTCGGTGATGAAGCAGTGCTTAAATCCGGTCGCATTTCGCTGGCTAAAGTAGATGCTCCTTACTTTGCCATGTCATATTATGCTTACCCGGGAAAGCAAATGTTGCTCTCTATTGAAATTTACGGGGAAGACGACGACCTGCTCACTACAGAATCTATTGATTATGCGACGATGACCGGGGAGGAAGGTTGGATGACTGCTACAATAGACTTGTCGGCATTCAAGGAACAGAAGTTTATCAGAATATTCATTCGTGCCAAGAACCAAGATACGGAGAAAACCACATTCATAGACAATCTGCGGGTGGACGGTGGCAAGACACAGGGTATTGACATGCTGTTTGGAAACGACTCTCCTGTGAATGTCTATTCTATCGATGGTGTTTTGGTACGAAGCAACGCCACTTCACTGCAAGGATTGCCAAAAGGTGTCTATATTGCAGGTGACAAGAAAGTGGTTGTCAGATGAGTTGTTTCAGCAATCTGACAATAGCATATAAAAACATATTGAGGGGTATCTGTTTCTTTGCGATACCCCTCAATATTTAAACATCGAGATAACTATCGCTTGCACGTTAGCGACATAATGCAGCGCGTTTTGAAATACGGCGCAGAGTAAAATCACGATTTTGCGACGTGGGATATATGCTTTTGTGGAGCTATTAAGGGTGAATGGGTATGAGTCAGGCAGAGATTTGGGGGATTGGAAGCAAATTACTAAACGGTTAAGGGGTTACATTGTCGGTGCTTAGTCCCATGCTCTTTGCCTTTTCCATTAGCAGTTGCATCAGCGGTTCGCGCTCGTTGGCAACATGGTTGTCGAGCACGGCTTCTTTCAGGCATTTCTTGAGTTCGCCCACCTCGCGCGAGGGTTTCAGTCCGAACATCTGCATTATCTCATTGCCGTCTATCACCGGTTGCAACTGACGCTTATAGTCGTCTTCCTTTAGTTTGGAAAGTTTTTCGCGCACAAGGCGGAAGTTGTCGCGGAAACGAGCCTTGCGCACCTCGTTCTTTGAGGTGATGTCTGCCTCGCACAGCGTCATGAGGCTGTCGATGTCGGTGTCGGCGTCGTTGATAAGTCGGCGCACTGCGCTGTCGGTCACTTCCTCGTCGGCAATCACTATAGGGCGCATGTGCAGGTCAACCATTTTCTGCACGAACTTCATCTTTGAGTCGAGCGGCAGTTTTATGCGACGGAATATCTTAGGAACCATTCTCGCCCCGATGTAGTTATGATTGTGGAACGACCACCCCACTCCGCTATCCCAGCGTTTGCTCTTGGGCTTACCCACATCGTGAAGTATGGCAGCCCAGCGCATCCAAAGCGAATTATCGTCGCTTGCCGCCACGTTGTCGAGCACCTCAAGGGTGTGGTAGAAATTGTTTTTGTGGGATTTTCCGTTACGCGTCTCCACAATGTCGAGGGCGCAAAGTTCCGGGAGAATGTATTGCAGCAGACCGGCGCGGTAAAGGTCGTAGATGCCCCGGCTCGGCGTGTCGGTCATTATAATTTTGTTGAGTTCCTCCTGTATTCGCTCTCCGCTGATAATCTTCAGTCGATGGGCGTTGCGCAGGAGGGCATCGAAAGTTTCTTCTTCGATGGCAAACTTCAACTGCGCCGAGAACCTCACGCAACGAAGCATGCGCAGAGGGTCGTCGGAAAAAGTGATGTCGGGGTCGAGAGGCGTGCGTATTACCTTGTCTTCCATGTCGTAGATGCCGTCGAAAGGATCTACGAGTTCGCCGAAACGCTCTTTGTTAAGGCATATCGCGAGGGCATTTATGGTGAAGTCGCGACGGTTTTGGTCGTCTTCCAATGTCCCGTTTTCCACTATCGGCTTGCGCGAGTCGTGGCTGTAGCTCTCCTTTCTTGCCCCGACGAACTCGACCTCTATTTGCTGAGCGGGATTGGTTGAGTGAAACTTCACCTGTGCGGTTCCGAAATTGCGGAATACACTGAGGTGTGCCCGCCTGCCGAGACGCTTTTTCAGTTCGGTTGCCACGGCTATACCGCTCCCCACAACCACTACATCGATGTCGTTTGACGGTCGTTCAAGGAATATGTCGCGCACGAAACCACCCACGACATAACATTCCACTCCGAGGGAGTCGGCAACATCAGAGATATTGCGGAATATGTCTTTGTCAAGAATTTGAGCCAGTTCGTTATCGCTATACAATCTCATACGCAACAGAAAATGGGACTTTGACTAATGGGAAACGACCGGTGGCGAAGTTTTATGCCTCGGGTTTACCGCTGCCGAACGGGGCTATTGTGCGTGGCTGCTGGTTGGGAATTTGTATCTTTCCGAACTGTGTTTCATAACGCATGATATTCTCCTGCAATGCCTGCAACAGACGTTTTGCATGCTCCGGGGCAAGGATTACACGGCTCTTTACCTGTGCCTTAGGTACACCGGGGAGTATCCGGGCGAAGTCGAGGACGAAATCGCTGCTCGAATGTGTTATTATGGCGAAGTTGGCATACTGTCCCTGTGCCACGTCCTGCGGCAGTTCCATTTGCAAACCGCCCTGCTGATTGTTGTTCTTCTCTTCCATATTGGTATATTTTCGTTGTTCTTAAAATTGTATTTACAAAACAAAAGTCTTCATGATTTTGAAGTCTCAAGGTATCTTTCGGCTTGCTCCTTGATGAGCGCAGCGTCGTCGAAATAATTGATGCGCATAGCCTCGCGCACCTCATGCAGAGTCTGTGCCGCCACTTCGCGCGCCTCCTCGGAGCCTCTCTTCAGAATAGCATAAACCTCGGGGATGTCCTGTTCGAACTCGCGACGACGCAGACGTATCGGCTCAAGACGTTTGTTAAGCACCTTGGTGAGGAACTTCTTGCACTTCATGTCGCCCAGTCCGCCACGGCGATAGTGGTCTTTCACCTCGTCAAGGTTCTTGTATTCGGGCCAAAACTCGGTGAAGTCGTCTTCCGTGGCGAAGGCATCGAGATAGGTCAGCACCACGTTGCCCTCCACATGCCCGGGGTCTTCAACCCTGAGATGCTGCGGGTCGGTGTAAGCCATTTTCACTTTCTGCTCCACCTCTTTTGCCGTGTCGGAAAGATAGATGCAGTTGCCGAGGCTCTTCGACATCTTCGCGCTGCCGTCAAGACCGGGCAGGCGAAGACACACTTTGTTGGTGGGCAGCATTATCTGCGGCTCCACGAGCACGTCGCCATAGGTGGCATTGAAACGCCTGACAATCTCGCGGCACTGCTCCAGCATCGGTTCTTGGTCTTCTCCTGCAGGTACCGTGGTGGCTTTACAGAACGCTATGTCGGCAGCCTGCGATATGGGATAAGTGAAGAAACCCACCGGCACGCCCTGTCCGAAGTTGCGCATAGCCAATTCGGTCTTCACTGTGGGATTACGCTGCAGTCGCGCCACCGACACGAGGTTCATGAAATACATCGTGAGCTCGGAAAGTTCGGGAATCATCGACTGTATGAAGAGCGTCACTTTCGAGGGGTCGAGCCCAACGCTGAGATAGTCGAGAGCCACCTCAATGATGTTCTGTCTCACCTTGTCGGGGTTGTCGGCATTGTCTGTAAGAGCCTGAACGTCGGCGATGAACACAAACATCTTGTCATAGTCTCCCTCGTTTTGCAATTCCACACGACGGCGCAGCGAGCCCACATAGTGCCCCAAATGAAGTCGCCCGGTGGGTCGGTCGCCCGTCAGTATAATCTTTCCCATAATGCTTCTTATCGTTTTATTCTGACTGCAAAGGTAACATTTTTTTCCTCACATACAAAGAAAAACGGCTTATTGGCAAAAAAAATCCCGAAGATGCGTGATGCACCTTCGGGATTTTTTATCCATAAATACTGCGAATATTATTCTTCGCTCTCCTTTCCTGAAAGGTCGAGAACGTTCTTCTTGTTAGCCTGTGCGCGCTCGTAATCTTCACGTGAGCCGACCATTACTTTGTCGAACTCGCGGAGACCTGTACCGGCAGGTATCAGGTGACCACAGATTACATTTTCCTTCATGCCGTCAAGATAATCCACCTTTCCACGTATAGCTGCCTCGTTGAGCACCTTTGTGGTCTCTTGGAACGATGCTGCAGACATGAAACTCTTGGTCTGTAATGCTGCGCGAGTGATACCTTGGAGTATCTGGGTGGAGGTTGCCGGCACGGCATCGCGTACCTGAACCAGACGCAAGTCACGGCGTTTCAGGCTTGAGTTCTCGTCGCGCAACTTGCGTGCCGATATTATCTGTCCTCTATGCAGTGTCTCGCTGTCACCCGGGTCTTCTACATATTTTTTGCCCCAGATGCGGTCGTTCTCGTCAATAAAATCGAGTTTGTCAACCACTTCCTGCTCAAGGAATGTGGTATCGCCCGGTTCGTTAATCTGTACTTTGCGCATCATCTGTCGGACTATGATTTCAAAGTGCTTGTCGTTGATTTTCACACCCTGCAGACGATACACATCCTGCACCTCGTTAACGATGTATTCCTGAACGGCAGTAGGACCCTTTATGGCAAGGATGTCGTTCGGAGTTATCACGCCGTCGGAAAGTGGTGTTCCGGCACGTACGGCATCGTGCTCCTGAACCAATATCTGCTTTGATAGCGAAACGAGATACTTGCTCTGCTCCCCGGTCTTTGAAGTGACGATGATTTCTCTGTTTCCGCGCTTCACCTTGCCCATTGTAACCTCTCCGTCGATTTCAGAAACGACAGCAGGATTGCTCGGATTGCGCGCCTCGAAGAGTTCGGTAACGCGCGGCAGACCACCGGTAATGTCACCACCCATATTCACCGTGCGCGGTATCTTCACGAGAGTGGTACCGGTCTTAACTACCTGTCCGTCCTCAACTATTACGTGTCCTCCCACAGGGAAACTGTAGGTTCCGATGACAACGCCTTCTGAATTTAGTACGTCGCAGGTAGGAACGCGCGTATGGTCTTTCGACTCGATGATGATTTTCTCTGTAAGACCGGTTGTTTCATCGGTCTCTGCCTTATATGTTGTTCCCTCTACTACATTCTGGAAACGCAGCGTTCCGGCATATTCGGTAACGATCACGGCGTTGAACGGATCCCACTTTGCCACGAGGTCGCCTTTCTTCACTTCAGACTTGTTGGTGAAATAGAGCGAAGAACCGTAAGGCACGGGGACTGTGGAGAGCACTATTCCGGTGTTGACATCCACGAAGCGAGCCTCTGCCAGTCGGCTGACAACCATTTTGCAGTTGACTTCGCCATGCTCACCCTGTTCAACGAACGGCACGGCACGGATTTCCTCAAACTCGATGCGGCTGTCGCTCTTTGCCACGATGCTTGCATTGGCTGCGGCACCACCTGCCACACCACCGGCATGGAAAGTGCGGAGAGTAAGCTGTGTTCCCGGTTCACCGATAGCCTGAGCAGCAATTACGCCGACAGCTTCGCCTTTGTGAACCATGCGTTGTGTGGCGAGGTTACGACCGTAACACTTCATGCAGACACCCTTCTTGCTCTCGCAGGTAAGCACAGAGCGGATTTCAACCATTTCGATAGGCGAGTCCTCTATGGCACGCGCTACCTTCTCGTTGATTTCCTCGCCGGCAGCAACGATTAGTTCGCCGGTGGAAGGATGGGTGATGTCGTGAACGGAAACACGCCCGAGAATACGTTCGTAGAGAGTAGATATTACTTCCTCACCATTCTTCAGTGCTGTACACTCAAGACCGCGCAACGTTCCGCAATCCTCATCGTTGATTATAACGTCGTGGCTTACGTCAACAAGACGCCTTGTAAGATAACCTGCGTCGGCAGTCTTCATAGCGGTGTCGGCAAGACCCTTACGTGCACCGTGGGTAGAGATGAAGTATTCAAGCACCGACATGCCCTCCTTGAAGTTGGAAAGAATTGGGTTTTCGATAGTACCGCGTCCCTCTGCACCGGCTTTCTGTGGTTTTGCCATAAGACCACGCATACCGGCAAGCTGCTTAATCTGATCCTTAGAACCGCGGGCACCGGAGTCAAGCATCATATATACGGCATTGAAACCTTGGTCAGCCTCTGTCATCTGCTTGAGGAGGATATCTCCGAGACGGTTGTTAACGTGTGTCCATGTGTCAATAACCTGATTGTAACGCTCGTTGTCGGTTATAAATCCCATGTTGTAGTTATCTCGGATTGCCTGCACCTCATCGTTACCTTTCTGCACAAGTTCTTCCTTTTCCTTAGGAATGATGATGTCGTCAAGGTTGAACGAAAGTCCGGCAAGGTATGCCATGCGGTATCCGAGGTTCTTTATTCCGTCAAGGAACTCGCACGCCTCTGCAAAACCAACCTTGTTGATAACATCGGCGATGATGTCGCGGAGAGACTTCTTGGATATAATCTTATTGACAAAGCCCACCTCTTCAGGGATAATTCCGTTTACTATCACGCGACCAACTGATGTTTCCACCATGCGGTCAACGAGATTACCTTTCTCGTCAAGGTCTTTTACGATAACCTTAACCTGAGAGTGGAGGTCGCACTTGCCTTCATTGAAAGCAATGATAGCCTCTTCGGGACCGTAGAATGTGAGTCCTTCTCCCTTTGCTCCCGGACGTATCTTCGTGATATAATAGAGTCCGAGCACCATGTCCTGTGACGGCACGGTGATAGGAGCACCATTGGCAGGGTTGAGGATGTTGTGGCTCTGAAGCATCAGCAACTGCGCCTCAAGTATCGCCTCGTTGCTCAACGGCAGGTGAACAGCCATCTGGTCGCCGTCGAAGTCGGCATTGAACGCCGTACATGCCAGCGGGTGCAACTGTATTGCCTTGCCCTCGATGAGTTTCGGCTGGAATGCCTGAATACCGAGACGGTGAAGTGTAGGGGCACGGTTGAGCAGTACGGGGTGTCCTTTCATCACGTTCTCAAGGATGTCCCAAATCACCGGTTCGCGACGGTCAACAATCTTCTTTGCCGATTTCACGGTCTTCACTATACCGCGCTCAATGAGTTTGCGTATTATGAACGGCTTGTAAAGTTCGGCTGCCATGAGTTTCGGCAGACCGCACTCGCCCATTTTGAGTTCCGGACCTACAACGATTACGGAACGTGCAGAATAGTCAACACGCTTACCCAAAAGGTTTTGACGGAAACGTCCCTGCTTTCCTTTCAGCGAGTCGGAGAGAGATTTCAACGGTCTGTTGCTCTCGCTCTTCACAGCCGAAGACTTGCGAGAGTTGTCGAATAATGAGTCAACAGCTTCCTGAAGCATGCGTTTCTCATTGCGGAGAATAACTTCCGGAGCCTTTATTTCCATCAGTCTCTTCAGACGGTTGTTACGTATGATTACACGACGATAGAGATCGTTAAGGTCTGATGTAGCGAAGCGACCGCCGTCAAGCGGAACGAGTGGGCGGAGTTCCGGGGGAGTTACCGGCACGATTTTCAATATCATCCACTCCGGCTTGTTTATATCCTTGCTCTGTCTGAATGCCTCCACAACCTGCAGACGCTTCAGTGCCTCGGTCTTGCGCTGTTGTGACGAGTCGGTGTTGGCAAGGTTGCGCAGTTCGAACGATAGGGAGTCGAGCTCGAGACCTTGCAGCAAGTCATAGATAGCCTCTGCGCCCATCTTTGCGATGAACTTGTTAGGGTCGCTGTCTTCGAGATACTCATTGTCACCGGGGAGACTGTCCATTATTGAAATGTACTCGTCTTCCGACAACAGGTCGAACTTGTGCGAACCGTTAAGCTCCATATCCTCTGCGTTTTTCCTTCCCTCCATAACGCCGGGCTGTATTACGATGTACTTCTCGTAATAAATAACAGAGTCGAGTTTTTTGGTGGGAACTCCGAGCAGATAGCCTATTTTGTTAGGAAGACTGCGGAAATACCAGATGTGGGCAACGGGAACTACGAGTTCGATGTGACCGGTACGTTCGCGGCGAACCTTCTTTTCCGTAACCTCAACACCGCATCGGTCGCAGACAATTCCCTTGTATCGAATACGCTTATACTTTCCGCAGGCACACTCATAGTCCTTCGTAGGACCGAAAATTCGCTCACAGAAAAGTCCGTCGCGTTCGGGTTTGTATGTACGATAGTTTATCGTTTCCGGCTTGGTAACCTCGCCAAAACTGTTTTCGAGGATTTCCTCCGGGGAAGCAAGACCGATGGTAATCTTCGTGAAATTATTCTTTATCTTTGAATCCTTCTTGAATGCCATATTTCAATTCTTAATTCTTGAGTTCTTAATTCCTAAATTGAATTTTAGTCGAGTGTTACGCTTAGACCAAGACCGCGCAGTTCGTGAAGCAATACGTTGAGCGACTCCGGAATACCCGGGGTGGGCATAGGCTCACCCTTAACGATTGCCTCGTAAGCTTTTGAACGTCCTACGACATCGTCCGACTTGATTGTCAGTATCTCCTGAAGCACGTGACTGGCACCGAAGGCCTCGAGTGCCCAAACCTCCATCTCTCCGAAACGCTGTCCACCAAACTGTGCCTTACCACCGAGCGGCTGCTGCGTGATGAGAGAATACGGACCTATAGAGCGTGCGTGCATCTTGTCTTCAACCATGTGACCGAGCTTTAGGAAGTAGGTGATACCCACGGTTGCCGGTTGGTCGAACTGCTCACCTGTCTCACCATCGTAGAGGTGGGTTGAACATAGACGTGGCAGACCAGCCTTGTCGGTCCATTCCTGAAGATCTTCAAGTTTTGCACCATCGAAGATCGGGGTCGCGAACTTAACGCCGAGACGCTTGCCGGCAGCACCGAGAATGGCCTCGAAAATCTGACCGAGGTTCATACGCGAAGGCACACCAAGCGGGTTGAGCACCAAATCTACAGGGCGACCATCCTCAAGGAACGGCATGTCTTCCTGACGCACCACCTTAGAAACGATACCCTTGTTACCGTGACGTCCGGCGAGTTTATCACCGACACCAATCTTGCGTTTCTTTGCAACATAAATCTTTGCCATCTGCAGAATGCCCGAGGGCAGTTCGTCTCCTATAGAGATGGCAAACTTACGACGCTTGTTTTCAGCATCAAGAAGTTTGTATTTCTTGATATAGTTGATTATCAGAGCCTGTATGAGATGGTTCGTGTGGTCGTCGTCTGTCCAGTTATTGCTCTGTATTCCGTCATACTCAAGGTTTTTCAGAACAGCAATAGAGAACTTACTACCCTTTGTTATTATCTCTGCCCCGGTATAATCCGTTACGCCCTGCGACACTTTGTCCTCGGTGAGCGACATGAGTTTGTCAACGAGGATGTCTTTCAGGTCGTCTATCTTTGCTTCATATTCTTCATCAATCTTTGCGAGCACAATTTTATCCTGCTGCTTCGACTGGCGCGTCTTTATGGCACGCGAGAATAGTTTCTTGTCTATTATGACACCGCTTAGCGATGGGTTTGCCTTCAACGAAGAGTCCTTGACGTCGCCAGCTTTGTCTCCAAAGATAGCACGAAGCAGTTTTTCTTCCGGCGATGGGTCGCTTTCTCCCTTCGGCGAAATCTTGCCGATGAGTATATCGCCCGGTTCTACACGTGCACCGACACGGATGATACCGTTCTCGTCGAGGTCTTTTGTTGCCTCTTCGCTCACGTTAGGAATGTCTGCCGTGAACTCTTCCATACCGCGCTTTGTCTCACGGACATCAAGCGTGTATTCATCCACATGCACAGATGTCAGTACATCGTCGCGAACCACCCTCTCGTTGAGCACGATAGCATCCTCATAGTTATATCCCTTCCAAGGCATATAAGCCACGAGGAGATTACGTCCAAGTGCGAGTTCCCCGTTTTCGGTAGCATATCCTTCGGTGAGGATGTCACCTTTCTTCACGCGCTGCCCCTTCTCACAGATAGGACGAAGGTCGATGGTCATGTTCTGGTTTGTACGGCGGAACTTAGGAATACGATATTCCTTGAGTGCTGGTTCAAAACTTACGAACTCCTCATCCTCCGTGCGGTCATATAATATACGTATAGTGGTGGCATCAACATATTCTATCAAGCCATCGCCCTCGGCAACAATCATTGTACGAGAGTCTTCGCACACCTGCTTCTCAATACCTGTTCCTACTATCGGTGCCTCGTTGTGAAGAAGAGGAACTGCCTGACGCATCATGTTAGACCCCATGAGTGCACGGTGAGCATCGTCGTGCTCAAGGAACGGGATAAGACCGGCAGCGATAGATGCTATCTGCTGCGGCGAAACGTCCATAAGGTCAACTTCATTCGGGTCGGCTACCGGGAAATCGGCATCCTGACGACACTTAACGAAAGTACGGATAAACGTACCGTCGTCGTTAAGCGGCGCATTACCCTGACCGATAATGTAGTCTTCCTCTTCCTCTGCGGTGAGATAAACCACATCTTCGTTCTTCAAATCAACCACTCCGTTCTTAACCTTGCGGTATGGTGTCTCTATGAAACCAAGCTCATTGATTTTCGCATACACACAAAGAGACGATATAAGACCGATGTTCGGACCTTCAGGCGACTCAATAGGACAAAGACGACCATAGTGTGTGTAGTGAACGTCGCGAACCTCAAAGCCGGCACGCTCACGGCTAAGACCGCCGGGACCGAGTGCGGAGAGACGACGCTTGTGAGTCACCTCTGCAAGCGGGTTGGTCTGATCCATGAACTGCGATAGCGGGTTGGTTCCGAAGAACGAGTTGATTACGCTTGATATTGTTTTGGCGTTGATTAGGTCGGTGGGTTGGAATACCTCATTGTCGCGAACGTTCATACGCTCGCGGATAGTGCGGCTCATACGCGCCAAACCTATTGAGAACTGATTAGACAACTGCTCTCCCACTGTGCGCACGCGGCGGTTTGAGAGGTGGTCAATATCATCAACCGTAGCATTAGAGTTAACCAGTTGTATGAGATATTTTATAATCTCTATTATGTCTTCCTTAGTCAGGATACGAACATTCATGTCGGTGTCCAAACCAAGTTTTTTGTTTATTCTGTAACGACCCACGTCGCCCAAATCATAACGTTTGTCAGAGAAGAAGAGGTTCAGAATTACCTCACGTGCACTCGTATCATCTGCAGGTTCGGCATTTCTCAACTGGCGATATATATAAAATATCGCTTCTTTTTCCGAGTTCGTTATGTCTTTAGCCAACGTGTTGAAAATGATGGCATACTTCGATGCTGCCTCCTCATCCTTATGAAGAAGAATTGTAGAAGCACCACTTTCGAGGATTTCATCAACATTCTCACCGGTGATTTCGGTCTCACGCTCCATCATCACGTCGTTGCGTTCAATGGTAACAACCTCACCGGTATCTTCGTCAACGAAGTCCTCATTCCAGCTCTTCAGCACACGTGCTGCAAGTTTTCTACCGATGGCTTCCTTCATGTTTTTCTTGTTCACCTTCACCTCCTCTGCAAGACCGAATATCTCAAGAATATCCTTGTCGGTCTCATAGCCGATAGCGCGTAGCAATGTTGTTACGGGCAACTTCTTCTTACGGTCGATGTAGGCGTACATCACGTTGTTGATGTCGGTGGCAAACTCTATCCAAGACCCCTTGAACGGTATTATGCGCGCACTGTAAAGTGCCGTTCCGTTGGCATGTATTCCCTGACCGAAGAACACACCCGGCGAGCGGTGCAACTGTGACACCACTACACGCTCGGCACCATTGATTACGAATGTGCCGTTACTTGTCATGTAGGGTATGTTGCCAAGGTAAACATCTTGAACGAACGTTGGAAAATCCTCATGCTCCGGGTCGGTGCAATAAAGTTTCATTTTGGCTTTCAGTGGCACGCTGTATGTCAACCCGCGCTCCAAACATTCGTCAATGCTATAACGGGGCGGGTCGATAAAATAGTCAAGGAACTCAAGCACGAAGTTATTACGGGTGTCGGCAATCGGGAAATTCTCCGCGAACACCTTGTAAAGACCGTCATTCTTGCGCTCTTCCGGTGGTGTGTCCAACTGTAGGAAGTCTCTGAAAGACTTTAACTGCACGTCGAGAAAATCCGGATAGGGCATTGGATTTTTCACGCTTGCAAAGTTTACTCTTTTATCAACAATTTTTGAAGCCATGTATTTATTAAATAAATAATGTATTTATGATTTTCATAAAATCTTCGAGCACTCGGAGATTCCGAGTTCTCTGAGTCTTGGCTGTTTATGCCAAAAGACAAGAAAAGGTTAAGACCCCCCTACTTAGGAGATCTTAACCGATATTTTTTAGAATGTGACTCTGAATTACTTCAGCTCTACCTTGGCACCAGCCTCTTCGATAGCCTTCTTCAGGTTCTCTGCCTCATCCTTTGAGAGACCTTCCTTCAGAGTTGAAGGAGCACCGTCAACAAGGTCTTTAGCTTCTTTCAGACCGAGACCACAAGCCTCTTTCACTGCCTTTACAACCTGCAGTTTAGCACCGCCAACCTCTGCGAGAACTACATCAAAAGATGACTTCTCCTCTGCTGCATCAGCTGCACCACCAGCAGCAGGACCAGCAGCTACAGCAACAGCTGCAGCAGCAGGCTCAATTCCGTACTCGTCCTTCAGGACTGTTGCCAATTCGCTTACTTCTTTTACTGTAAGATTTACCAACTCTTCAGCAATAGCTTTAATATCTGCCATTTTTATTCTAAATTTTAATTGTTTTTTAATGTTAATGTTTCAAAAGTGCCGCCTTATTTGTTACGCTCAGCGATAGCGTCAAGCAATCCGTGAATCTTGCCACCGGCGTTGAGTCCGGAGATAACGTTCTTGATTGGAGACTGCAGCAGTGCCACAACGTCTGCAATAAGTTCGCTCTTGCTCTTGATAGAAGAGAGTTCCTCAAGTTTATCAGCACCTACAAAGATACCTTCTTCAGCATAAGCAGCTTTCAGTGCCGGAATGCCAACTTTCGAGTACTCTTTCAGCAATTTGGCAGGAGAGTTTGCTACATTCGTAAACATCACTGCCGTATTGCCTTTCAACGTGCCATATAAAGGTTCAAAATCAATTTCCGAAGCCTCGAAAGCCTTGTGCAGAAGAGTATTCTTCACAACGACCATCTTGATTTCATTCTTGAAACACTTGCGACGCAAGTTGCTCGTATCCTCTGCATTCAAACCTGAAATATCTACGAGGTAAAAATGCGGATACTTCTTCAACTGCTCACCAAGCGTTACGATTATAGTATCTTTTACTTCCTTTTTCATCGTTTTCCGTACTTTAAGTGTTATTCAACTGTCTTTGGATCAACCTTGACACCTGCACTCATAGTGCTTGATAGGAAGATACTCTTGATATATGTACCTTTGGCAGCAGCAGGCTTCAACTTGATAACGGTATTGATAAACTCTTTTGCATTTCCGTAGATTTGCTCAGGTGTCATTGTCACCTTACCTATTGACGTGTGGATAATACCAGCCTTGTCAACCTTAAAGTCTATCTTACCCTGTTTGATTTCCTGAACTGCCTTAGCAACGTCCATAGTAACAGTTCCGCTCTTAGGGTTGGGCATCAAGCCACGAGGACCGAGGACGCGTCCGAGAGGTCCAACTTTGCCCATACATGACGGCATCGTTATGATTACATCAACGTCTGTCCAGCCACCCTTGATCTTTTCAATATACTCGTCAAGACCAACATAGTCAGCACCAGCTTCTTTGGCAGCAGCTTCAACATCAGGTGTACAGAGGCAGAGCACGCGAGTAACCTTACCGGTTCCGTTAGGCAGCGATACGACGCCACGAACCATTTGGTTAGCCTTGCGCGGGTCAACGCCCAAGCGTACATCAATGTCCACGGATGCCTCAAACTTGGTAGTGGTAATGTCCTTTACCAACTGAGCGGCCTCCTTCAAAGAGTATGCTTTCCCTGCTTCAACCTTATCGGCAACTGCTTTCTGATTTTTTGTCAGTTTACTCATTTTCTTTAAAATTGAAGTTATTAAAAATTATCCAGGGAAGTCCCCTTTTACAGCGATACCCATACTGCGAGCTGTGCCGGCAATAAGTTTCATTGCTGACTCCACTGTGAAACAGTTGAGGTCTGCCATCTTGTCTTCTGCGATAGCCCTAACCTGCTCCCAAGTCACAGAAGCAACCTTCTTGCGATTGGGCTCGGCAGAACCACCCTTAACCTTTGCTGCCTCCATGAGCTGTACGGCTGCAGGCGGGGTCTTGATGATGAAACTAAATGACTTGTCGGTATAGTATGTGATAACAACAGGAAGTATCTTTCCTGCCTTATCCTGGGTTCTGGCGTTGAACTCTTTGCAGAATCCCATAATGTTAATACCCTTCGAACCGAGAGCCGGTCCAACGGGAGGTGAAGGATTCGCAGCGCCACCTTTAATCTGTAATTTGATTAATCCAGCAACTTCTTTAGCCATTTCTTTTGTTTATTAAAAATTGATTTTTATATAAAAGAATACTTCAGCCCGTAACAGCATCGTTATTCTTTTTCTACTTGCATAAAACTAAGTTCCAGCGGAGTATTCCGACCGAAAATCTTGACCATTACTTTCAACTTATGTTTCTCGGTGTCCACCTCTTCGATGTTACCGCTGAAACCGCTGAAAGGACCGTCTGTAACCTTAACCGCATCACCAACCAAGTAAGGAACAATCATTTCCTCCTTTATCTCAGTTTCATCAGCGATACCAAGCATACGGTTCACTTCAGACTCGCGTACCGGTGACGGACTGTCCAACCCTCCAAGAAATCCCAAAACATTCGGCACGAAACGCAATGTGTGGGCAACGTCACCTTTCAACTCTGCCTCTACAAGCACATATCCGGGAAGAGCTATCTTCTCCTTGATAATACGCTTTGTACCACGCAGCGCAGCATGTTTCTCCATTGGTATTACCACCTGCGAAACATACTTCGAAAGCAACTCGTTGTGTTTCAATTCAGCCTCGATGTATTCTTTCACCTTAGCCTCCTTGCCACTAACAGCGCGAAGCACGTACCATTTCTTTTCTGTCTGAGCCATTTTCCTTTAAAAGATTAAGCCGGATAGACCATACTCATCACCCATCTGAACAACGAGTCCATACCGAACACCACAACTGCAATAACAAGGGAAGCAGATAATACTATCATTGCGGTGTGCGTCAGTTCGGCACGTGTCGGCCAAGTAGTCTTATGCGCAAGTTCATCGTAACAGACCTTGCAATAATTTGCTATCTTCTCGAACATATTATTCTTCTTTCTTTGCACGGGAAGGAGGACTCGAACCCACGACCCTCGGTTTTGGAGACCGATGCTCTACCAACTGAGCTATTCCCGTATGTAAGGCTCCGCCCACGTGGAGCGGAACCTTCTTATGTTTTCCCGGATGTCCATTTGGCTACGCCACAGACATCACGAGCAGATTGTCGATTAGTCCTCGTAAACCTCTGTAATCTGACCTGAACCAACAGTGCGACCACCCTCGCGAATAGCGAAACGCAGACCCGGATTCAAAGCAACAGCGTAGATGAGTTCTACAGTAATCTCAACATTGTCACCCGGCATTACCATTTCAGTGCCTGCAGGCAGAGTGATTTCACCGGTACAGTCCATTGTGCGGAGGTAGAACTGCGGACGATACTTGTTTCCGAACGGAGTATGACGACCACCTTCTTCCTTCTTCAACACGTAGATTGAGGCCTTGAACTTCTTGAACGGCTTAATCTGACCCGGGTGGCAGAGCACCATACCGCGCTTGATTTCGTTCTTGTCGATACCACGGAGGAGCAGACCTACGTTGTCACCGGCCTGACCTTCATCGAGCAACTTGCGGAACATCTCAACACCTGTAACAACAGAGTTCTTGTCTTCACCAAGACCAAGCAGTTCTACAGCGTCACCAACGTGGATAACACCAGTTTCGATACGACCAGTGGCAACAGTACCGCGACCCGTGATTGAGAACACGTCCTCAACAGGCATAAGGAAAGGCTTGTCGGTAGCACGCGGAGGCTCCTGAATCCATGTATCGCAAATATTCATAAGCTCCATAACCTTCTCTTCCCACTTTGCAACACCGTTCAGAGCACCGAGTGCAGAACCGCGAATGATTGGGGTATCATCTTCAAACTCATACTGAGCGAGGATTTCCTGAACCTCCATCTCAACAAGCTCGAGCATTTCCTCATCCTCAACCATGTCACACTTGTTCAGGAAGACAACCAAACGAGGAACGTTCACCTGACGAGCGAGCAACACGTGTTCACGAGTCTGAGGCATAGGACCGTCGGTAGCAGCAACAACGAGGATAGCACCATCCATCTGTGCAGCACCGGTAACCATGTTCTTCACATAGTCGGCGTGTCCCGGACAGTCAACGTGTGCGTAGTGACGATTTGCAGTTTCATACTCAACGTGAGAGGTATTGATTGTGATACCACGCTCCTTCTCTTCGGGGGCATTGTCAATCTGGTCAAAAGACTTAACCTCTGAAAGACCGGCCTTAGCCAGTACTGTAGTGATGGCGGCGGTCAAAGTAGTCTTACCATGGTCAACGTGACCGATAGTACCAATGTTAACGTGCGGTTTACTGCGCACAAATTGTTCTTTAGCCATAGCTTTACTTTTTATTTAATTAAATGAATAATCGCGTTTTTTCTGCTTCACACGGTTAATAAAACAGTAGAGCTGTAACTGAGAGTTGAACTCAGGACCTCTTCCTTACCAAGGAAGTGCTCTACCACTGAGCTATTACAGCATTTGAGCGGAAAACGGGGCTCAAACCCGCGACCCCCAGCTTGGAAGGCTAGTGCTCTATCAACTGAGCTATTTCCGCATAACGTCATTTCGTTTCAACCTCGCAAGAGAGTAAAAAACATCTAAAACCGGCCTGCACGAAACTCCGTAAAAAATCCACTGATGTGGGTGGTGATGGATTCGAACCACCGAAGTCGAAAGACAACAGATTTACAGTCTGCCCCATTTGGCCGCTCTGGAAACCACCCTCATGTTCTCAACAAGTTCTTCTCTTATACACCGTGGAGAGCCTCTTGTCGGATTCGAACCAACGACCCCGAGATTACAAATCACGTGCTCTGGCCAACTGAGCTAAAGAGGCAAATCCTTGCAGCTGTTAAGCATTCAGTCAAGAACCTGTTCTAAAACGGCTGCAAAGATACGACGTTTTTTTAAATCACCAAAACTTTTTCCTGTTTTTTTTATCTGTTGCGTAGTTTTTCTTTGAATTTGGTTAGTTGAACCTTCATTGAGTCAACACACAGGTCGATGCTTTCCTCGAACGTATCACAGGTTTTCTCCACAAAGAGCTTCTGCCCGGGGACAACTGCCGTCATGCTTGCCTGCTTGTTCATGGCTGTCGCCGGTTTCACTACTTTCAACTGCACCTCAACGAGTTGTATGTCTTCGAAAGACTTTTCCAACTTTGCTACCTTCTTCTCTACAAACGCCTGAAGCTGCTCCGTGGCGTCGAAATGAATTGACTGAATCTTAATCTCCATAGTTACCTCCTGTTTTAATAGGGTTAAAGTATTATGCCCTTGGGTGGGCCTTGGTATAAATTCTTTTAAGTTGCTCGAAAGTGGCGTGCGTGTAAATTTCCGTAGTGGCAACACTCTCATGCCCGAGCAGTTTCTGAACGCTTTCAAGCCCGGCGTCGTTATTCAGCATTGCCGTGGCAAAGGAATGGCGAAGCACGTGCGGCGAGCGTTTTTTCATTGTGGTGACAAGTCCGAGTCTATCACGAACAATGGCTCTCACCTGACCATAACTCATGCGGTTTCCCTTGTTGTCAACAAACAGGGCACAGCACTGTTTCGGCAGTTCTGCATCACGTCTTTCGATATATGCTGCAAGTTCTTCCCGTAGTTCGGCACCGAACGGCACCACGCGCTGTTTGTTTCTCTTCCCCGTCACCTTTATTCTGTCGTTAACGAAATCCACGTCATCATCATCAAGTCCGATGAGCTCCGAGGCTCTTACACCTGTGCCGTAGAATACTAATATAATAGTACGCGCGCGAACATCATTTATATTATCTTTCCATTCCACCTCGTCAAGCAGACGGTTCATTTCTTTTTCTTTCACGAAATAGGGCAACGGCTTATTGGTCTTGGGACCCTCGATGCTGTATGCAGGGTCATTCTTCAGCAATCCTCTTTTCAGTCCGAAACGATAGAACGCTTTCACGGCAGTGAGATAACCGCAGACGGTGCGCGCCTCGCAGCCTGCCTCCATCTCGTGCTCCACCCAGTCGCTTATGATGTCACGGTCAACGCCGGTCCACTCCACGCCCTCACATCGTTCGTCAAGAAACTTTCGAAACAATCCCAGTGAGCACGAATACTTCACAATCGTGCGCTCTGATGCGTTTTTCTCATAGCGCAGATAGTTGTAAAAGTCCTCGGTGTTCATGCTCATCCTTGTTACGTATGTTTTCCGTCAGCGAATATACGTATTTTTTATGAAACAGCAAAACTTATGATTGTTTTTCTTCCAAAAACTTTGATTTTACCCTCCCCAATCATTAGAGTGCATGCTGATTATGTGTGACTGCCGGGGTTATCATCGAAAGCATAACGAGACCCGAAAATTACTTTTCTGCGAAAGATTTCTCATACAAGACAACACTCGGTTCGAAATAAAACCGTACCTTTGCAAACGAAAACGCAGATGGGCGACGGCGTACACTCCGCTCTCACTTTATTTTTTTACACTATGGCTTACTTATTTCTTGCACTTGCCATTATTTTAGAGGGGTAGGAACGGTGTGTATGAAACTTTCCGATGGCTTTACGAAACCCCTGCCAATTATTGGTACCTGCCTTGCTTACATTGCCTGTTTTTATTTCCTCTCATTATCTTTGAAAACAATCCCTTTGGGTATTGCATATGCTGTATGGGCAGGACTGGGAATTATATTGGGCAACATCATTGGAGTTGTATTTTTCAAGCAGCATTTCGATTTCGCGGCAGGTCTCGGCATCGCACTCATTGTGGCGGGAGTGATCATCCTCAACCTGTTTTCCTCTGCTTCAGCTCATTGAGAACAGGTTCTATGAGCATTCTGAAAAGGCAGGACCTTTTCTGATCTGCAGACATCCTCACCGCATCACCCTATCCATACCAGCGGAGTACGAATGCCACACGCCAAGCCCACGGCTTTGAGGTGAGCGATAAGTTTGCTTTTGCTTATCTTGCCGGGAAAGACTTTGCGACCGTTGTTTTTCCTCGCATCACGCCCCAATCGTTTGGAACGGCACTTTCCCCTTTGGTTATCACTACATTTGCCCCGTCTATGGTGATACTGCAATTTAATGACTTTCACCACTAAGTTACTAAAAATATGTGCATTTTTCACTCTTAATCTTTTATCAAGTGAATTCAACCAACGGGTAATATTTTTTTCTGTCAATGGGAGCATTTCGACTCTTTTCAGTTTCCAAAATAAGGAGGGGAGCTGCGATTCGACATCGTGGCTTCGTTTTTTGCGATAGCCGTTATCAGATAATATCATTGCAAATACCTCAATAGGTGCGATATAATCTGTTACTTTGCAGGCAAAAACAAAAAAACATGATTACACCTATGACTGTATGGATTATCACAGCGGTAACGGTTGCCGCAATCATCATCGGACGCTTTATCGCATCCTTACACAATTACACAACGGACAAGCATCACTCCTTCATTGAAATGGGAAGTGAACAAGAAGAGTTTTGGATTCCAGGAGATCCGAAAGTCAACACCAATGATTATGATTTTGATTTTGAGGATTTTGAAGACCTATGAACAGTTCTTTGAACAAAGTCGGCTGTTTTCTTTCCGCCTATTCCGCGCTGTTGCTGCGTAGCGGAGCCACCTGTACCCGTCTGGAACAAAATGTCGGTCGCATGGCAAAGGCATGGAATTTGTCAGCCGATATAACGATTATGCCACGCCATGTCACTCTTTCAGTAACGTCTGGAGGAGGAGACCGGACTGGAATATTTACGGAATCCACATCCAATCTGGCTATCAGTTTCGAGAAAATAACGCGGCTGAGCCAGATGAGCTGGGAGGTGGCAGACAACGGCTGGGATATTGAGAAAGCAGAAAGCAATTTCAACGATATTTCCATGATCAGCCCTACAAACAAATGGCGGGTTCTTCTTGCGGTATCGTGCGCCAACGGAGCATTCTGCCGACTTTTCGGCGGAGACATGACTGCCGTAGCAGTTGTGTTCGTGGCTACATTCTGCGGATATTATCTCAAGCAACTGATGTTGTCGAAAAAGATAGACACGCGAATTGTCTTCATTGTCTGCGCTTTTGTGTCATCAGTGCTTGCCTGCGCCGATTCGCTCTTCTCCCTTGGTGGTACGCCGCGGAATGCCACCAAAGGATGGTTGATCTGCAGAAAATGCTTGTGGGCGAACTGAATATAGGGGTGACATATTCTTTCAGTCCCATACTTACAGAAACAATCTTCACCTTTATGAAGAAGTACAAGGGTGTGAAACTCAATATCAACTATAAGCCGATGGCAGAGTTGATGGAAATGCTGCGCCGTCGCGAGATTGACTTTGTGCTTGCTTTCAAGCCTTCTGTTCCTGCCACCGATATTGAGTCGCATGTCCTTTTTCAGAACTGCCTGGCAGCAATCGTAGGCAACGGACATCCGCTGGCATCATACGAGCGCGTTTCCCTTGATGAACTTGCCCGATACAATCTAGCACTTCCCTCAAAAGGATTACAGGCACGCAACGCTCTTGAAAAAATCCTTGAACGCTATCCTCGCGACCTTGACATACGCATAGAACTCAATGACCCCAACATTCTGCTTGATCTCATCCGTTACAGCAATTTCGTTACAGTGCTGGCCGAAGCATCCGTCCATAACCAATCGGGGGGTGAAAGCCGTCCCCATAGGTCTTCCTGAAAATGAAATGACCGGTTGCGTACATACCCTTGCAAGAGCCTATCACAAGAAATCGACCTGTGAGTTTCTGAAATTACTGAGCGAGTCTATAGCAGTAAAAGAAAGAGCCAACGCATGGCTCTGATAAAAACATACAAGTGCTGCCGTGTTTTCATGGTTGTAATTTAGTATGAAACAATGGGGTAAACTATAGATTATAAGGGCAAACATTATGATTGCTAAACCAATCTCCCTTTTTCAACCTACATGCACCAATACATTTGCGAAACGGGTTATTGACACATATAGAAACAGAAAATGGAGCGTGTGATTACACGCTCCGACTTTCTATATCCGTCGGCCTAAAAGCCCCGAGAGTTATTAGTCCTCTGCGGCACGGAGCTTCTGCACGTAGATAGCACGCTCCATCTTGAGACGCTTCAGAACGGAGGGCTTGTCGTACTGCTGACGCGCACGAAGCTCTTTAACAACCCCGGTCTTCTCAAACTTTCTCTTGAATTTCTTCAGAGCTCTCTCGATGTTCTCACCATCTTTTACTGGAACGATGATCATGTCTTTGCTTAAAATTAAATATGTTAAACTTATTGTTATTATTCAACCTTCTAACGCGTTGCCACGAATTGCGGGTGCAAAGGTACTTCTTTTTTTTGTAACACACAAACTTTTCAAAGTTAAAAGTTGAGCACACTTCTATTTTTAACTTGCAGGAAGGCATATTTTTCTTAACTGAAAGACATAAGTTTTTTTGTACAAAGAAACATGCGTACTTGCGTCAAAGCTTATACACATATATCTTTTTTGCATTTTTATCCTTATTGCCTTGGCAGAATTTCTTTTTTTTTGTACTTTTGCAAACTGATTTATAATTAAATAAAGAACAACGAATGGCTGGAACAAAACAGATAAAGACAGCATTGGTGTCAGTTTTCCACAAGGACGGTCTTGACGAACTGCTTGCCAAGTTGAACGAAGAGGGAGTGAAGTTTCTTTCGACCGGTGGCACACAGAAGTTCATCGAGTCGTTAGGCTATGAGTGTCAGGCGGTTGAGAGCGTCACTACTTACCCGTCAATTCTCGGTGGAAGGGTGAAGACATTACACCCGAAAATCTTCGGCGGAATACTGGCACGTCGCGACAACGAGGGTGACAGGGCGCAGATGTCGGAATATGACATCCCGGAGATAGACCTCGTAATCGTTGACCTTTACCCATTCGAGCAGACCGTAAGCAACGCCTCGAGCAGCGAGCAAGACATAATAGAGAAAATAGACATCGGCGGAATATCGCTGATACGCGCTGCAGCCAAGAACTTCGACGACGTGGTGATAGTGCCGAGCAAGGCGCAATACGGCGAATTACTCGACCTCATCAACAAGCAGGGAGCAACGACAACGCGCGAACAGAGACAGGCGTTTGCATGCAAGGCGTTTGGAGTAAGCAGTCACTACGACACCGCAATCAACAGGTGGTTCTCAAATAAATAAAAACAAAAAAACGATATAAAGATGGGATTTTTTTCATTCATCCAAGAGATAGCAATGGACCTCGGCACCGCCAACACCATAATCATCAGTGATGACAAAATTGTTGTTGACGAGCCGTCAGTAGTAGCATTAGACCGCCGCACCGACAAGATGATTGCCGTGGGCGAGAAGGCCAAGATGATGTACGAGAAGACACACGAGAACATACGCACCATACGCCCTCTCCGCGACGGAGTGATAGCCGATTTCTCCGCTTGTGAGCAGATGATGCGCGGACTGATAAAGATGGTTCACCCCGGTCGCAGACTCTTCGGTTCCCCTTCGCTGCGCATGGTAATCGGCGTTCCGTCGGGTTCCACCGAGGTTGAACTGCGCGCCGTGCGCGACTCTGCCGAGCATGCAGACGGTCGCGATGTTTACCTCATATTCGAACCGATGGCAGCCGCAATCGGAATAGGCATCGACGTGGAAGCACCCGAGGGCAACATGATTGTTGACATCGGCGGTGGCAGCACCGAGATTGCGGTAATATCGCTGGGAGGAATTGTGAGCAACAACTCTATCCGAGTGGCAGGCGACGAACTGACGAGCGACATTCAGGACTACATGAGCAGGCAGCACAACGTGAAAGTGAGCGAGCGCATGGCCGAAAGAATAAAGATAAACGTGGGTTCCGCCCTTACCGACCTTGGCGATGAAGCACCCGAAGACTACGTGGTTCACGGTCCTAACCGCATCACCGCACTGCCGATGGAGGTGCCCGTGTGCTATCAGGAAATAGCCCACTGCATCGACAAGACAATCGCAAAGATAGAGAATGCCGTGCTTTCGTCACTCGAAGCGACGCCACCCGAGCTCTATGCCGACATCGTGAAGAACGGCATCTATCTCACCGGTGGCGGAGCATTGCTGCGCGGTCTTGCCAAACGTCTTACAGAGAAGATAAACATCAAGTTCCATGTCGCGGAAGACCCGTTGCATAGTGTAGCCAACGGAGCCGGCATCGCCCTGAAGAACGTTGACCGCTTCTCGTTCCTCATGAGATAAACGCGAGCGGAAAAGAGAGAAGAAAGATGAACAACCTGCTGGCATTTTTGGCAAAGCATAACCATTGGTTGCTTTTCGTTGTGCTGGAAGTGATGAGTCTCGTGCTCCTCTTCCGGTTCAACAGTTATCAAGGTAGCGTCTGGTTTACGTCTGCCAACGCCGTGACCGGCAAGGTCTATGAGGTAAAATCCTCGGTGGAGTCGTTCATCAGCATGGGAAAACTGAACGAGCAGCTCACCATGAGGAACGTTTATCTGGAACGTCAGGTCAAGCAACTGTCAGACATGTTGGCACGCGAGAACAGCGACTCCACGCTGCTGCGGAGCACACAGGTGCAACTGCTCAGCCGGTATCGGCTAATCCCCGCAAAGGTGGTCAGCAACTCGGTTAACAAGCAAGACAACCTCATAACCATCGACAAGGGAAGTCTCGACGGTATCCGCCCAGACATGGGAGTGGTGAGCGGCAACGGCATTGTTGGTGTGGTATATCTCGTTTCGCCGCACTACAGCATAGTTATCCCGGTTCTCAACAGCCATTCCAACATCAGTGTTATGATTGACGGGCGCGGCTACTTCGGTGTGTTACACTGGGAAGGAGGCGACAGCAGAATGGCATACGTTGACGACATTCCGCGCCATGCCCGCTTCAACGGGGGCGACAATATAGTTACGAGCGGATATTCGGCACTGTTCCCTCCCGGCATTAACGTCGGGAAGGTGCACCGAACATATAATTCCCCCGACGGAATGTCCTACCGCCTGAGCATCACCCTCGCAACCGACTTCAGCAACCTGCGCGACGTCTGTGTGATAAACGATGCAAAACTGCAGGAGCGTGTCAACCTGATGCGCGCCGCCAAAGACTCCATAATGCCCTTAAAGGGCAACTAACGATTGTCATGACAACGGATATACTGAGACTAACGCTGCTATTCATCGTACTGTGCCTTGTGCAAGGGCTGGTGCTCAACCATATCAATCTCTTTGGTTGCGCCACACCTTTATTATATATATATATGGCACTCACATTCCGTCGCGGCTATCCCAAGTGGGCAATACTGCTGTGGTGCTTCGCCATCGGCATTTGCGCAGACACATTCACCAACACCCCGGGGGTGGCTGCGGCATCCATGACATTGACGGGAGTGCTGCAACCTTATATACTCGAGATATTCATGCAGCGCGAAGACGAGGTCAATTTCAAGCCCGCGTTGCGCAATATGGGCAACGCGACATACCTATACTATATTCTCATACTGACTCTCATATTTTGCATTGCATACTATTCGCTTGAGATGTTCAACTTCTTCAACTGGCTGCAATGGCTTGAGTGTGCGGCAGGCAGCACGGTGATAACCGTCGTTTTGGTCTATGTTATAGAACATCTTAGGCATTAGTGAGGGCAATGCGATGAAAGATTACGGACTGGAATACCGCAAGTATGTAATCGGCGTGGTGGCAACGCTTATCGTTGTCATCTATATCATACGTCTGTTCTCACTTCAGATAATGAGCGACGACTACAAGAAAAACGCCGACAGCAATGCTTTCCTGAAGAAAATAGACTATCCCGCACGCGGCAACATCACCGACCGCACGGGAAAACTGCTCGTTTATAACCAACCGGCATACGACATCATGGTGGTAATGAATGAGGAAGCAGACAAGGTGGATACCCTCGAATTCTGTTCGGCTCTGGGCATAACAAAGGATTTTTATGCCAAAAGAATGGCGGAGATAAAGGACAGAAACAAAAATCCGGGCTACAGCAGGTTCACACAACAGATATTCATGTCGCAACTTTCGGAAGAAGAATTCAGCCTGTTTCGAGAGAAAATCTACCGCTTCCCGGGGTTCTACATGCAGAAAAGGAGCATAAGACAGTATCAATATCCATACGCTGCCCACGTGCTCGGTGACGTAGCAGAGGTCTCGCAGGGCGACATTGAGGATGACGAATACTATCAGAGCGGCGACTATATAGGCAAACTCGGCGTGGAACGCGCATACGAGAAAGAACTGCGAGGAGAGAAGGGGGTGCAGATTTTGCTGCGTGATGCTCATGGCAGGATAAAAGGGAGATACCAAGAGGGGAAGTTCGACAAAAAACCTGTGGCTGGGAAAGACCTCACACTGAGCATCGACATCGAACTGCAAGCACTCGGCGAACGCCTCATGGAGGGAAAAATCGGAAGTATCGTGGCAATAGAACCGAGCACGGGAGAAATACTTTGCATGGTTTCCTCGCCAACATACGACCAACGACTGATGTCGGGAAGGCAACGGGGGAAGATGCACCGGGCACTGCAGATGAACTCATGGAAGCCGCTCCTCAACCGTGCTATCATGGGACAATACCCTCCGGGGTCAACATTCAAGACCTCGCAGGGACTGACGTTCCTATCTGAAGGAATAATATCTCCCCAGACAAGTTTCCCATGCCACCGCGGTTTCCAATACAAGGGATTGCGTGTGGGGTGTCACGGGCATCATTCGCCAATATCCCTTGTACCGGCAATCAGCACTTCATGCAACGGATATTTCTGTTGGGGACTCTACCACATGATAAGCAACCGCAGGAAATACAAGACTGCGCAAGACGCCATCAATACATGGCGCGACTACATGGTGAGCATGGGCTTCGGCTACAAACTTGGAGTGGATTTGCCCGGAGAGAAGCGAGGTCTCATACCCAATGCCGACTTCTACGACAATGCTTACAACAAGAGTTGGAACGGACTGACTATCATAAGCATCTCGATAGGACAGGGCGAGGTGAACCTCACACCGCTGCAGATTGCCAATCTCGGTGCTACCATAGCCAACCGAGGCTACTTCATCACGCCTCACGTGGTGAAAGAGATAAAAGGGCAGCCGCTCGACAAGAAATATAAGGAGAAGCACATGACCAAAGCCACGCGCTCATCCTACGACTATATCGTGGCAGGAATGAGAAGTTCGGTGATAGGCGGAACATGCCACGAGGCCAACAGGTCAGACTATGAGGTGTGCGGAAAGACCGGAACTGCAGAGAACCGGGGGCACGACCACTCGGTGTTCATGGGCTTTGCGCCGATGAAGAGCCCTAAGATTGCCGTCGCCGTGTATGTTGAAAACGGTGGTTTCGGAGCCACTTTCGGCGTTCCAATCGGGGCATTGATAATGGAAAAATATATTAACGGAAAACTCTCTGAAGGCTCGGAGGCGAAAGCGAGAGCCATGCAGAGCAGACATGTAGCGTATGGTTCAACGGACAGATAAACCAACGGGCGTGCTTCGCTCCATCGACTGGATAACGATTGTTATCTATCTCGCACTCCTCATCTTCGGTTGGGTGAGCGTGTGCGGTGCGAGTTACACCTACGGCGACACCGACATCTTCAGTCTCGGTTCGCGTTCAGGCATGCAGATAATATGGATAAGCACCTCGATATTCATCGGGTTGGTGCTGCTCTTGCTTGACGACCGTTTCTACGACACTTTCTCATACATCATCTATGCCGCACTCCTGCTGCTGCTCTTCGCCACCATTTTCAATCCTCATGAGATAAAAGGGTCGCGGTCGTGGCTCGTACTGGGACCTCTGCGACTGCAACCTGCCGAGTTTGCCAAGTTTGCCACTGCCCTTGCGGTGGCGCGGCTGATGTCAACCTACAGTTACAACATCCACCACTGGAAGCACTTCGCAGCGGCATGTGCCGTCGTTTTCATGCCTATGCTGTTCATCGTGGCGCAGAAAGAGACCGGATCGGCACTCGTCTATCTGTCTTTCTTCCTCATGTTCTATCGCGAGGGAATGTCCGGAAGCATTCTCTTCACTGCCGTGGCAATGGTGTTCTACTTTGTCATCGGCATAAAGTTCGAAGACGTAATGCTGTGGGACGGGCACACCTCCGTGGGCAAATTCGTGGTGTTACTGGGCATTCATATATTCACCTCGGTGATGATTTATGCCAATACCGGCAACCTGCGGCAGATGAAAACCGCGCTTTACTACTGCCTTGGCGGAACGGCTTTGGCACTGCTTTTCTCAACCTTCGTAATTCCTTTCGATGTGGTGTGGGCGCAACTCCTGCTCTGCGGATTGCTCATAGGCTACGTGTTGTTTCTTTGGCTCAGCAACCGACTGCCTGCCTACGGATATATCCTCGCCTTTTCTCTCGGTTCGATAGCGTTCTTCTATTCTGCCGAATACGTGCTCGACAATGTTCTTCAGGAACATCAGCGCAAGCGCATCGAGGTGCTGCTCGGACTGAAAGAAGACCTTGCCGGAGCCGGATATAACGTTCATCAGAGCGAGATAGCCATCGGTTCGGGAGGATTGTTGGGCAAAGGTTTCCTCAACGGCACGCAGACAAAACTGAAATACGTGCCCGAACAAGACACCGATTTCATCTTCTGCACAGTGGGAGAAGAAGAGGGATTTGTGGGTTCGGCTGCCGTATTGCTCCTGTTTCTTGCCCTCATATTGCGACTTATAAAACTTGCCGAACGCCAGCCGTTCCGCTTCGGGCGCGTATATGGCTACTGCGTGTTGAGCATATTCCTATTCCATTTGTTCATAAACGTGGGAATGGTGTTGGGACTTACGCCCGTGATAGGCATTCCGCTGCCCTTCTTCAGCTACGGCGGTTCATCACTTTGGGGCTTCACATTCCTCCTTTTCATCTTCCTCAGAATAGATGCGGGGCGAAACCTGATAAGAGGATAGAGGCTGTATATCTTTCTCCAGAAAACAGCCTTTGAAACCATATTCGCGGCATGTAAATTCGGGGGTAGAACAGAAGTAGGTTACTTCGGCACATGTGCATAGTTCGCCGTTCTGCCACAGTTCTGACTCGATGAACACCACCTGACGCATGCGCTTGGTAATTCTTGCACGCATCTCCACCTTGTCAACAATGGTCATCGGCTTGATATACTTCGTGTCTATACGACTGGTTACGCCCATAGTCTGCAACTTGCGGAAAACCACCCAGCCTGCCACTTCGTCGAGCATCATGCACTGAATACCGCCATGCAGAGTGTTCTTCCACGACTGATAGCTAAGTTCGGGCTGCCAGTAAGAAACTATATCATCACATTCTTCCCAAAATTGCAACTTCAGCCCTTTCTCGTTTGTCGGGCTGCAGCCGGGACAAGAATAGCCCGGGACCTGCAACCACGGATTTTGGATTTTATCCATATCAGATACACATTTTATCGGAGCAAAAAACTATTTCTTCCTTATCCTTATCCCCACATCGGCAATGCCGGGCACAATCTCGCGCTTCATGTAGTGGCGAACCCTCACTTGCAGTGAGTCGCCGGCATGGAGCGCGAGTTGTTTCAGCGGATAGTCATACTCGTAGAAAGCAATCCCCCGACCGCGGTTATTGCCCTCCTTGTCAGTGACACGGCAGTTCAGGGTGTCACAGAAATGACGTTTGCCGGGGAACACGGTCTGTTCCACTATTAGCGTAAGACCCATGAAAGGATAGTCGTTGTTGACGCGCAGGGTCAGTTCTTCCCTGTAATTGCCGTCTGAAGGCACGGCAGGCACGGCAAACGTCAGCGTATCATTACGCTCCCACCCCACTATCCGAGTGTGCTCGAAATGATGATACACCGTGTCTGTCTCGCATGCCACGAGCAAAAGCGACGACAATATCAGTGAAAAGCAGCGCAGTCTTATCTTCATACCACTGATGAAAGTCATTCTCAAGACGTTTCGCCGGGACGTTGCTCTGCGTTGTTTCGCGACTGGCGAGGCTGTCCGTGACGTCCTTCTCTGCCTCCGTTCTGGCGGCGACGCGGTTCTCCCCCGCCCTCTCTCGGCGGTTGCGTGCCACGCGCGCCCTGCTGTCGTGCCGCTTTGGGCTTCTTCTTTTTACGGTTTTTATCAAACCTTGTAACGTCGCCCTCGAACATTTCAACGGCGTTGTTGCCCTCCTGCTGCGCTCCGTTTTCCGACAAGGTAGCGGGTTTTTCGCCCATCCTGTTCATCTCTATTATCTGCATCGCGCGCTTTCCGGTGATTGTCTCAAGGTTGGCTGCGAGCCGCTTGTCGGTGGAATAGGTTATCAAGCCGGCAAGGATATCGCTCTTGAAGAAATAATAATCCGCGTCGAGAGTCTCCAGAACCACCTCGCGACTCGGCAGTTTCCGGCTCGCCTCGATGTAGTTGTCAACCTCATAGTTCAGGCAGCACTTCAGTTTGGCGCACATTCCTGCCAGTTTCTGCGGATTGAGCGAGATGTCCTGAAAGCGCGCGGCGTTGGTACTTACGCTGCTGAAGTTCTTCATCCATGTGGCGCAGCACAGTTCTCGCCCGCAAGGTCCTGTCCCTCCGATGCGCCCGGCCTCCTGTCTTGCCCCAATCTGCTTCATCTCTATCCTCACGTGGAACGTCGCGGCGAGGTCTTTTATCAGTTGTCTGAAGTCCACCCTTTCGTCTGCTATATAGAAGAATATCGCCTTGTTGCCGTCGCCCTGATATTCCACGTCGCCGATTTTCATGTTCAGTCCGAGTTTTTTGGCTATCTGCCGACTCTCTATCATGGTGGCATGTTCGCGGCTCTTAGCCTCGCGATACTTATCCATATCCACCTGTCTTGCCAGCCGGTAGATGCGTTTTATATCGTCGGCAGACTTCAGGCACGCCTTTTCCACCTGCATTTTCACCAGTCTTCCGGTGAGAGTGACCACCCCGATGTCATGTCCCGGACTCGCCTCCACCGCTACCACGTCGCCCTTTTTCAAGTCGAGGTGATAGATATTGTGATAATATCCCTTTCTTGTATTCTTGAACTGCACCTCCACGAGGTCGGTATCTTCGTTTATTCCGGGCACGTCGGCAAGCCAGTCGTAAGTGTTCAGCTGGTGGTCCTGCCGTCCGCATCCCCTTTTGCAGAGCCCGCGACCGGCGCACGTGAATATTCTGAATTGCATGTTTTTATAATCCATCCTTAATATTATTTTCTCATTATCGCCGCAATCATCCTCATCGCCACGTCGTAGAACACCATCTTGGCGTTGGCATTCTGTCCGATGTCTCTGATTGCGGTGCCGAATATCTCGTCTATCTCTATTACGTTGGCTTCGTTGATGAAGCGTGCGAACCTCACCGCGAACTCCTCCTCCTCCATTGTCATATAGATGAGGTCGGGATTGCGGAAGTTATACATGAAGTTTTCGCGCACGAGGTGTTGGAAGTAAGCCAGCATGCGCTTCTGTCTCTCGCGCCCCAACGCTGCCACTCCTTCGCTCCAGCCCTTCAAGTCCTTAACGTTGCGGGCATAAGCCAGCCGCATCAGTTGTTTGAACAGTTCGAGGAAGTTGTTGTTCTCGTTGCCGGCATCAAGTTCTTCGAGAGCCTTTATCCAGTCGCCGTTGGCAACGCGCGCTATCCTGTGCGCCATGTTGCCGTCTATTGCCCTGCGCTCCGCCAATGCTTTCTCCAGTGCCGGCGTGTCTATCTTCTTCATATCGATGCGCTGCACACGGCTGCGTATTGTGGTCAAGAGGCGTTCCGGCTCCTCGCAGACCATGATGAACACGGTTTGCTGCGGCGGTTCTTCTATTATTTTCAGCATTTTGTTTGCGCAGTCCTCGCGCATACGCTCCGGCAGCCAGATGATGTTCACCTTGAAACCGCCCTGACTCGACTTCATGGAGAGTTTTCTTATGAGCACCTCGCTCTCTGCCACATAAATCATTGCCTGCTGATTGGCGGCGTTCATCTTCTCAAGCCAGCGGTCGATAGTGAAATATGGTCCTTCGGCAAGCATCTCGCGCCACTCCCGGGCAAAGTCGTCGCTCACCATCTTGTGGTCGGCAGGAGTGCCTGTCGGCTTTATCACGGGGAAGGTGAACAGCAGGTCGGGATGTGACCACGAACGAAGCATGGCGCACTGCGGACAACTGTTGCACGAGTCGCTGCCGCCCTCTTTGTCGCCACAGAGCAGATACGAGGCAAAGGCAAGGGCGAGAGCCATCTTTCCGCAGCCTCTCGGACCGCAGAACATCATGGCATGGGGCACGCGCCCTTCCGCCGCCATCCTTAGCAGCCGCTCCCGAGTCTCTTCCTGTCCTATCACTTCACTGAATTTCATATAGCCCCAACTGCCATTTGGTTGCAAAATTACGAAAAAAACTCACCACTGCAAAGAAACGCAACTCTTTTCTTTCTTTTTACCCGATAGTGTCCTGCATATCTTTTCGATAGGGAGCAGGGGCAGGGCAGATGGTGGCAAGCGGGAGGTTTTGCGTCTGCAGCGGAGTGATAATATCAGTGCACCACAGCCCGAAAAACATAGCTTTTCGCTAACCGATTGAGTATTTCTTACTTGCGCAAAGCGCATCTTTCGCCTACCAAAATCGCCGAAATTGCAAAGTAAAATCGCCGATTTTACCGACCAATTTCGCCGATTTTGGTAGGCAATTTCGGCGATTTCACTTTGCGATACGCATCAAAAAACGCTGCGTTACGCCGCTAAGTTCTAAGTAAGAGTGCCCTTGTCATCGTGTCACAAAAGCCGGCGAGAGTCACAATATGACTTGAATATTCTGAAAAAAAAAATCAAAATCCTTGGCAGTTTGAAGTGATTACACTATCTTTGTCGGGACTTATGGGAGTTTTATACGTTGTTCCCACGCCTGTGGGTAATATGGAAGACATCACGCTTCGAGCCATAAAAGTGCTGAAAGAAGCCGATTTCGTGCTTGCGGAAGACACACGCACGTCGGGCATTCTCTTGAAGCATTTCGACATAAGCAACAAGTTGGTGTCGCACCATAAATTCAACGAGCACGGCACAAGTGCAGCCGTTGTGGAGCGACTGCTTGCCGGAGCCACGGCAGCACTCATCAGCGATGCCGGCACTCCGGGCATAAGCGACCCGGGATTTCTGCTCATACGCGAGGCGGTGAAAGCCGGAGTGGAGGTGCAGTGCCTGCCGGGAGCCACGGCGATGATACCGGCATTAGTGTCCAGCGGACTGCCCTGCGACCGCTTTTGCTTCGAAGGCTTCCTGCCGCAGAAGAAGGGACGCCGGTCGCGCATCAAGGCTCTCGCCGGCGAGGAACGCACAATGGTGTTCTACGAGTCGCCCTATCGGGTGCTGAAACTGCTGGAACAACTCGCCGAGGAGTTCGGAACAGAGCGCAGGGTGAGCGTGTGCCGCGAAATATCAAAGATACACGAGGAGTGTGTGCGCGGAACTCTCGATGAGGCAATGGCGCACTTCCGTGAGCACGAACCACGAGGAGAGTTTGTCGTAGTGGTGGCAGGAAACGACCCCGCCACGAAGAGTTAATAGTACACTTTAATATTAGTTTGGTTTTTATTTTTATTATAATGACATGAAGAAATTAGTGTTTTTCGCAGCCTGCATGACGGCATTGGCAGCATGCACGGGCAACAAAGTCTCTGATGCCCCGGGCGCAACGATGAGCGACTCGCTGCAGAGGATTGTTGAACAAAAGGAGAATGAAATCAATGATATCATGGGAACTCTCAATGACATCAACGAGGGATTGCGTGAAATCAGTGAGGCGGAAGGTCGCGTAACGCTGGCACGTGCCGGCGAAGGGGCAGACAACAGGCAGAAACTGCGCGAGGATGTAAAATTCATTCAGGAGCGAATGAACCAGAACCGCGAACTGCTTGACAAGCTCCGCCAGCAACTGCGGGAGAGTTCTTTCAAGGGAGACCAGCTGAAGCGCACCGTGGAGAACCTCACGAAACAACTCGAACAGAAGGACATCGAACTGCAGAAACTGCGCGAGGAACTCGACAAGAAGGATATTCACATCACCGAACTTGATGAGACAATATCTAATCTGAACACCGACGTGAGCAACCTCAAGACCGAGAGTGAGCAGAAGAGTTCGACCATCAGTAATCAGGACAAGCAGCTGAACACGGCATGGTTTGTGTTCGGAACGAAAAAGGAACTGAAAGAACAGGGCATCATTGACGGAAGCCGGGTGCTGCGCGGCAACTTCAACAAGAGTTACTTCACGAAGATTGACATCAGAGTGCAGAAGGAGATAAAACTCTACTCGAAGAAGGCAGAGATGAAAACATCTCACCCGTCAAGCAGTTACGTTCTCGACAAGGATGCCAAGGGACAGTTCATCCTCCGCATCACCGACCCGCAGACGTTCTGGAGCACAAGCAAGTATCTCGTAATAGAGGTTAAATAAAACGAGCAGAGGGGTGGCTGTTCACCCTCTCTTCTTGGCAAAGAAATCTACCATCAGTCGGCGGCATTCTTCTTCAAGGATGCCGCCAACTGCTTTTGCACGCGGGTGGAGTGCTTCGGGGGCATATCGGCGATAGCCGCGCTTCTCGTCGGGAGCACCGTAAACCACCCTCGAAACCTGCGCCCATCCTATCGCGCCGGCACACATCGTGCATGGCTCCACGGTGACATAGAGGGTGCAGTCGGTGAGATACTTCCCGCCGAGGGCGTTCTCGGCTGCCGTGACAGCAAGCATCTCGGCATGGGCAGTGACGTCGTTGAGCCTCTCGGTCCGGTTGTGGGCACGCGAGATAATCCTGCCACCGGCAACCACCACGGCTCCTATCGGTATTTCTCCCTCTGCCAGTGCCGCACGAGCCTCGTCGAGAGCACGGCGCATAAAGAGGATGTCTCTCTGAAGTTCTTCGTTTATCATGATGCAAAGATAACGTTTTTTTTGCTCCCCGACGGGCATTGCAGCGCGTAAAATCGGGCGGGGGAGCAAAAAACACTATGGCGCAATGTCACTTTGTTCGAAATATTTCATAACTTTGCATGCAATAATATGGATTGCAAGGTAATATATAGGGAGGAGATAGGGTCAACGAACAATTTCCTGCGCGAGTATGACGGCGGAGAGGATATGGTCGTGGCGTGGACCGACTTTCAGACTGCCGGGCGCGGTCAAGGCATCAACCGGTGGGAAAGCGAGCGCGGAAAGAACCTCACATTCAGCATCTTGATACATCCCAAGGAGGTCGATGCCGCAGGGCAGTATGTCCTCTCGATGCTGGCTGCCGTGAGCATCAGCGAATACCTTGCGGACGTGCTGCATCGCGACATACGGGTGAAATGGCCCAACGACATCTATGTTGACGACATGAAGATTGCCGGGATACTGATAGAGAGCCGCCTGTCGGGACAGCATATAAAGGACTGCATCATCGGCATTGGGCTGAACGTAAACCAGAGGGTGTTTGAGAGCGATGCGCCAAATCCGGTCTCGATGTCGCTCGTTGACGGCAGGAAGCACAACCGCGAGGAGGTGTTGCAGTCGCTGTTGCGCCTTTTCATGCGGCGGTTGGAGCACTTCGACAGCGAAGAAATACGACGCAGTTACCGCAACCGGCTGTATCGCCGAAGCGGAATGCACCGTTATCGCGATGCCGCCGGTACGTTCATGGCAGAGATTATCACCGTGGAGGACGACGGGCACATAGTGCTGCGCGACACCGAGAACCGCGAGCGTCGTTATGCTTTCAAGGAGGTGGCATTCGTGCCGGAGCCGAAGAGGGACAAACAAAACAGGGCATGACATGGCAGAATTTATCCCGAATAAAGGCAATTACAGGCAACTGAAAGTGTATCAGGTGACAGAAAGCATTTACGACACGGCTTTCTACTTCGCTCATCATTACCTTGAAAAGGGCGACCGCACGACAGACCAGATGATACAGGCTGCCCGGTCGTGCAAGCAGAACATCGTGGAGGGGAGTGCCGCAGCCACGATGTCGAGCGAGACGGAACTGAAACTCATGAACGTGGCACGTGCAAGTCTGCAGGAACTGCTGCAGGACTACGAAGACTATCTCCGTGTGCACGGCATGAAGATGTGGCAATACGACGACCCGCGCTGTGTGCAGACACGCCATGTGCTGCGCCAACACAACGAGAGCAGTTTCTATCGCGAGCGTCTCCCGCTGCGTTCTGCCGAAACGATTGCCAACATCGCCATAACAATGATACATCAGGAGGATGTTATGCTGCGCCGACTAATCGACAGACTCAAGCGCGACTTCCTGCTCAATGGCGGAGTGAGAGAACAGATGAGCAGGGCAAGGAGGGAATATAGGGCTAATCAGACTGAGCAGACTGAGCAGGCAAATCAGGCAAATCAGGCTAATCAGGCTAATCGGACTAATCCGCCCAATCCGCAGACTCCACCCAACCGCTCCGATTAGACCGATTAGTCCGATTGGGCGGATTAGACGGATTAGTCCGATTAGCCCGATTACCATTCAAATTCTTAAACCTTAAAATAACATTATGTCAAGATTTAAACGTATTCTATTAAAGCTCTCGGGCGAAAGCCTTATGGGTAGCCAGCAGTATGGCATAGACCCGGAGCGGTTGGGCGACTATGCCCGACAGATAAAGGAAATCCACGAAATGGGTGTCCAGATAGGTATTGTGATTGGCGGAGGTAACATCTTCCGTGGCGTTAGCGGAGCACAAAAGGGCTTCGACAGAGTGAAAGGCGACCAAATGGGTATGCTTGCAACGGTGGTCAACTCGCTCGCTCTCAGTAGTGCCTTGGAAGCGGAAGGCGTGAAGAACAAGGTGCTCACGGCTATCCGCATGGAGCCGATTGGCGAGTTCTACACAAAATGGCGCGCCATAGAAGCAATGGAGCAGGGCTATGTCTGTATCTTCTCTGCCGGCACAGGCTCGCCCTATTTCACCACCGACACCGGCTCGTCGCTGCGCGGACTGGAGATTGAGGCAGATGTGATGCTGAAGGGCACGCGCGTTGACGGCGTATATACCGCCGACCCGGAGAAAGACCCTGCAGCAGTAAAGTTCACCGACATCACCTACGATGAGGTGCTCGCGCGCGGACTGAAGGTAATGGACCTCACCGCTATCTGCATGTGCAACGACAACAATCTGCCTATATATGTCTTCAACATGGACGTGGTGGGCAACCTGAAAAAGGTTATCGACGGTGAGGAGATAGGAACTTTGGTTCATCATTGATGCCTCGCTGAAAACGAAAAGAGATGTCTGTTCCTAAGAACAAGACATCTCTTTTTGATTTCTAACAATTATTCTCTGTCCCGAAACGGGACTCTCCACATTAAGGAAGAGAGATAGCCTCTGACGGGCAGACACCTGCGCAAGTGCCACACTCTGTGCACTCGTCCGGATTGATAGAATAACGTTCGCCTTCAGAGATTGCTCCTACCGGACATTCGTCGATACATGTACCGCATGCGATGCAGTCTTCGCTAATTACGTAAGCCATAATGTTTTTATTTAACCAGTTAATATTGTTATTACTTTTTGCTCTGCAAAGATAATCAAATACACCATAAATACCTAATAATAGGTATATGATTTTATATTTATTAACCTTTGTAAAATTGGAAATGGCTTCTTTTGGAAGACGCGTCAGCGTTTAATCATCTTCTTGCCGTTCACGATATAGAGACCGGGAGCAACGTTGTCAAAACTGCCTTCTATCCTTACGCCGCCGATGGTGTAGATAACCATTTCACTGTCTGCCGCAACCTCTACCATGCCCGATGTCTCGATGTCTTCGAGGAAAGCGGGGAAGTCCTTGGCTTCTCCGGTGCCGGTGAAATTCATTGCACCTCTGAACGAATGGAAGAAACCATTGGTGTTATCGGTGCTCACCGCGTGCCATGTCTTCGTAGAGCCCTTCAGCATGTAAAGTTTCTGAGCGGCAGCCTCGGCGTTGTAAATGTTAACGTTAGTGTTTACGAATCTCCATTGACTATTGTCTATAGGTTCGTCAAGGCTCTTAGACTCTTTCACATTGGTATTTGTTGCTTCAAACTTCAGAGTGTTGAACAGACCTACGTCTGAGAAACGGAGCACGTAAGGGTGGTCTCCTTCAAGTTTGTTGGCTCTTTCGAGGTCGCTCTTGTTGGTAAGGCGGTCATCATCAAGAGAAACGAACCACAGTCCATTGTCGTTAGCAGAACCTGCCAAATCCATCTCTTTCACTAATTTATAAGCTTTCACGCCCTCCTGCAACTGTGCACCGGCATAAGGCAGAGAAACGGTGTAGATGTTCAAGCCATTGCTTGTGAACTTACGTTTGTAAGAAGCATTGTTGGCAGTGAACTCATACGGTATTTCATAGTCACAACCACGAACCGAATAAAGATATTTATTGCGCAGGGCATTGAGTTGGGCGAGGGTTTCGGAGTTAGCCTCTATTTGTGTAACTGCATTTGCATACAAGTTCAATTTCTTATAGTTGTCATCCTCATCATATACCACGAATGTGTCACAGTGCAATGTTGCATCACCTGCCGACTGTCTCATGATGAAGTTTTCTTGTCCGTCAGCCATGAAAGAAGATTTGTTTTCGTAAGTGAAGTTCTCCGGAAGATACACCAAGGTATATTTCTGTAACATACCTAAAGGAGTGTTCCTGCTATCTCTTTTCACTTTCTTAGACTGTAAATTCGTGAGAAGAGTTTCACTATTAACCTTGCTCATGTCAACATATCTCAGTCCGTTGCAGGCCATAAACGGGCGATCCTGCATATCCAACTTGCTGTTTGTTTCAAACACCACACGCTCCAGTCCGCCGCAGAAAGCAAACGCAGATACACCTATATGCTCGACTGATGACGGAATAGTAAGTGTTCCAACCAAAGGAACAGTGGCGAAACTGTTATTTCCAATTCTCTTCAAAGTTGATGGCAAATTCAGTGTTTCCACTTTGCGAGAGCCACAGAAAGCAAAGTTTCCTATCTCCTCAATACCCTCCGGCAGTGTTATGCCGTTGTAGAACTTCCAGCCAATGATTTCGCCGGTGGAACCTTCCAATCTACCCCAAACATCATTTCCGATTCTCTTCAGGGTTGTCGGCAGGATAAGGTCATCTGTGGAACTCATGTCATTGAACGCCAGATCACCGATAGACTCCAGTCCTTCTCCAAACGAAACGTGTGCTATCTTCGGCGAAGTTGCAAAAGATTGAAGGCCTATGCTCTTTACATTCTGTTGAAGTTCAACAGTAACCAAATTCGCACAACGATGAAAGGCGAACATTTCAATCTGTGTAGTAGCAACAGAAACTTCATTCCTGAATATAACAGTGGTAATCTTGTCAAGGAAGCCAAAAGCCCTAACACCTACCGTATTGCAACCCGTAGGGATGTTAACAATGCCGGTAAGTCCGGACTTGTCAAAGGCGAAGTTTTCTATATTCCTTATGGCACTCGGGAAAAGATTATTGCCTTCACCAACAGAAAAATGGCGGAAAGAAACCATGCCGGTACACTTACCAAAGGCACCATTCCCTATCTTGTTGAGTGAAATATAATTACCGTTTTCTCCATCTGCCAAGATAACATGATGCAAACGAGTATCTTTCAGAAAAGCCATGTTGTTGATAGCGGAGAAAGCTCCGACCAACTTCAAGCCGTAATGACGAACCAAGTCGGCACCGGTGTTGTTGTTTTTTATACTGACTGTTTGTGTAAAGTTTCCATAACCTTCTTCGAAATTACCATAAGTGTAATTATATATAACACCATTAGTTATATCAGGATTGCCCACATGACTTGCCCTTATGACAGAGGTCGTTGCCGTAGAGAATTTTTCGGATGATACATTCAGGTTTGCGCCACCCGGAATCTCGAATTCAACAGGAGCGGCATTGGCGTCATCATCAAGCCCTTTAACATAAATAGCATTAACATACCATTCTCCGGAAGTGGATGCCTCTTTGTACTCTATGCAATATTCCGCACCCGAGATGCCGGCAATATTCTTCGTGACATACACTTCTGCACGGGCCATTACATTCATGCCCAGCAACAGACAAAGAATAAGAAGGCTGCGAAAAGCCGTTGTCTTTTTAATTTTATTCATAATAACTGTGTGTAAGATGTTTTGTTTTAAAGTCTTTTATAGCATCCTGAATTCAAATTAATAACGCAACGATTTTAAAATTCTTGCGTTATTAATTTGAATTCAAGCATAGCCTTTATGCCGTCATTTTTCCCAAGTGTTGTCAGAAGAAGCATCTTCTTCATCAAAAAAATCATTGCCTTTGGCATCGCCACCGCCGACTGCCGGGTCGTCACTAATACCCATTGACAGACTAGCCATCAAGCAAGTACCCTTCAAACGACAAACCTCCATAGTAGGAGACACATAAGTTTTTAATTTCGTCATAACTCTTTTTATTTAACTGTTGAAAATATTTCTTCTTAGTTATGCCACATGGCAAACCAAAATGCTTCGCAAAGGTACTGTTTTTATTTTATTTATAATATGTTTTGAATGATATTATAAACAATGTTAACATATAATAGGGGGGGGGTAACAAACGTTAACAAAAATAAGGGCAAAATCAATTATTTTTAGCCGATATGGTATTTACATATTAACAATAAGTGGCTTGATTATCAACCGTAGATTATAAACCGAGCATACAATAATCGCTATGAAAAGACGTTATATAGAATATGAAAAGAATTGTTGCATACTCAATAATATTGATGATGTGCGCAGTTAACGCTGCCGCACAGGAACGACGGGTGGAGAACCGCCCATACACCGACATGCGACCGTTCCACTTCGGAGTGCTCGTGGGAACGCACATGCAAGATATAGAACTGACAAATGTGGGAACGCAGATGATAACGACCGAAGACGGCACGCGGGAGGCTTTGGTGACATGCGACCAAGACCGCTGGGACATGGGCTTCAACGTGGGAGTGCTCGGCGAGTTCCGCCTCGGCACCTACTTCGCCATGCGCGTGGCACCGGCAATGTATTTCGGCACGAAGCACTTCTCGTTCTACAACCACAGGGAAAACCTTGAGAACGGACGCCCCATAGAGCAGTTGCAGGAGATGAAAATGGCATACGTGTCGTGCGCCTTCGACATAATATACAGTGCGCAACGATTTAACAATCACCGCCCTTACATGATGCTGGGACTGAATCCCATGATCAACCTTTCGAACAAAGACGACGACTATCTGAAGATGAAACGCTACGACGTTTATCTGGAAGCAGGCATCGGATGCGACCTATACCTGCCTTTCTTCAAACTTCGCCCGGAACTGAAGTTCGCCTACGGACTCACAAACTGCCTTGATACCGACCACGGCAATCATCTAAAGGACAAGAACATGCTGCAATACACCAACTCGGTGAACAAGGGGCGCAGCAAGATGATTGTGCTGACGTTCTACTTTGAATAAAAAAGGCAGGGATTGCTCCCTGCCCTAAGACCTTATTTTTTGTCGATGTTCAGAGTGAGTTTGCCGACGTAGATGGCATGCTTTCCATTTTGGTTGACGGGCACTTTCTTGCCGTCGAGGTCGGTGATGTACTCCAGTTTCTCGAAGTAGGTGTGTGAGTGTCCGCCTAAAACGAGGTCTATATTACGCGCATTGGAAAACACGTGGTTGTCGTCGCAGTCTCCATCTTCCCAACCCAAGTGGGATACACAAATCACAATATCGCACTTCTTTACTTTCTTGAGGTAGTTGCCCCAACGGTTAGCCTCCTCAACGGGGTCGAGATAGCGCACACCCTCGCAGTTGTGGTCGAAGACAAGTCCTTTAAGTGCGGGCGCAAGTCCGAAGATGCCAATCTTCACTCCGTCGCGCTTTATTATGGTGTATGGCTTCACCAAACCCTCCACCACGGTGCCGGTGAAATCGTAGTTGGCACATACTATCGGGAAGTCTGCTATCTTGAAGATGCGCGCCATGTTCTCAAGACCGAAGTCGAACTCATGGTTCCCTATCGTGGCAACGTCGTATTTCATCATGTTCATCAACTTCACTTCCACCTCGCCCTTATATATATTATAATAAGGTGTGCCCTGTGAGAAGTCGCCACTGTCTATGAGTAGCAGTTTCGGAGCCTTCGCCCGCTCCTCCTCTATCATCTTGAGGCGGCGCAGGAAACCTCCGCGACCTGCCACGAGGGTGTCGGCAAGAGTGGGATTTAGGGGGTATATCACGCTGTGGGTGTCGTTGGTGTGCAGCACCACGAGTTGTTTGTCCTGCGCCTTTACTGCCGTTGCAAACACGATGCACAGCAATGCGGCTATAATGTTTTTCTTCGTCATGATTGTTTTCAGTTGTTAATGGTTATACGTCCTTCCAATGCAGAGTCGATTTTCTTGCCCTGTTCTGTCATGCTTTGCACATATCTCATTATCACATTACGCGAGTTTGCCTCATCGCCGCCGGGCGAGTTGAGGTTGGTGCCGCTTTTGAATGCGGTGAGGTCGTCGTTGCCCTGCTGCACATAGTCTATTGTGGTGATGCGGTAGTTGCGGTTCGGGTCAACCGGTTCGCCCCCAACAGTTGCCGACAGCAGTTTGTAGTTCTTATCCGCCACCATGCGTACCTCGTGGCTCACGCACTCTCCTCCGCGGTTAAGCATCTGCTGGAAGAGTTCGAGCACCTTGTCGCCCTTGAGAGTGACGAACACTATTTTGTTCTCAAACGGCGCAACGTCGTTGATGTCGCCCTTGGTCACAGTGCCTGCGGGCAGTGCCGCGCGTATGCCTCCGTAGTTGTAGGTGGCGAAGTCGGGGGTCTCGCCATACTCGTGTGCCATAGCCATAAAGATGTCGGGCAACAGGTTGGAGAGCAGTCCTTCGGGGCGACCACGCTCAAGATAGCGCGCTGTGGCTCCCACTACGGGACTCATCACAGAGTCAACCATTTTCTTGTAAGGCACCATGAATGCCGCGGCCTGCTCGTCGGGGTTGGCATCGTAACGTTTGTCGATGAGCAGGCGTGTCCATGACACGGAACTGAGTTTATATTGGCTGCCACATGCAGACAAGACAAACGCAGCGATGAATACGAAAATCAAAGTCTTTTTTCTCATTTTCTAAGTATATTGGTTATTGTATGCAAAGATAGACAAAATTTGCTAATAACCCATTCCATACGCCACAAAAAACGAAAAAAGTGAAAAAACAATGCTTCAAGAGAGTGTAATTCAGAAATTTATATTACCTTTGCATCGCTTTTTCGACGTAACCTATGGCAGGAAGAAGAGTAGCCTCGCTATGTTGCGCGAAACTATAACAAATTATAATCATTTAAAATCAATGGATTTAATTAAAGTTGCTGAAGAAGCATTTGCAACCGGCAAGAAGTTTCCCGAGTTCAAAGCCGGAGACACTATCACCGTTGCTTACAAGATTGTCGAGGGTACCAAAGAGCGCATTCAGCTCTATCGTGGCGTGGTTATCAAGATTTGCGGTCACGGAGAAAAGAAGCGTTTCACCGTTCGCAAGATGTCAGGCACTATCGGCGTGGAGCGTATATTCCCCATCGAGAGCCCGAACATCGACAGCATCGAGGTGAACAAAGTCGGCAAGGTGCGCCGCGCGAAGCTCTACTATCTGCGTAACCTCACAGGTAAGAAGGCACGCATCGCAGAGAAGCGCACTGTAAAGGTGGAGAAATAAAACATTTTTCTCTGTACTCGAAAAAAAGAAGAGGACTCGTACCGTCGTGGCACGAGTCCTCTTTTTGTATCCAAATATTAACTCTAAAACAAATGAAAATCACATCACCCTGCGCCCGAAAAGATAACGACCGGCATAATAACTCTCGCGGGAATTGCTGACCTTAACTCCGCGCAGCGAAGCATGTATGAAATCGAAACTGCCGGTTGCGGGATCAACATCGACCACAATGCCAACATGACCTACGTTGCCACCGCTGCGGGGGCTGGTAAAGAAAACGAGGTCGCCACTCTGCAACTCGCTATTGTCTATCCTATAGCCCTGAGTTGACTGCTGGCGGGACGAACGACTGAGCGAGATGCCCATTTTTCCGAACACGTAACTCGTGAAGCCCGAGCAGTCGAAGACATAAGGACCGGCACTGCCGTGGCTGTAACGCGCACCGAGATGATTGAAAGCCTCGTCGAGAACGTTGCCTATCATAGAATAATCCTCGGCGGCATAGTCTATACCCTCACCAATATATAGGAAGTCGAAATTTTCTATTTCGTCAACGCGCTGCTCCTGTCTTGGCTTAGCCTTTGCCCTTGCTCTATGCTTCTTCTTTCCTGCAAACGAGGGAGTGAGCGACGAGAACAGCAGCAATATGACAGTAAGTGCAACAAATTTCTTCATAATTATTATAGAATGTTAGGTTCGCAAATGATTTCTCAAAAACTTACGAATGCGAAATTACAAAAAAAAAATCAGCCGACAAAGGCAGTTTACATCTTTTTCGATATGGTGTAAAAGTCGGTTTTAATGACCTACTTTTCCATTCTGCTACTCTATTACAGCAATTTATAAAATATTACTCGGAAAAAGGTTTAAGTAATTACGTTTACATATTTTAATAAGTTATCGGCGTCATATCGAAATTTATTTAGCATTCTGAGGGCATTGTAAAAGGGAATAAGTGACGAGAAGAAAATATTTGTTTTGATTGCAGAATACCTACTTTTATGCTAGAACAGCACCTGAACCGCGTATAAAAATAATAAAAAGTGGGTATTGCATGGATAAAAACACATACGTATCTTTGCATCCAATTTTTATAACAGTATAATGACATGAAAAAAATCTATCTGATGTTCCTCGGCATACTGATTTCTATTGCTGCCGTAGGACAAAAAACCGACGCCATGCTTTTTGGCGACGTGAAGGCGAAAGAGGGCGGTATGCACCTGCCTTACGCAACTATTATCGTGAAAGGTACCACTCTGACAACCAGATGTGACGCCACCGGGCATTACAAAATGACAGACGTACCGGAAGGAAAACAGACACTCGTGGCACGGCTCGACGGCTATCAGGAGCAGGAAGTGGAGGTAACGATGGAGAGAGGAAAGTCGCAGACAGTGCAATTCCTGCTCGAAAAAGACCCGCTCGAACTGAGTCAGGTGGTGGTTACGGGCACACGAACATCTCACTTCGTGAAGGATGTGCCCATACGCACGGAGGTGCTTACCTCGCAGTCGATAAAGCGCAAGAACGCACAAAACCTCTTTGAAGCACTCGAGGGAGTGCCGGGAGTGAGAGTGGAGCAGCAGTGTCAGGCTTGTAATTTCTCGGAAGTGCGCATGCAGGGACTCGGAGCAGAGCACACTCAGGTGCTGATTGACGGCGAACCGGTATATTCCGGACTTGCCGGAGTGTACGGACTGCAGCAAATGGGCACAAACGACATCGACCGTATGGAGGTGGTGAAGGGAGCAGGTTCGGCTCTGTATGGCAGCAGCGCAGTGGCAGGAGCGATAAACATCATCTCGAAAGAGCCTTCGTTCGAACCCTCGGTGAACGGCGATGTGCAGTTCGGTAACTGGGGATATAAGAACTATAAAGGCTCCGGCTCAATGCGTTTCCGCAACATCGGCCTGATGGTGACGGCGCAGCACACGGAAATGGATGCCTTAGACGAGACGATGGACGGAATGACACGTAAGGAAGTGAAGAACAAGGACGGCGTGTCTGACCGCGTTAGCAGCAGGATTAACAACGTGGGAATGAGCGTTTACTTCTTCAATCCGTTTGCAAAGAACGATAAACTCGTGTTTCGCGCAAAGGCTATGGACGAACTGAGAAGCGGCGGAACGATGACCAACGACCTGTATCTGAATCCTTATTCAGAGGGAACCGAGAACATACAGACCAACCGCCTGTCGCTCGACATGGCTTACACTCTGCCCATCGGGGCACACTCGGAACTGAACGTATCTACAGCCTACGTGCATCACAAGCGCAATGCCACCAACGATACGTTCCTCGGCAACTATAAGGACTCTCACGATGGCAACTCTCCCGACGTGGAGTTGATGCGCCCATACCTCGCAAAAGAGAACACTCTCACTCCGTCGCTGACATTCACGAGCATTCTGGGCAACCATACTCTGCTGGCAGGAGTGCAGGGATATTTCACACGTCTGCGCGAAACAGGTATGTATGTATTGTCGGATGATGACTACAAGACAAATCCCTACTATGGCATTCCATACACCTCGATTGGTAAGAAGCGTGCCACGGAGTTCGGTTTCTTCATTCAGGACGAGTGGAACGTGACGCCGAAACTCACCGTTGTGCCCGGACTGCGACTCGACAATCACAGTTCCAGCGAGGAATACGACTCCAGCGAGAAGGTGTTTGACGGCAATTTCCCAAAGACAAAGTTCGACAAGACATCGTTCAATCCGCGTCTTGCAATAAAATATGAGGTCAGCCCGTCGCTGATTATGCGTGCTAACATCGGTACCGGTTTCCGTGCACCTTACGGATTTTCAGAAGACCTACACCTTTGCAGCGGTTCGCCGAGAGTGTGGAAATCGTCTAACCTGAAAGGGGAACGCTCTATCAGTTACAACCTTTCCGCCGACTACTACGGCAAGGGCTACCAACTGAGCCTCAACATCTTCCGCACCGACCTGAAGGATAAGATACAGTTCTCGCCGGCATCAGACGAGGTGACAAAACTCGGATACACATACGAGTGGCAGAATGTTGACGACGCATACGTTCAGGGTATTGAAATCGGAGCAAAGGCTACTCCGTTCAAGAACTTCAACGCTTCCCTCAACTGGACTTTCAACAGTGGTAAGTTCAAGCATATACGCGAGGATTGGAAGAACACCATTTATGCAGAAGACAGCAAAAACGTGTCGCGCTTCCCGGCAATGACGGGCGACCTCACGCTCGAATATTCTCCCGGAACGTGGAATTTCTCATTGACCGGGTCGCTGCAGGGCAAGATGTATATCGACTATAACGCCGAGGAGAATGCCGAATTGTCGAAAATAAAGAAGACAGAAACATTCACGCTGTGGAACTGTCGCATCGCAAAGAAGTTCGGTTCAGTCAGCGTCTATGCCGGCGGCAAGAACATCTTCAGCTACATTCAGAACGAGAAACACACCGACGATGCTGCTTTCATGTATGCTCCGGTATATGGCGCAACTTGGTATGCAGGTGTCAGCGTAACACTCTGACAAGGCTTTTCAGAAAGAAAATCCTTTTGACAGAAAGACATAAAGAGGATTTAGGAAAGGACATTAGGGGGATTGAGAAAACATGAGGAAGTTGCCACAAATATCAGTATGGCAATTATCATAACAGATTGATAGTCCCTACCCTCACCGCCTTTTGCCTTCCAAATCCTCTTTATGTCTTTATTCTATCCACGCCATTCCTTATTTTTATCCTCATTCTACCCATAAAAATTCCACTAACATCCCCGCAAATCCCCATCGTGATTTGCTTAAAAATTAGTATCTTTGCACTCGCATAAACAACTTATATGTCTTTTTGTCAAAAACATTTTGTATTTTTGTCAACAAATTTATGTCTTTGCGCATAAAAAAGAGTTTCTTTATGTCTAAACATCTGATACAACACCCTTTAGAGAATTTCCGTCATTGCCCATCCTGTGGCTCTATGTCTTTTTTGCCTTCATCGGAGAAGAGCAAAAAGTGCGCGTCCTGCGGTTTCGAGTTTTTCCTCAATCCTTCTGCAGCTGCGGCAGCCTTCATCTTCGACAGCATCGGAAGGGTGCTCGTGGTGCGGCGTGGTCGCGAGCCGGCAAAGGGCACTCTCGACCTCCCCGGGGGCTTCAGCGACATCGGCGAGACGTCGGAAGAGACAATAGTACGCGAGATAAAGGAAGAAACAGGATTGACAATAGCCTCACCCACGTTCCTCTTCTCGCTCCCCAACATCTATCAGTACGGCGGTATGTCAATACCCACCATCGACATGTTCTACCGTTGTGAGGCATGCGATGCCGGCACTGTGGTCGCTGCCGACGACGCAGATGCCGCGACGTGGGTGCCCATAAACGAATTGAAGCCCGAACAATTCGGGCTTCAAAGCATTCGTAATGCAGTTAAAAGACTCTTGGAAGAGCATCACGCCGACCGGAAAACATAGGCTGCCCGGCAACACTCCCCGGAGTTTCAAAATCCTTATTTCTCCAAAGATTTTGCGAATTCCGCTTCAAGCCAACCGTTATTCTTCAACTCCTGCAGTGAAATCTTTGCTTCAGGAGTGCCGAAAACGTAGGGAGCAATCTCATATTGCTGATAACGGAACACCACATCGTCTCCGGATATGAATATCCCTGACGAAGGCAGTTCCACAACATACGGCTTACCGCTTTCGTCTTCTTTCAGAGAGAATGCCTTTTCTGTATCGCCGTCACTCAGTCTCAAGAACATTTCGTTGAGCCTCTTGGTCAACTCCTTACGTATGTCGTTGAGCTTGTCCTGCGCCAAAATCTCTTTGCCAATCACCTTACCGTCTGCCTTGCTGAACGTCATGCCGACAGTATTTAGCGAACCGTGAGCCCCGCCTAAGTAAGTTTCCTGTTGAGCCGACATCGTGAGGAACCTGTCGTTTTCATACATCACACCCATACTGAGGTTTAAACTCAGAGAAGGAGCGTTCCGGTCGTCGCCCTTATAGAACACCATTCCTTTCAGTTGCTTTGCCCCATTTTCCACGTAATGGCGGGCAATGGTCTTCACGTCGGTCATCGTGCCGGTGCTGTCAACACCCGTAAACTCGCCGATAAACTTTGTCACTCCGCACTCCAAAGCCTCGTTACCCTTGGGGAAAACGATACTGACATAAACGCTGATGTCGTGCCCTCCCTCATGGAAAGCAGTGGAGTCCTTCACACTGTCGCGTTCCAAAGCACCGTTGCCGTCGCCTTTTGCGTTACACTTCACATTGCTGCATGCCACCAATAACGCTATGGCTGCAGCAAAAAACATAATTTTTTTCATCTTTTTACTGTTTGTTTAATTCGTATTTTGATAAATAACCAATCACTCTATATCTTAAACTCATGTTTGCTCACTCTGCCGTTTGAACTCACGTAGAAAGTATTATCACGTGGATTTAGATAGCATGCCTCTCCGGAGTCGAACTCATCTACCAGTCTCACTTTCGACGGATTGTCGCCGTCATACACAAACACGTAGGTGTGAGAACTCTTCCCTATTCTGCCGATACTTATCAGAGCCGCCTTCTCCTTCTTGTTGTTATGTGAAGAGAAAGACAGCTGCATCGACACTCCCTCGCGCAGCTCGCCGAAATCATCGAAGCAATCAATCATATTATTGTCGTCGGGCAGTTCGTTGATGAGGTTCTGCCCTACGTCAGACCTTATGCCCATCCACAGTATTCTCATGCCATTAGGACTGTCTCGCCCTACGATGAAAGTGTCGTCGTAGCCGTCATTGTCGAAGTCGTATTTCACGTTCACGCCTTCCGAAATGTTCGCCTTGCCGACAAGCCCATAAATTCCGGCACCGTTAAACTCTATGAGCGCAATGTTGCCGAAGCTGTATTCCTCATCGCCGGCATCGCCACCTGCACCTGCGTCTGCCGCTTCCGACTCGCTATCAATCTTCGCTTCCTCGCTCGCATGCCCGTTAAGGTTTCTTCTTACCTTCTCCTTTATCTCGGAGCACGACGTAAGAGCGAAAAATAGAGACAAAAAAACTAATAACTTACTCATTTCTAATATCCTTTAATAAAGTCACTCGTCATCGCGGCAAAGATATGAAATAATCTTTGAATAACTAATACAAAATGCCGATTTTTTTTTCTGCCGTAGGATAATTTATCATCTATCGGTTCATGGCACATAACCTGCCACGCTCTGAAAGCATATCTGTAGCAAAGTAAAATCGGCGGTTTTACCGACTAAATTCGGCGATTTTGCTGACCAATTTCGGCGATTTTACTTTGCAAAACTGCCGATTTTACTCTCAATTATATTGCGTGTCGTGCAGCGATATGCCGCCTTTGCCGTTGCATAAGCGGGTCATTTGGCTGTTCTGCCATACGAATAAGCCGTTTTCGGTATTCTCACGGGAGTGCCGCTCAAGTCGCACCATAGTGGTGTTATTTCGGATATGCAGAACCTGCGGGCATGGTCTCCCGGCTCATCATACGGCGATGATGTCTTCACCGGCATGCTTAGCCGGAGGAGGGTAAGTAAGATGAAAGTTGACCTTCTCGTGTTTTCGGGCGTCGATTGATACATGTATTTGCTGCGGGCAAACATACGTGTGTTCTCGAAATGTTGCTACTCCGATGGCTGAAAATGGCGTATTGGATTGCGCGAATGGTTAAAAAAGCAAAAATAAGCGTATATAATAAGGTACATGCAAACTTTTTATCCTAATTTTGTCGCCCAAAATAAAACGTCAATATAGATATGTATAAAAATCTGGTTATAGTGGAGAGCCCCGCCAAGGCAAAGACCATTGAGAAGTTTTTGGGAAAAGACTTCAAGGTGATGTCAAGCTTTGGACATATACGCGACCTCAAAAAGAAGGAACTGAGCATCGATACCGATTCTCTGGAGCCTGACTACGAAATACCCGAAGACAAGAAAAAACTCGTGAGCGAACTGCGAAGCAATGCCAAGAATGCCGAGAAGGTGTGGCTCGCTTCCGATGAAGACCGCGAGGGAGAGGCTATCAGCTGGCATCTGTGTGAGGTGCTCGGACTGGATGAAGAGAAGACTAACCGCATCGTGTTCCATGAGATTACGAAGCCCGCAATACTCGCCGCGATAGACTCGCCGCGGCATATCAACATGGACCTTGTCAACGCACAACAGGCGCGCCGCGTGTTAGACCGCATCGTGGGCTTCTCGCTCTCGCCGCTGCTTTGGCGCAAGGTGAAGCCGGCGTTGTCGGCAGGAAGGGTGCAGAGCGTTGCAGTGAAACTCATCGTGGAGCGCGAGCGCGAGATACAGGCGTTCAGGAGTGAGCAGTATTTCAGGGTGAACGCAGTGTTCGGGCATGTCAATGCCGACGGTTCGCAGAGCGAGGTGAAGGCAGAGCTCGACACCCGCTTCAAGACAGAAAAGGAGGTGCAGGACTTCCTTGAGGTGTGCAAGAAAGCCACTTTCACGGTGAACGACATACAGAAAAAGCCGATAAGGCGCGTACCGGCACCGCCATTCACCACCTCGACGCTGCAGCAGGAGGCGGCACGCAAACTCGGTTTCACCGTCAGTCAGACAATGATGGTGGCGCAGCACCTGTACGAGCACGGACTCATAACATACATGCGTACCGACTCTGTCAACCTCTCTTCGCTGTGCATAAACACAAGCAAGGAGGAGATAGAGAAGCTTTGGGGCAAGGAATACAGCAATCCGCGCCAGTATCGCACCAACTCCAAGGGGGCACAGGAGGCTCACGAGGCCATCCGACCCACATATATGAGCAACCAGACCGTGGAGGGCACGCTTCAGGAACGACGCCTCTACGAACTGATATGGAAACGCACTGCTGCGTCGCAGATGGCTGATGCACAGATTGAAAAGACAACTGTGACGATTGCGGTGAGCAATGATGGTTTTGCGGTGAGCGGTGAGAGAGGGGCAGTGAGCGGTGAAAGGTCTGCAAAGGATGAGCAAACCGCGCTCAACACCCAACCCTCAACATTCAACTTCATAGCCACCGGCGAGGTGGTAAAGTTCGACGGTTTCCTGAAGGTTTACCGCGAAAGCAATGGCGACGAGGACAACAATGCCGAAGACACATCTCACCTGCTGCCGGCAATGGAGTGCGGAGCGACACTGCACCACCGCGAGATTGTCGCCACAGAACGTTTCAGCCAGGGACCGATGAGATACACCGAGGCATCGCTGGTGCATAAGATGGAAGAACTCGGCATCGGTCGTCCTTCAACCTACGCGCCCACAATCTCAACAATACAGCAGCGGGAATATGTGCAGAAAGGCGACAAGAAAGGCGACGAACGACAATACAACGTCTTCACACTGCGCGGAACATGTGTGGTGAAAACCGGCAGGAAAGAACTCGTGGGGAGCGAGAAAGGAAAACTCTTGCCCACAGACATAGGCATCGTTGTCAACGACTTCCTGCAGAAGAACTTCCCGGAGATAATGGACTATCACTTCACTGCCCGCGTGGAACAGCAGTTCGACAAGATTGCGGAGGGAGAAGAGGAGTGGAAGAGCATGATGAAACTGTTCTACGGCGACTTCGAACCGACGGTTGACAAGGCAATGAAAAAGCGCGAGGAGCATAAGACCGGGGAGCGCGAACTCGGTATCGACGAGGCGAGCGGCAAACCGGTGTTCGTGAAGATAGGACGCTTCGGACCGGTGGTTCAGATTGGCACGGCAGACGACAAGGACAAACCGCGGTTTGCACAGCTGCCTGCCGACAAGAGTATTGAGACCATAACGCTCGCCGAGGCACTCGAACTGTTCAAGTTGCCACGCACGTTGGGCGAGTTTGAAGGCAGCGAAGTGGTGATTGGTGCAGGCAGGTTCGGACCTTACGTGTTGAACAACCGCAAATATGTTTCTATCCCAAAGACCATCGATCCCATGACAATAACGCTCGCCGAGGCAGTGGCTTTGATAGAAGACAAGCGCAAACAGGACGAGAAACGACACCTCAGAAAGTTCGACGAAGACCCCGAGCTTGAGGTGATGAACGGTCGCTTCGGTCCCTACGTGGCATATAAAGGCAAGAACTACCGACTGCCCAAGGCGATGCACGCCAAGGCTTCGGAACTCACTTTCGAACAATGTATGGAGGTGGTGAGCAAAGCCAAGAAATGAAAAGGATAATCCTCATCGGATACATGGGTGCTGGCAAGACCACCATAGGCAGGGCACTTTCGAGAGAACTCGACATGATGTTCTATGACCTTGACTGGTATGTGGAAACCCGCATGCACCGTTCGGTGGCACAGATTTTTGCAGAGAAGGGCGAGGAAGGGTTCAGAAAGATAGAGCACAGCATGCTGCACGAAGTGGCAGAGTTTGAGAACGTGATAATAAGTTGTGGCGGAGGAACACCCTGTCACTTCGATAACATGGACTATCTCAACCTTCAGGGCGAGACGGTATATCTCAAGGCAAGACCCGAAGTGCTCTGCGGACACCTCAAGATGGGAAGAGTGGAACGCCCGCTGATAAAAGGCAAGGACGAGGAAGAACTGCTGCGCTTCATCACCGGACAACTGGAGGAGCGCGAGTCCTACTACAATAAGGCGAAATATCAGCTCGACGTGTCGCTGATGGACACCTACGAGAAGATAAAGATAAGCGTGACAGAAGTGAGAAGGCTGCTCGGGGTGTGAGCATACGGGGCCGGCACCGCGGCGTGACAGTATTATAATAAGGTAACATAACATATAAATAACAAGCCAATGAAGAAGTGGACAATCGATGACTCCAAGGAACTGTATAACATTAACGGCTGGGGTACGTCCTATTTCGGTATCAACGACAAGGGCAATGTCTATGTGTCGCCATGCAAGGACGATGTGAAGATTGACCTGCATGAGGTGATGAACGAACTTGCCCTGCGCGATGTGTCGTCGCCGGTGCTGCTCCGTTTCCCCGACATTCTCGACAATCGTATCGAGAAAACGGCGTCATGCTTCAGGCAGGCGGCAGACGAATATGGATATAAAGGCGAGAATTTCGTAATCTATCCGATAAAGGTGAACCAGATGCAGCCCGTGGTGGAGGAGATTATAAGCCACGGCAGAAAGTTCAATCTCGGACTGGAAGCCGGCTCGAAGCCCGAACTGCATGCCGTGATTGCGGTGCAGTGCCAGAGCGATTCGCTGATAATATGCAACGGATACAAGGACCAGAGCTACATCGAACTTGCTCTGCTGGCTCACAAAATGGGCAAGCGCATATTCATTGTGGTGGAGAAACTCAACGAACTTGAGATAATAGCGCGGGCGGCAAAGAAACTGAACGTGAAGCCAAACCTCGGCATACGCATCAAACTTGCATCGAGCGGAAGCGGTAAATGGGAAGACAGCGGAGGCGATGCGTCGAAGTTCGGGCTCACAAGTTCGGAACTCCTGCAGGCTCTTGAGATACTCGATAAGAAGGGGATGCACGACTGCCTGCGACTGATACACTTCCACATAGGCTCGCAGATAACAAAGATAAGGCGCATACAGACGGCATTGCGCGAGGCATCGCAGTTCTATATCCAACTCCATAAAATGGGATATAACGTGGACTTCGTTGACTGCGGAGGCGGACTCGGGGTTGACTACGACGGCACGAGGTCTCCGTCGAGCGAAAGTTCGGTGAACTACTCCATTCAGGAATATGTGAACGACTGCATCTATACATTCGTGGAGGCAGCCAACAAGAATGACATACAGCACCCGAATATCATCACCGAGAGCGGTCGTTCGCTCACAGCACACCACTCGGTGCTCATAATCGACGTCCTCGAAACAGCCTCGCTGCCGGAGATGAAAGAGAGTTTCGAGCCTGCAGAGAACGCCCACCAGCTCGTGAAAGACCTCTACGAAATATGGGATAACCTAAATCCGAGGTCGATGCTTGAGGACTGGCACGATGCCGAACAGATACGAGAGGAGTCGCTCGACCTGTTCAGTCATGGGCTCGTTGACCTCAAAACACGGGCAGAAATAGAGAGCATGTTCTGGAGCGTTTGCCGCGAAATAAACCTCCTCGTGAAAGGAATGAAGCACACGCCGGAGGAACTTCGCCGTCTCGACAAACTGCTTGCAGATAAGTATTTCTGCAATTTCTCGATATTCCAGTCGCTCCCCGACGCGTGGGCTATAGACCAACTGTTCCCCATAATGCCGATACAGCGGCTCAACGAGAAACCCTCGCGCACCGCAACCCTGCAGGACGTGACCTGCGACAGCGACGGAAAGATAGCAAACTTCGTCACCAACCGCCACGTGTCACACATCCTCCCGGTGCACTCGCTGCACAGTAACGAGACGTATTATCTCGGCGCATTCCTCGTGGGAGCATATCAGGAGATACTCGGAGACATGCACAATCTCTTCGGAGACACCAACGCCGTGCACATATCAGTTAAGGACGGAAAGTATCACATCGACCAGATTTTCGACGGAGAGACCGTGGAAGATGTGCTCGACTACGTGCAATACAATCCCAAAAAACTTGTGCGGCAACTTGAAACATGGGTCACAAAGAGCGTAAAACAAGGCAAAATATCGCTTGAAGAGGGCAAGGAATTCCTCTCAAACTACCGCTCCGGACTTTACGGATACACCTATTTGGAGTAAGAACAACGCAAAAAAGGGGTTTAGGACTGCGCTTCTAAACCCCTTTAATAACGGCCTTAAATGCAAATTGGTGTTAAATCCGCACCCCTTTATGTAACTTTCACCCCTCATCAGTCGTCAACCAAACAGAGAGAAGATGAAGAATATCAGTTTCCGTAATGATGTATTGCCGTTGAAAAACGTGCTCTACCGCCTTGCGTTGAGAATAACTCTCAGCCGTGAAGAGGCAGAAGACATCGTGCAGGACACGCTGATAAAGGTCTGGAACAGGCGAGACGACTGGCAGTCTATTGACAGTGTCGAGGCGTATAGCATCACGGTATGCCGCAATCTCGCGCTCGACGCAATCAAAAAGAGAGACAACAACAACGAGTCTCTTGACCAAAGAGTCGTGGAAACGCCCGACCAAGCATCCAATCCGCACGAGTTGATGATTAAAAAAGACAGAGTGGAAATGGTCAGACAGCTCGTGAACAGACTCCCCGAGAAGCAACGCAGTTGCCTGCAGTTGCGGGATTTCGAGGGGAAAACATACAAGGAAATTGCCGAGATGCTGGAAGTCACGGAAGAACAAGTCAAGGTTAACATCTTCAGGGCACGCCAATCGATAAGGCAACAATTCGATAAAGCAGACAAATATGGATTATAAATACATCGAACAACTACTTGAGCGTTACTGGCAAGGCGAGACATCGCTCGAAGAGGAGGAAATTCTCAGAACCTTCTTCTGCCAGAAAGACCTCCCCGAAGGGCTGCAGCAGTATGCTCCGCTGTTTGCTTATCAGCGGGAGGAGACGCGCACCGACCGTCTCGGCGACGACTTCGACAGGCGCATGCTTGAGTTGGTTGGAGAGCAACAGCCGGTGAAGGCGCGCACGCTTAGCCTCACACGGCGCATGATGCCGATGTTCAAGGCGGCAGCAGTAGTGGCGATATTCCTCACGCTTGGCAACGCCGCACAGGTGGCTTTCAGCGGAGCCGACAGGTCGCAGCCGGCAAATAGTCACGGCATTTCAAGACATTCAGACGCCATTCCCGTGGCAAAGGCAGACACGGTGAGGCTCGACTCTATCAAGAAAGTTCAGCAAGAGATGTCGTCAGCGATAATAAAATAAGATAATTTTCTAAGCTTTCTCTATAATATCAATCATGTTTAATTAAGACAAAAGGAAGTTGTGAAACTTCATTCTCTCAAATTTTTCATAATATATTGAATAATAGGACTTGAGGCATCGCTCGATTACGAGCGATGCCTCTAAGTTTATCTCTTCATCGAAAGGTGCAACTGATATAGCGCGGGCACCAATATCATGAGCGAGAAGAGCACGCTCAATGCCGCGCGCAGCGTGTTTCCTCCATACAGGTCGGCAAGAGTCATGTCGTCGATGCCGGGTATTGCCCACGACATAAGGAACACTACGAGGTTGTTCATGCCATGTATCACGATACCCGGAATTACACTGTCGGTTCTCACAAACACCCACCCGAGCAACAATCCGAGCAGGAACGCATGCGGTATCTGTATCGGATTGATATGTGCCACGGCAAAAATCACTGCCGATATTACCACTGCCATTCTCCTGTTATTGCGCCATTCCAGCAACGAACGGATTACAGCACCGCGAAAAACCACCTCCTCGCATAGCGGCACCAAGACCACAATGGCGAGATAACCGAGCGGAGAACCGAACACACCGTTCATCGATTGCGACAGGTCGGGCAGGAAACGGAGTTGCTCCTGAAGCCATATCGATGGAAGTATGGTGCCGAGCGACGCCACGACACACCACAAGCCCACCTTCAACGGGCGGCTGCGCATGTAGTTACGGCTCACCGGACAGAACCTGCGCCACAGGAAAATGACTAACAGAATGATGTTTGCCACAACCATTCCGCCCACCTTCACGTCAATCGGAACTGTTCTCTGCGCCTCGTCGCCGAGAGCTTTCGCCACCTCACAGCCCGTAAAAAGCAGATAAATGAAATTCGTTGCCGATGCCGCTATCCATGATACCAGCAAGAACATCAGCAGATAATAGATTGCCCTTTTCATCCGTTCTTTTCTTTTTCAAATTGTTCTCTCACCATTATGGCATCCCTTTCGAGTTGCTCCTTCAGTTCTTCCACAGATGAGAACTGTCTCTCTTCGCGCAGTTTATGCGTGAAAGCTACGTTTATCCGGCGACCATAGATGTCGCCGTTGAAGTCGAGAATATGCGCCTCCAATGTCTGTTTGTCGCCGTCGAAGGTTGGTCTTGTGCCGACGTTCATCATCGCCGGCATCTCGCCTGTCATCCCCTCCACCCTCACTCTCACGGCATACGCCCCCTGCTCCGGTATTATCTTCCGTGCATCTTCCGGTAGGATATTCGCCGTTGGGAACCCCAGTTCGCGCCCGATGCGGTGTCCTCCCACCACCGTTCCGGAGAAAGCATAGTGGCAGCCGAGGCATACCCCCGCCATTTCCACTTCGCCTTTACTGATGAAAGTGCGTATCACAGACGAACTCACGCCAATTCCGTTGAGCATGAAAGCCTGCGCCGGGAGCACCTCAATGCCCATTTCCCTGCCGTAGCGCACATATCCGTCGAACCCGTCACTGCGGTTATGCCCGAAGCGATTGTCGTAACCTATCACCAGCACCTCCACTCCGAGCCTTTCTTTCATTATCTTCAGCATGAAGTCGCGTGCCGACAGCTGTGCCATTTCCTTGCTGAAAGGCAACACCGCACAGCGTTCTATGCCGGTGGTTGACAGCAGAGCCGTCTTTTCCTCGTTTGTTGACAGCAGCCGTGGGAGATACTCGCACTCGAGCACCTCGCGCGGATGGCGGTCGAAAGTGATTACCGTGGAACCAAGTCCGCGGCTCTTCGCCTCTGTCACCACGCGTTCGATAAGGAAGCGATGTCCGCGATGCACGCCGTCGAAGAAGCCTATCGTGGCAACGCATGGGCGTTGGCAGCGGCAGTCGTCGGTAAGTATTATTTTCTCCATTAGTATGTTATTGTCTGTTTCTTGCGCCCTTTCGGTCACAGTTTCTTCATCCACAGCCACCCCTCCGGGTCGTGCATAGTGTTTATTCCCACACTTTCTGCCGCTTCACAGTTGGCTGCAGAGTCGTCGATGAACAGCGTTTCGCCGGCGTCAATCCCCGCTTCGGCAAGCATGGTGAGGAAAATCTCGCGCCCGGGCTTAACCATTCCCATCTCATAAGACAGGAAAATGCGCTCAAAGAAGTCGCCAACACCGAGTTCGCCACAGCGGAAATACTTCTCCACCGACAGTTCCCAGTGTATCACGTTGGTGTTGCTGAGCAAGAAGATGCGATGGTCTTTCCTCAGTTCGGCTATCCTTAGCAGTTTCTCCTGAGGTATTCCCGTGAGCAGTTCGCCCCACGCCCATGCTATCTTTTCGTCTGAAGCATGGCAACGAGGCGACTTCCTGCGCACCTCGTTGCAGAACTCTGCCACTCCGATGCTCCCTATTTCGAGGTCGTGAAACAGGTCTTCCTGCCGGCATTCGTCAACATACCCCGATATTTCCCATGCCCCGATGCTGTCGAGGGCGGCTATGCAGCGGCGTTTGTCGAGTCCCACGAGCACGCCGCCGAAGTCGAACACGATATTCCTTATCTCCCTATCCTTTGCCATTTGCCACATTATGCCTTATGCGTTTGAACAGTCTCCATATTTCGCCAACCCACAGAACTATCGATGTTCCCCCTATCGTCATAGCCCATTCCTGCCAACTCATGCCGTCGGTGCGGAACATTTTGCCTCCAAACTCCACTATCAGCCACTGTCCCACCATTACAGATACCAGCACGATGAGCAGCCCCAGGTCGCGCAACAGGTATCTGAACGCGCTGTGACTGCTGCCTAATGCCTTCGCATTGAACAGGTTCCACACCTGCAGCATAACGAAAGTGGTGAAGAAAATCGTCAATTCGTGGAGCTGCACGCCGTAGTAGGCATCATCGTGGAGACTGTGCCACAACATCACGAACAACATTCCGAAGAACGACAGTCCGGCAAACAAGATGCCTTCTATCACCGGTCGCGACAGGATAAAGTCGTCCTGCGAGCGCGGTTTGTCCTTCATCACCTCCCGCGAGGGTGGCAGCGAGGCGAGAGCCATTGCCGCAAAGGTGTCCATTATCAGGTTTACCCAGAGTATCTGGGTCACGGTGAGCGGCAGTTCGGTGCCAATCAGCGAGCCTGCGAGCACCAACAGAAGAGCCGTCACGTTGACCACCAGTTGGAAATATAGGAACCGCTGTATGTTCCTGTAAAGCGAACGCCCCCACATCACGGCGTGGGTGATGCTGCGGAACGAGTCGTCGAGCAGCGTCATATCACTTGCCTGTTTTGCCACGCCGGTGCCGGAGCCGAGCGAAAGTCCCACATGTGCATGGTGCAGCGCAGGCGCATCGTTCGTTCCGTCGCCCGTCACTGCCACCACGTTGCCATGCTTCTGCAGCATCTGCACAAGTCGTTGCTTGTCCTGTGGGCGTGCCCGGCTTATCACCTTCAGTTTTTCCACCCTCGCCATAGCGTCCTCATCGCTCAGTGCGGCAAACTCGGCACCGGTGATATGGAAGCCCTCGCTCGGCTCTATTCCTATCTGCCGCGCAATCTCTATTGCCGTTCCCGACACGTCGCCGGTGACAATCTTCACCTCAATGCCGGCACTATGACACTGTGCCACGGCGTCGGGCACGTCATCGCGTATCGGGTCTTCGAGAGCCGCTATAGCCTGCAGGCGCAGTCCGTTGAGATTGTTCTCTATCTTGTCGCCCGCGAAAGGTTTCGCCGCCAATGCCAGTGTGCGCATGGCTTTTCCCTGTTTGTCGCTGAGGAATGTCTCTGCCCGGCTGCGTTCTGCGGCGTCTATGTCGCACATCTGCATCACTATTTCAGGCGCGCCTTTCACGAACAGCCAGCCCTCACCGCCCGTTCTGACAGCCGTTGCCATCATTTTCCGCTCGGTGGAGAAAGGCATGATGTCGGCAGTCTCTGCCTCGCCACGTATCGTTTCGTAGTCTGCCCCCTTCCCTTTTATCCATTCCAGAAGTGCTATTTCCGTAGGATTGCCCACGCCTGCATGTGCTGTGGTGTTGATGGCTATTGCCTTGGCGAGCAGTTCCTGTTGCTGTTTCTCGTCGCCGCCGAACAGCATCATATCCTCAACCCGCATGCGGTTTTGCGTCAGTGTGCCCGTCTTGTCGGTGCATATCACGTTCACTGCCCCCATCGTTTCGCAGGCATGGAGTTTTCTTACGAGGTTGTTGCTCTTCAGCATTCGCCTCATGTTCAGAGCCAAAGCCAGCGTCACCGCCATAGGCAGACCCTCGGGCACAGCCATGACAATCAGCGTCACTGCCATCATAAAGTATTTCAGAACCTCCTCTGCCATGCCGAGATAGTTGTCGGAGTGCCAGAGGGCGGTGTTTGTTATCACGTCATGGACAAGGAAAATCACAAATGCTGCCCCGGCAACGGTGAAGCCCACCTTACTGATAAGTTTCGCCAAGCGGTCGAGTTGCCGGCTGAGCGGAGTCTTTACCCCGGTCTCTTCGCTGCTGCTTCGTGCCACATTGCCAATCTCGGTGTGGTCTCCCACTGCCGTTACCGAATATTCGCCGTTGCCGTTCATCACCATTGTTGAGCGCAGCACCATGTTCTGCGGGTATGCCGCATCGCCCTTTCCGTACCTGTCGATGTCGGCGTGTTTCGTGGCAAGGGGCTCTCCGGTGAGCGACGACTCGTCAATCTGCAGGTCTGACGATACAATCAGCGTTCCGTCGGCAGGCACTTCGTCGCCCGTTTCCACGAAAACGATGTCGCCCACCACCACGTCGCGCCGCGCTATGGTCATCACCTGTCCGCCACGCCTCACCTTCACCGGCAGTTCCTCGTTGAGCGACGAGAGCATCTCAAACTTCTTCGCCGCATCATATTCGAAGTAGAACCCTATGCTGGTGGCAAGGAATATGGCAAGGAATATGCCTATCGTCTCCAAAAATTTGCCGTCAAAGAAAGCAAGGATGAGCGACACCGTCGCAGCGACAAGCAATATCCGTATTATCGGGTCTTTATATTTCTCAAGATACAGTTTCCATATTGACACCTTACGCGGTGGCGTAAGCATGTTGTCGCCATGCCGCAGGCGGCTCTCGATGACTTCCTTCTCGCCAAGTCCCTCACGTGGAAATGCTGTTCCACTCGTTTCTACACCCATAAATAAAATTCTATAATGATAAACAAAAATAATCGGAGTGCAAAATTACTAATTTTTATCCACTACTCGTTACCTATCTTCCTTTTTTACGCTTATTTAGCAATCTTCTGCGGTCATGCCTGTTCTTAATCAGTCGCAAGTGCACGCAAATCCTCTCATATCGCCATTGTTTAAATCCAAACACTGGCTTCCTGCGGCATGGTTTCATGCCTCGTGATGCAAGGATACGTGTCTGTCGCGCATCAGTCAGCCCCGAAACGGATGATTGTTGGCATAATCCCGCAAAGTGAAATCGGCGATTTTACAAAGTAATTTCGCCGAAATTGCAGACCAAATTCGCCGATTTTACTCTGCAAAATCGCCGATTTTGGCAGAGCATGGTATATGTGGTGTATGGCAAAAGGGTATCGCATGTTACGCGGTAAAGTGGAAATCGGGAAAGAGGAGCTGACGGAGGGGGATGCAATTTAGGTTTAAGACAAGGATATTTTTGCTTTACTGATGCGCGTAAAACGAAAAAAATACTTACCTTTGCAGCGTTATTACAATTAAAACATATACCTGACCGATATGATATTTTTCTTCAAGACCACAACAGCGAGCATCATAGCAACTGAAGCAGACCACCGGTTGAACGCTCAAGAGATAGAAAAACTGTGCTGGCTCTATGGCGACGCCGAACTGCTTATGACAGGAAACATGGCACAGGAGGCTGTGGAAGGCTTCTTCGTGGGACCACGACGCGAGATGGTTACACCGTGGAGCACCAATGCCGTGGAGATTACACAGAACATGAATCTCCGCGGCATTGTGCGTATAGAGGAGTTTTTCCCCGCGGCAGACGGCAACGCCGGGCACGACAAAATGCTGCAACGCATGTATGAAAGGCTCGACCAGAAGGTGTTCACCGTGAACCATGAGCCGGAGGAAATAAAGCACGTGGAGAACCTTGAAGAATATAACGAGAGAGAGGGGCTGGCTCTCTCTGCCGCAGAAATAGACTATCTGCACAGCGTGGAGAAACAACTCGGGCGTCCGCTCACCGACAGCGAGGTGTTCGGTTTTGCACAGATAAACTCGGAGCACTGCCGACACAAGATTTTCGGGGGCAAATTCGTCATCGACGGAGTGGAAAAAGAGTCGAGCCTGTTTGCCATGATCAAGAAGACGACAAAGGAAAATCCGCACAGGATTTTATCGGCATACAAGGACAACGTGGCGTTCTCCGAGGGACCGGTGGTGGAGCAGTTCGCACCGGGCAACCAGTCAACGAGCGACTGGTTTCGCGTGAAGGAGATAGAGAGCGTTATCTCGCTGAAGGCAGAGACGCACAACTTCCCCACCACGGTGGAGCCGTTCAACGGGGCGTCAACAGGCACGGGAGGTGAAATACGCGACCGAATGGGTGGCGGTGTAGGCTCTTGGCCTATCGCCGGAACAGCCGTTTACATGACGTCTTACTCAAGACTTGGAGAGTTAAACGATGAGAGTGGAGTGACTGACGAAGGCTCAACCTTCCGCCCGAACTCTATAAAAGACGCTTTCGGAACGGAGCAAGGAAAGAACGCTCAACCCAAACCGTGGGAGCAGCTGCTGCCTGTCCGCGAGTGGCTATACCAAACCCCGGAGCAGATATTGATAAAGGCTTCGAACGGTGCGAGCGACTTCGGCAACAAGTTCGGGCAGCCGCTGATTACCGGCTCGGTGCTCACCTTCGAACATCAGGAGGGCAACGAGAAATACGCATACGATAAAGTGATAATGCTCGCGGGAGGAGTGGGCTACGGAACGAAGCGCGACTGTCTGAAGAAAGAACCGCAGAAGGGCAACAAGATTGTAGTGGTGGGCGGCGACAACTACCGCATCGGGCTCGGCGGCGGCTCGGTATCGTCTGTTGACACCGGCAGATACGGCAACGGTATCGAACTGAACGCCATACAACGAGCCAACCCGGAGATGCAGAAACGCGCCTACAACCTCGTTAGAGCACTCTGTGAGGAAGACGTTAACCCCGTTGTCAGCATACACGACCACGGCAGTGCCGGTCATGTGAACTGCCTTTCGGAACTCGTGGAGGAGTGTGGCGGCGAGATTGACATGACGAAACTGCCCATCGGCGACAAGACACTGTCGGCGAAAGAGATAATAGCAAACGAGAGTCAGGAGCGAATGGGACTGCTGATTGACGAGAAACACATAGACCATGTGCGCCGTATCGCCGAGCGGGAGCGCGCTCCGCTGTATGTCGTGGGCGAGACAACGGGCGACGCTCACTTCTCTTTCCGTCAGGGCGACGGCAGGAAACCTTTCGACCTTGACGTGGCACAGATGTTCGGACACTCCCCCGTGACGGTGATGAAAGACGAAACGGTGGAGCGACACTATGACAACGTGAACTACGAAGGCGCAGAAGCCCGCCTCGACTCGCTCTTGAAGAGCGTTCTTTCGCTTGAGGCTGTGGCTTGCAAAGATTGGCTCACGAACAAGGTTGACCGCTCGGTGACGGGCAAGGTGGCACGACAGCAGTGCCAAGGCGAGATACAGTTGCCGCTGAGCGACTGCGGCGTGGTGGCACTCGACTACCGTGGCAGAAAGGGAATTGCCACCGCTTTGGGGCATGCTCCGCAGGCAGGACTGGCTAATCCGGCTGCCGGCAGTGTGCTTTCTGTTGCCGAGTCGCTCACGAACATTGTCTGGGCACCGCTCGAAGAAGGGCTCGACAGTGTCTCTCTCTCGGCAAACTGGATGTGGCCCTGCCGCTCGCAGAAAGGCGAGGATGCCCGACTTTATGCCGCGGTGGAGGCTCTCTCCGACTTCTGCTGCGAACTTCGCATCAACGTTCCCACCGGAAAAGACTCGCTGTCGATGAGCCAGCAATATCCCAATGGCGAAAAGATAATCGCTCCGGGGACCGTGATTGTAAGTTCGGGAGGTCAGGTGGATGACGTGAGAAAGGTGGTTTCGCCGGTTATGGTGAACGATTGTGGCACAACGTTCTGTCATATCGACTTCTCCTACGACAAGCAACGGCTCGGAGGAAGTGCCTTCGCGCAGACCCACGGCAAGGTTGGCGACGACGTGCCGGCGGTGAAAGACCCGGAATATTTCCGCAATGCGTTCAATGCTTTGCAGGATTTGATAAAGCGCGGAATGATTATTGCCGGTCACGACATAAGTGCCGGAGGTCTTATCACGACGCTGCTCGAAATGACATTTGCCAACCGCGAGGGCGGAATGAACATCGACCTGAGCGCGTTTGCAGGCAACGACATAGTGAAGATGCTGTTTGCAGAGAACCCGGGAGTGGTAATTCAGGTTGCCGACAGCGATGTGGCTGCCGTCGAAGCGGTGTTCGAAGAGGCAGGAGTGAGCTGCGTAAGGATAGGAAAACCTGACACTCCGCGCTACATCGTGGTGCAAAAAGACAGTTTCTGCCATTGCTTCGACATTGATAATCTGCGCGATGCGTGGTATCACACATCCCACCTGCTCGACCGCAGGCAGAGTTTCAACGGCTGTGCAGACGAAAGAGCGAAGAACTATAAGAAGCAACCGTTGGAGATTAAGTTCGGCGGAGCGTTGAGCGAAGAGTGTGTAGCGTTGGGCGAAAGGAAAGCGGTGAGTCATCAGAAAGCCGCCATAATAAGAGAAAAGGGTACAAACGGCGAGCGCGAAATGGCTTACTCGCTGTGGCTTGCGGGCTTCGATGTGAAAGACGTGATGATGACCGACCTCATCAGCGGGCGCGAAACGCTCGACGAGGTGAACATGATTGTGTTCTGCGGAGGCTTCTCCAACTCCGATGTTCTCGGCAGTGCAAAGGGCTGGGCAGGCGCATTCCTGTTCAATCCCAAGGCAAAGGAGGCTCTCGACAGGTTCTATGCACGCGAAGACACCCTGTCGCTCGGCATCTGCAACGGCTGCCAACTCATGGTGGAACTCGGACTGCTGGAGGGTAAAGGCGCGCATAGCGGCAGCGGCGTTGACGGCAAGAGGCGTATGCGCATGCTGCATAACGACAGCCATAAGTTTGAGAGCAGTTTCGTCTCTCTCGCCATTCCGCAGAACGACAGCGTGATGTTAGGGTCGCTCGGCGGCAGCAAGCTCGGCATCTGGGTTGCCCACGGCGAGGGTAAATTCTCACTTCCGGAACCGGAAGAGAACTACAACATCGTGGCGAAATACAACTATCACGACTATCCTGCCAACCCCAACGGCAGCGACTACGACGCCGCAGGCATCTGTTCTGACGACGGTCGCCACCTCGCTATGATGCCTCACCTTGAGCGCGCCATATTCCCTTGGCAGAACGCATGGTATCCGCACGACCACAGAAACGACGAGGTGACACCGTGGATAGAGGCATTCGTGAATGCACGCAGGTGGATAGAAGAGAGGCAGAAAGGGGAAACGGTAAACAAATAAACGGCGGAAATGGCTTTGAGCAACATCTATCTGGAGTCGTTCAGAACGTTCTTCAAAATCGGCGCGGTGACATTCGGCGGCGGATATGCCATGATACCCATCATCGAAACAGAGGTGGTGGACAAGCACCAATGGCTCAACAAGGAGGAACTTCTTGACATCATCGCCATTGCACAGAGCACTCCGGGCGTGTTTGCGGTGAACATCAGCACCTTCATAGGCTATAAACTGCGCGGAACGAAGGGGGCAATATGCGCCACGGTGGGTGCTGCCCTCCCCTCGTTTCTCATAATACTGCTCATCGCGATGTTCTTCAACAAGTTCAAAGACAACGAGGTTGTGGCATCGATATTCAACGGGATACGCCCTGCGGTGGTGGCTCTCATCGCCGTGCCGACGTTCAACCTTGCCAAGAGTGCGCGCATAACGCTATCCAACTGCTGGATTCCCATTGCCTGCGCACTGGCGATATTCCCCATCGGAGTGTCTCCGATAATAATAATTGTCGTTGCCGGCGTGAGCGGATACATATATGGGAAATATGTCAAACCTACGGAATAGGAAATGAAATTGAACAATAAGCGGATTTCTCCGACTAACCAGATTGGTTCGATTAGTATGATTAGCCCGATTGCTCCGATTACTCCTATCGCCCCCAATAATCAAAATCAATAAACAACAATGGTCTATCTATATCTCTTCATCACATTTTTCGAGATAGGTCTCTTCGGCTTCGGCGGCGGCTACGGCATGCTGTCGCTGATACAGAACGAGGTGGTGCGCACGCACAAATGGCTCACCATGAGCGAATTTACGGACATTGTGGCTATCAGCCAGATGACTCCGGGACCGATAGGCATCAACTCTGCCACCTACTGCGGCTATGCCGCGGTGAAGAACGAGGGGTATGACGGACTGATGGCTGTGCTCGGCAGTGCCACGGCAACATTCGCCCTGATACTCCCTTCGCTGATATTGATGATACTGATAAGCAAGATGTTCATGAAATATATGGACACCCCGATGGCTAAGAACGTGTTTCTCGGACTGCGCCCTGCCGTGGTGGGGCTGCTCGGAGCGGCGACAATGATGCTTATCACGCCCGAGAACTTCGGCTCTCCCACCGAAACTCCGTGGCAGTTCTGGATTAGCGTGGCTCTCTTCGCGGCATGCTTCGTAGGCACAAAGTTCCTCAAGGTTAACCCCATAAGGATGATAGCATACAGCGGTTTTGCCGGACTGCTCCTGCTCTACTGACAGAAAACGGCGACAGACCACTGCCATTAAACACCCGATAAACGACAAACCGACCCTGAAAGTGCAAACAACGCTTTCAGGGTCGGTTTCGTTTTATACTGCTTCTTACAATCCTCTTGCCTTGAGCAGGGCTGCCGCATCGGGCGACTTCATTCCGGTGAAGTTAGAGAATGTCTGCATCAGGTCTTCCGTATTGCCACGACTGAGCAACTTGTCGCGGAAATCCTTGCCCACAGAAGGGTTCAGCGCGCCGTTCCGCTCGAAGTAGTCGGCACAGTTAACAGCGAGCACCTCGCTCCACAGATAGCTGTAATATCCTGCCGCATAGCCGCCTCCCCATACGTGATTGAAGTATGATGTGTGGTAGCGTGGCGGTATCTGATTGTTGTATAGACCAATCTCTTTCAGCACCGTAGCCTCAAACTCGTTTGCCTTATCAGCCGTCGGCACCTCCGAAGAAGCGAGGCAATGCCATGCAAGGTCGGCACATGTGGCTGCAAGATTTTCCCCTAACGAGTAGGCAGAGTGGAAGTTGAGCGACTCAAGCATCTTCTTCTTCAGGTCTTCCGGCATGGATTTACCGGTCTCGTAGTGCTTTGCATAATTGGCAAACACCTCCGGCACAACGGCGAACGACTCGTTGAACTGTGACGGAAGTTCCACAAAGTCGCGTGCCACCGACGTTCCGCTCAGCGTGTTATAATAGCAGTCGGACAGCATTCCGTGCAGAGCGTGACCAAATTCGTGGAACATCGTGGTCACTTCATCCCATGTAAGGAGTGTCGGCTGACCCTCCGGTGCCTTGGCAGTGTTGCACACATTAAATATAATAGGTATCTGCCCGCGTTGGTGGCTCTGCTTTGCGAAAGCGTCCATCCATGCTCCTCCGCGCTTCGTAGGGCGGCGGAAGTAGTCGCAGTAGAACAGTGCCAGCTGCTTTCCGTTGCCGTCTATCACGTCGAACACTTTCATATCGGGGTGATATGTAGGCAAATCCTTGCGCTCCTTGAACGTGAGCCCGTAGGCACGATTTGCCGCATAGAACACTCCGTTGTAAAGAACCGAGTCGATGTCGAAGTAAGGTTTCACTTCATCATCAGAGAAGTTGAAACGCTCTTTCTTCATCTTTGCAGAGTAGTAGAAGCGGTCGTAAGGCTCAAGTCGGAAGTCCTTGCCCATTGTCTTGCGTGCATACTCCTCTATTTCTCTTGTCTCTGCCTCTGCTTTCGGCGTGTAGGCAGCGATGAGTTGCTTCAGGAAAGCATACACGTTGTCTGTATTCTTTGCCATAGTGTTGTCCAACGAGTAGGAAGCATAGTTCGGATAACCCATCAGTTCGGCTTTCTCGGCACGCAATTTGGCAATTTCTACCACGAAGGGGAAGTTGTTATACTGTCCCGAACCGTCTGCGCGATGCACCGAAGCCTCATATACACGCCTGCGCAAGTCGCGGTTGTCGAGGCTTGCCAGTATCGGCTGCTGCGTGGTGTTCACGATAACGATGCAGTAGGGAGCCTTTCCTCCGCGGCTCTCTGCGTCTTTCTTACACTGTGCGATGTCGGCATCGCTAAGTCCGGCGAGTTCCTCACGGCTGTTCACCCACACCGCAGCGTCGTTAGTTGCCTTTGGAAGCATGTTTCCGAACTCCTGCTGCAGGGCGGCAATCCGGTTGTTTATCTCTTCCATTCGAGCCTTCTTCTCTGGCGACAGCAATGCTCCCGAGCGCACGAAGCCCTTATACGTCTCCTCAAGAAGTTTCCTGTCTTCACCCTTGAGGCTGTTAAGTTCGTTGTCATAGACATACTTCACGCGCTCAAAGAACTTCTGATTGAACGAGATTGCGTTCTCCAGAGCGGTGAGCAAGGGTATTGCCTCGTCTTCTGCCAGTCCCAAAGCCGGGGTCTTATTGGCATTTGTCAGTCCGAAGAAGACGTTAGACACCCTGCCGAGCAACTGTCCGCTCTCCTCGTAAGCGAGGATAGTGTTCTTGAATGTCGGCTTCTCCTTGTTCTCCACGATGCGCCTTATTTCCTCCCGCTGCTGCTCTATTCCTGCCTTCAGTGCCGGCAAATAGTCCGCCTCATTGATGACAGCGAAGTCAGGTGCGCCAAAAGGCAGTGTGCTTTTGTGCATCAGCGGATTACCGTCTGTCACGTTTCCTTTCTTGTTCCCGTCTGTCGTTGCGGCGGTTGCAATCATCACTGCCGATGCGAGTCCTGCCGTCAACAGACATTTTCCAATTCTGTTGTTCATAGTTAAAGTTTAAATAATAGATAACTTTCAATTCACTTTTCCTGCCGGGTCTCCGTATTGACGGATACAATATGGCTTTGCAAAAATATAAATAAAACCTGACAATCGCCACGCTTTCATGTTTTTTAACCCATTGTTTCGGTGAAGCACGGATTACTTAACCCATTACCGTGAGGCTGTTTTCACGCCATTGCGCTCACGGTATATTACATAACACGGCGCAGGTGGAAATCTAACGCGGAACAAAATCGGCGAAATTGCAAACCAAATTCGCCGATTTTACGTTGCAATTTTGCCGAATTTGGTCGGCAAAATCGGCGATTTTACTTTCCCGATCATAACCTCCGACACGGCAACGGGGCGCGGAATGAGGGCTTGAAGGGTAAGACATGGCACCGACGAGAATTCATATTATAAGTTAAATTCTAAGATTTATAACACAATTAGAATGTTTTTATTTATTTTTGCAGCCTTATATTTAAAAACAAAAAGGAATGAAGAAATTACTACTTATTTTTTCAATGCTCGCATGTGCCGTGCTAAACATGTCGGCACAGAGCGTTATCACCATGACCACCAACAAGGCCTATGGCGACACTTTCGTGTTCAATCCTACGCCGTTGGCAGACGGCGTGATCTCGGTTGACTGGGGAGACGGAACGCCGGTGGAATATCAGGTGAGCACGACCATGATGCCTTACCAACTGAAAAAGGAAGCACCGCTGAAAGGAAACACCGTGAAAATCTACGGTGCCCTTGCCAAACTGTCGGTGAACGAGCAGGGGCTGACAGCCCTGAAACTTGAGGGACAGGCAGGGCTTAAGCAACTCGATGCCTCGAAAAACGCTCTGACATACTACGACCTCGACCTCGGCGATGCCAAAAACCTTGAGATGCTGTCGCTTGCCAAAAACAACATCAGCATGCTGAACCTACGTGAATTCTCTAAGTTGGAGTATTTGGACATATACGAAAACCCAACTCTGAGCACCGTGGCTTTTGCCGACAACAACCCGAACCTGCGAACCATAACGATGTATGGTTGCGACGTGTCTCACTTCTACGACACTTACAACTTCCCGAATCTTAGGAACATCGACCTGCATAACAACTCGCTGATGGACATCTCGCTGCCTGCAGACAGATATCCCGAACTGACATCGCTGAACGTGAGCAAGAACATGATTTCCACTATCAACGTCGGCGGACTGACAAAACTGGAGAACCTCGCCGTGGCACACAACCTCCTGACCCAACTTAACGTTGCCGCGAACACCGAACTGCAGAGCCTCTCGATAGAACATAACAACATCGACAAACTCAATCTGGCAAACAACACCAAACTCCTGAGCCTAAACGTAAGCAACACCAAACTCACCAAACTCGACGTTTCGGCAATGGCGTCGCTGCGAACCCTGATGTGCGACTCGCTGAGAATTTCGCGTCTGGATGTGGGCGGGCTGAAATGGCTGCAGACTTTGTCGGCAAAGGCGTGCGACCTTGAGTTACTCGACTTCACCGCAAACTATTTCGCGCTGCGCTATCTCTACCTGCAGGGCAACAAGAACTTTACCCCGCAGTCGCTCAATTTCATGTATAGCACAATGCAAGACCCCGACCGAAACGGCTACGTATATGTGGCTGAGTGTAACGGAGAGACGGCAAATGCCGAGAAATATCTTATGAACAACAGTTCGGAGTCACACTGGCATATCGACGTTCCGGGCGACGGATCTTGCCCGATGGATGATGTCGTGATAACACAACAGCCCACCACCGGCGGCACATACAAGGTGATGAAGCGCGACATGACATACTCGCCCGACAAGGATGCGTTCCTGCGCCACTACGAAGAGGTGGGAAGCGACGGCAAAGTGGTGCCCGGCTCGATACTCTGTGTGCGCTACACCGCCGATGAGGGAATGGAGTATAAGGGCGTGATGGTGAACGGAAAACTCGTTCCCGACACCCTCTTCACCGTCACTGCAAATGCTGACGTGAAGGCAGTGTTTGAGGGCAACCAAGGCGAAAGGTGCATAACGCTGACCGTTCCCGCGGGACAGGAGAGCACCTACGCCATAGGAGCCGACAACAACGACACTCCGGTGAGAATAGACTGGGGCGACGGCGAACTCAAGGAATATACAGCCAAGACAACGTGGACATTCATCGACGGAACCACAGAGGGCACTCAGGTGAAGATTTACGGTGACGTGACCTACCTCAACTGCGAGAGTTATCCCGACTATGCCACCGACAACAAGATTTCTGCGATAGATTTGTCGAAGAACGACAAGCTGAAATATCTCGACGTTTACTTCAATCAACTGAAGGAAATAGACGTTACCAATCAGCACGACCTCATCTATCTCGATGTGTCGATGAACGAAGACATCAGCAATGTGAACGTAGCCAACAGTCCGATGCTGCAGCAGCTCCGGGCTTACGGACTCTCCGCAATGACCGACATCGACATAAAGAACAATACCGAACTGGAGTATGTAAACCTCAAGAACACTGCCATAAGCGACATCGACCTGTCGAAGAACGGCAAACTCGTCTATCTGAACCTCACCAACTGTGCCTTGAGCAGCATCGACGTGACGAACATGGGCGACCTGAAGGAACTCTATCTGAACAACAATAACATCGCAACAATAGACCTGAAGAACAATGCCTCGCTGCTCGGTCTGTCGCTGACTAAGAACAAGCTCAACGAACTCGACCTCTCGAAGAATGTTCTGCTGGAGAAACTCGATGCGGCAGAGAACACACTTGCTGCGCTCGACCTGTCGGAAAATCCGTCAATATGGTATATCGACGCGAGAGGTAACGGCTGGGATGCCTGCCAACTGAACGATTTCTACTATGCACTGCCGATGTATGTGGATCCGGGCGAAGAAGTGTCGGGGAGCACAACGCCTACCAAACTGTGGATTGCCGGCGGGGCGAATGCCAACGACGTGGAACACTCGGAAACACTTATCGCCAAGTCTAAGTTGTGGTTGATGAACTACTCCGAGAACGGCGACGGCACCGGTTGCAACGAGGCTTACATCACCGTGCTGCCTTATGACAACGGCGAGGTGGTGGTGAAAGACGCCTCCAACAACGTAGTGAGCAGCGGTTCGAAGGTACAGAAGAACACCGTAATCAGCGTTGAGGCAACGCCGGAGAACGGCTACTCCGTGGTTTCGATGAAGGCTAACGGCGACGACATTGCCAACAACAAGTTCACCATTACCCGGGCAACCGACATCACAGTGAAGTTCTCGCTGACATCGGCTGTGGAAGGCGTGCAGAGCGTAACCGCAACGGCAGAGGGAAGGAAGCACGAAATAGCAATCTTCACCAACAGCGAAGTGAAGGCAACGGTGCTCGGTGCCAACGGCAAGGTGCTCTTCAGCGACACCGTGGCTGCCGATACGGCAATCAGTCTGCCCGCAGGAGTATATGTTGTGACGCTGCAGCACGGTACAGACACCGTGACGCGCAAACTGCTCGTGAAATAACGGCATTTTCACACATACCATAACATATAAGAAATCCCACCCCGTTGAGAGGTGGGATTTCTTATTTTCGGTTGCTGTCAGTCATCCCTGTGGCAACCGTTTTTTTGAAAACGGGGCATCGGATATTCAAAATCGCTTTTTAACGGGCAATATGTTGCATTTTTCACAAATTCTTTTTACTTTTGCAGAATGGGAGGAGTATGTAACAAATAAAGAGTTAGCTTATGCAGACAAAATGTCATCTTTCGGCACTCGTGCACAAACAAGCCGCCAAGTACGGCGACAGACAGGCGTTGATATACCGCGATTTCGGGAGCCTTAAATGGAAATCCTTGTCGTGGAACAGTTTCTCGCAGCGGGTAAAACAGGTTTCCAACGCCATGCTTAACCTCGGTGTCGGGGTGCAGGAGAACGTCGGAATATTCGCACAGAACTGCGTTCACTATCTCTATACCGACTTCGGGGCGTTCGGAATACGCGCCGTAACGGTGCCTTTCTATGCCACGAGCAGCGAGCAACAACTGCAGTATATCGTGTCAGATGCGCAGATTCGCGTGCTCTTCGTCGGCGAACAGGAGCAGTATGAGAAAGCACAGCGGGTGTTGCCGCTATGCCCCTCGCTTGAGAAGATTATCATCTTCGACCGCTCGGTGAGGCTGAAGCAGCACGACGTGAGTTCAATCTTCTTCGACGACTTCATGAAGTTGGGCGAGAACTATCCGCGACAGTCGGAAGTGGAGAGCCTGTATGGGCAGGCAAACAAGGAAGACCTCGCCAATATCCTATACACAAGTGGTACGACGGGCGACTCAAAGGGAGTAATGCTATCTCACGGACAGTATGAGGCTGCAATGGAAGCCAACGGCGGAGCGGTGCCTGTGGGCGAGAAAGACCGCCTGATGATGTTCCTCCCGATAACGCATATCTTCGAGCGGGCATGGGACTTCTATGCCATAAGTCAAGGCTCTACAATCATCGTGAACACCTATCCAAAGGAGGTGCAGCAGTCGATGGCGGAGACTCATCCCACCTGCATGTGCTCTGTTCCGCGCTTTTGGGAGAAGGTGTATATCGGCGTCAGAGACAAGATAGAGAGTTCGGGAATGCTGAAACGCAAACTGTTCAATAAGGCATTGTCTGTGGGCAGGAAGTACAACATAGAGTATGTAAGCCGCGGCAAGCGTCCGCCGCTCTCGCTCGCCTTGGAATACAAGATGTTCGACAAGACGGTGTTCTCAATCGTAAGGAAGCAGCTCGGACTGGAAAACGCCCACTTCTTCCCCACTGCAGGCTCGTATGTTAACGCCGAAGTGGAGGAGTTCGTACACTCCATAGGGCTCAACATGATGGTGGGATATGGTCTGACGGAGAGTCTTGCCACCGTTTCAAACGACCGTCTGGGCATGCCGTTCACCGTGGGCAGCGTGGGCAGACCGCTCAAAGAGGTGGAAATAAAGTTCGGAGAGAACGAAGAGATACTCCTGAAAGGTCCTACGATAACCAAGGGTTACTACAACCGGGATGCCCTGAACCGCGAGTCGTTCACCGACGACGGCTTCTTCCGCACCGGCGACGCAGGATACATGAAAGACGGAGAACTCTTCCTGAAAGAGCGAATAAAGGAATTATATAAGACCTCCAACGGCAAATACATCGCTCCGCAGATGATAGAGTCGAAATTGCTTGTTGACAAATTCATCGACCAAATTGCCGTGATAGCCGACAAGCGCAAGTATGTCTCCGCACTCATCGTGCCCGACTTCACCCTGCTTGAGGAGTATGCAAGGGAGCATGACATAACATTCAACAGACGCGAAGACCTGTGTCGCAACCCGAAGATTATAAAGATGCTGAGAGAACGCATCGACACACTGCAGCAGCAGTTGGCAGGCTACGAGCAGATAAAAAACTTCACGCTAATCCCACACAATTTCACCATAGAGGCAGGCGAACTGACCAATACGCTGAAAATAAAGCGGCGCGTGCTCAATGTGAACTATGCTGCGGAGATAGAGAATATGTACGAGGAGTAGCGGGCGCGTCATCGCTATGACACCGGGGCAAGGTGGAAAGGATTTTTGTTTCTAAAATTAAAAAGAAAACACGTGCCGCCACAGCCGTTTCTTGTGGCTGCGGGCGGTGAAGACAAGACTATGATAACAGCAGAACAACTGAAAGATGTGTTGCGGAGAGCCGACGACCTGAACCGATATTTGGACATCGACCGCAAGAAAATGGAATATTCCGAGGAGGAACTGCGCACTCAGGCACCCGACTTCTGGGAAGACCCTAAGCGTGCACAGGTGCAGATGAAGAAGGTGAAGGACATAAAGCGGTGGATTGACGGCTACAGCAAAGTGAGACAGATGGCAGACGAACTGCAGCTGGCGTTCGACTTCTACCATGAGGAAATGGTCACAGAAGAGGAGGTTGACGAAGATTACAGAAAGGCGATAGAGGCGATAGAGAGTCTCGAACTGAAGAATATGCTGCGCCAAAAGGAAGACCCGATGGACTGTGTGCTGAAGATTAACTCCGGAGCCGGCGGCACGGAGAGTCAGGACTGGGCGTCGATGCTGATGCGAATGTATATGCGCTGGGCGGAAGCGAAGGGCTACAAGGTGGGCATATCGAACATTCAGGAAGGCGACGAAGCAGGCATCAAGAGCGTGACAATGGAGATTGAAGGCGGAGAATATGCCTACGGCTATCTCAAGAGCGAGAATGGCGTGCACCGATTGGTGCGCGTATCGCCGTTCAACGCACAGGGGAAACGCATGACATCGTTCGCCTCGGTGTTTGTGTCGCCGCTGGTTGACGACACGATAGAGGTTTATGTAGATCCTGCAAAACTGTCGTGGGACACGTTCCGAAGCAGCGGTGCCGGCGGACAGAACGTCAACAAGGTGGAGTCGGGAGTGCGATTGCGCTATTGGTACACCGACCCAGACACCGGCGAAGAGGAGGAAATACTCATAGAGAACACCGAAACCCGCGACCAGCCCAAGAACAAGGAGAGGGCTATGGTGCTCCTCAAGTCGCAACTATACGACCGCGCGATGAAGAAAAGACTGGAAGCGCAGGCTAAGATTGAGGCCGGGAAGAAAAAAATAGAATGGGGTTCGCAGATACGCAGCTATGTGTTCGACGACCGCCGGGTGAAAGACCACCGCACCAATTACCAGACATCAGACGTCGATGGGGTAATGGACGGCAAGATAGACGACTTCATAAAGGCTTACCTCATGGAGTTCCCGGTGAACGATGAGGAATAAGTCTGAACCGGACTCACATCGAAGACGGTAAGCGGTAAAGCAGATATTTTATATAAAGAATAAACAACTATGAGCCAGAAAAGGAAAAAACAGCGTGCCGCACGCTCCGCAATGCAGGAGAAGCAGGCACAGACGGTGGTGAGATGGATATTCGGAATATTCGTGCTCATTGCCGTGCTGACGCTTCTCTACGTAGCCTTTATGTAGTGGGAGCAGCAGGGAAAGGGGTGTGGATACACGTCTTCGCGACAAGGCAGTGACGTTTCTGGCTTGCCATTGTCGTGTTGTGCCTTTATTGAAACAGAAATACTATCATAATACACACAATGAGCGGATTTGAGATAGAGCGCAAGTTCCTTGTCAGGGGCGAGGATTTCAAGCAGCAGGCAGTGTCGAGCAGCCGCATCTGTCAGGGTTATATCCTTAGTGGCGGTGGACGCACGGTAAGGGTGAGGATACGCGACGAACAGGGATTTCTCACCATAAAGGGACCGGCGGAGAACGGAGGACTGTCGCGATATGAGTTTGAGAAGGAGATAACCCTCGACGAAGCACAGCACCTGATGTCGCTCTGCGAACCGGGCGTTGTGGAGAAGCGACGCTATATTGTGCCGTTCAGGGGGCACGTTTTCGAGGTTGACGAGTTCTATGGCGACAACAGCGGACTGGTGTTTGCCGAGGTGGAGCTGAGTGATGAGAACGAACCCTTCGAGAAGCCCGGCTTCATCGGTCCCGAAGTTACGGGCGACGGTCGCTTCTACAACTCACACCTGCGCCGCATGCCCTACATCTTTTGGCGCGCCACCATTCCGGAAGAATACCGTCATCCGCAGCAAGGGTGACACCGATGTTTACGCTTGAAAAAGGTGGATAGGAACGATGAAGCCGTCAAGTAATGATAATCTTATACTGCTGATAGTTGCGGTTGCTGCCATTGCGTTCCTCATTGGGAGGGGACTCAGGGGTGGAAGCGGAGAGACGTCGCTGTCTGCCGGCGATTCCATAGCCGTGGAAGGGCACAAGAACTATGGTGAATATTATGGCGACTCGCGTGCGCGTAAATATTATAATGTGGAAGGGCGCAGGGTGGAACGCTTCTTTTTCGACCCCAACACGGCAGACAGCACGCAACTGTTGAGGCTCGGACTGAAGCCGTGGATAGTGAGAAACATATATAAATACCGCTCGCGCGGAGGGGAGTTCCGCAAGCCGGAGGACTTTGCACGGGTCTATGGACTGACCGCCGGAGAATATAAGAGCCTCGCGCCCTATATCAGGATTTCTGCCGATTACCGTCCGGCGTCGTCACTTTTCGGAACTTCAGAAGAGCCTCGCCGCACGAAAGACTCGCTGCGCTATCCCGTGAAACTCGCCGCCGGGGAACGAATTGTGCTGAACACAGCCGACACCACGGCACTGAAACGGGTGCCGGGAATTGGCAGCGGGTATGCACGGGCGATAGTGAACTACCGCGACCGCCTCGGCGGGTATGCCGATGTGAGACAGTTGCTTGAGATAAACGGAGTGCCGGAAGAGGCTCTGCGATATATGGAACTGGGAACGCCCGACCTGCGCAAGATAGACGTCAACCGCCTCTCTCTCGACAAACTGAAGCGTCACCCATACATAAACTTCTATCAGGCGCGCGCCATAGTGGAGCACCGAAGGTTGCACGGTCCGTTGCGCTCGGCAGCAGACTTGAAGATGATACGTGATTTCTCGGCGTCTGACATAGAACGTATTCTGCCCTATATCAGTTTCTGAATGAGAGCAGACATCGTGTTTCAGAGCCCGACATTGCCCAGAATAATATTTTAGGTAAAGGTGTTTTAGGAAACCTTACGGTTAGTAGAGGAATGTTTTCTCTACTGTCCCGTCGTAGGTGTTTATGCTTATCGTGATTTTGTCGCCCCGTTTCGGAGGTACAGGAAGGCGGTAGGCTGCGATGCTTACGAAGACGTTTGCGCTGTAATATTCCGGCACTCCGTTCTGAGCGTGCAGCAAAGTGAGGAAATAATGCCTGCTGCCGTCGGCATCGGTTGTCACCTCGTCGCACATCATACCAATCGACTGCAACTTATCCTCGCCATCCTCGTGCCCGGTCTTTATCGCCAGTCCGAGGTTGACATACCTTCCTCCGCGACTCATCCACGCGCTGCGGAATATCACGGGGTCGGTCTTCGGGGTTTTCACGTCAGCCCGATATTTCACCGTCGGCGTAGGAACCGCCACCACAGACACCGCCTCGGTTGTGATTCCCGATGCCGCAATGTTGTGGTAGAGCAGTGCCCGATATAGCGAGTCGGAGGTGACAGCCCACTTCACGGTGCGTTTCTGCGACAGCAGCAAGGAGTCGCCGTCGTCGGTTATGGCGCAGAATAATGCCCCCGAAGCATCGGTGCGCACCTCTGCGAAGTCGGCTCGCAGCATGCTGTATCTGCCCTCTCCCGGGGTGTAAGTCTCGGAAGTGCACGCCGCGATGACGAGCAACGCCGTGAGAAGGAGGCAGATGTAGAGTGCCGCAGGTTTCCTGTCGGACGATTTTCGGTGGTTTCGGGGAGTAAGTTTCATCATTCTTTCCTGTTTTATTGTTGCGAAGATGCAGCGATATGGTTGCGCAAAGGGTTGGCATACATTGTCAACATGCGTTCACGGAGGAAATCAACGTCCTTCCCGGGGATGTCAATCTTTGCTATTTGTCCCTGCAGATAATCCTCAAACTGTCGGCGTTCGTCGGCAGAATATTTCCCTGCAGAGAAGAATTTCTGTGAGGTTTCATCGAGCATGTCTGCCGCGATATAGTTGGCGGGATATATGCGATAGTTGCGGTGTATCTCGCGGTCGATGTGCGCTGCCACGATGTTGAAGAAGTCCGTCTTTGGCGTTTCTGCCGGCAGTTGGGCGAGGAACTCGTCGATGCACGGCGCGCAGTGGTAGTGGATGTGCCCCTTGAAGCCCATTATTCCCGTCTTCATGCTCTCCACATCGTCGCTTTTCCCCTTCTTCCAGTCGGGATTGTCGCGCTTGAGTTGGAACTCCCGAGCCTTCAGGAAGTCGCAGGGATCGAACTCGTAACTTATCGCGAGCGGCACGATGTGCAGTTGCTGCAGCCTTTCCACATGCGTTCCCGTTCCGCCCATTGCCATCATCTTCAGTATCGACGGCTGTGTGCGGTCGTTGCTGTCCTTAGCCCTTCCCTCGCGTTGCGCTATCCATACGTTGTCGTTCTTTTCGCTGATGACGTAGTGCATGTATTCAGCCATGCGCTTGCTTGCCATGAGCATCTCCCTCGGTTGCAGCGAACGCTCCACGATGAACGACTTGTTTATGCGCACAAGGTCTTTCACCCACGGCAGCGACAGCAGGTTATCGCCTATCGCCACCTCGCAAGTGGTGGTGAAGCCGGCATCGACGAGCAGTTTGTCGAGCAGTGCCGAGTCGAGCACAATGTCCCTGTGATTGCTCACGAAGGTGTATCTGGCATTGGTGTCAACCGCCTCGGTGTCGATGTCGATACCCAAACTCGCCTTTGCTGTGAGGTTCTCAAGGAAGCCGTAGCAGAACGCCATTTGGAAGTCGAGGTTTGTCTTGCATCCCCGCATCTTCTGTTCAATCATTTCGAAAGGTATCTGCGGATAGAGATAAGCCACTACAGCGCGAAACTGCGGGTCTGCAACCAAACGGTCGTAGGCGGCGGGCAGTTCTTCAGGTCCAAACGGGCGTATTGCGTCAAAGTCGGATATTGTCATGTTGTTCCCTGTTAAATCATTCGGCGTTTCAGCCTCCTGCGTTCCACGTTTATTTGAATTGATTTTCTACGATGTCTGTAAGCACTTCGGTGATGTCAAGCCCGGCGGCACGCACCTGCTGCGGAATGAAACTCGTGGCAGTCATTCCCGGAGTGGTGTTCACCTCAAGCATTGAAATTTTCTGGTTCTTGTCTATGATATAGTCGATGCGTATAATGCCGTTGCAGTGGAGTATGTCGTAGATGCTGCTTGTGAGTTTTGCCACCCGTTCTGCCGTTTCTGCGGGAATTCTTGCCGGAGTTATCTCCTGCACTTGTCCGTTATACTTGGCGTCGTAGTCGAAAAATTCGTTGGATGTCACCACCTCTGTTGCCGGCAGCACCACGCTCTTTTCCCGCGTCTTGTAGCAACCGATAGAAATCTCTGTGCCTTCGAGGAAGCTCTCCACCATCACATCGTCGCTCTCCATGAGTGCTTTTCGTATGGCAGGAGCCAGTTGGTCTTTGTTCTTCACTTTCGAAACGCCGAAAGAAGAGCCGTCGGCAGCCGGTTTTACGAAGCACGGCATTCCGATTTTCTCGTCTATCTCGTCGTCGGAAACAAGTTCTTCGTAACCCTTTCTGATGAGCATCGAGTCGGCAACACGCACTCCGTAGCTTCGCAGATACTGGTTGAGCACGAATTTGTCGAAAGTCATTGCCTCCACGAGAACGCCGCTGGTGGAGTAAGGCAGGTGTATAAGTTCGAAGTAGCCCTGCAGTATTCCGTTCTCTCCGGGTGTTCCGTGTATTGTGATATATGCGTAGTCGAACATCACGAGTTTGCCGTCCTCTTTGAACGAGAAGTCGTTGCGGTCGATTGGTGCGCGTGTTCCGTCGTGCAGGTTGACGTGCCAGTCGAGTCCTTTCATGTCAACAATCCACACGTTGTAGCGTTCCTTGTCGAAGAAAGAGTATAAACCCTGTGCCGACCGCATGGAAACTGCATACTCCGAGGAGTCTCCTCCGCACACGATGGCTATGTTTCTTTTGATATTTTTCATTTCTATTGTGTAGTTATTTATCTTGTTCAATGCTATTGTTGCTTCAGCCTTGTTTGCCACTTCTCTATCAGCCGAGTCATGTCTTCGGGCATGTCGCTGGTAAAGTCCATTTGTTCGCCCGTGAGGGGATGCCTGAAGCCGAGTGTCCTTGCGTGCAATGCCTGTCGGGGACACAGTGCGAAGCAGTTGCGTATGTAAGCCTTGTAAGACGCCGTCCGCTCGCCCCGGAGTATCTCGCAGCCTCCGTATCGCTCGTCGCCGAAGAGCGGATGCCCGATGTGTTTCATGTGAGCGCGTATCTGGTGGGTCCTGCCGGTTTCGAGAATACATTCCACCAAGGTGGTATATCCGTATCTTTCAATCACCCGGTAGTGGGTCACGGCATGCTTTCCAATGCCCGAATCTTCAGGATATACGTCCATTCGCAACCGGTCTTTGGCGTCGCGCCCGATGTTACCCATTATTGTTCCCTCGTCTTCAACGAAGTTTCCCCATGCCAAGGCATTGTAGGAGCGGTGGGTGGTTTTGTTGAAAAACTGCGCCCCGAGGTTGCTTTTCGCCTCCGGTGTCTTAGCCACCACGAGCAGTCCGCTGGTGTCTTTGTCGATGCGATGCACCAACCCCACCTCCGGGTCGTTAGGGTTGTAGGTGGGCAGGTCGCGCAAATGCCATGCCACGGCGTTGACAAGCGTGCCGTGATAGTTGCCGCATCCCGGGTGTACCACCATTCCTGCCGCTTTGTTTATCACCATGAGTTGGTCGTCTTCATACACCACTTCGAGCGGAATTTCCTCCGGTTCGATGGTGTCGTCGTGCCTCGGTCGGTCGAGCATCAGTGTCACCACCTCGCCCGGTCTGACCTTGTAGTTGCTCTTCACGGGCTTCCCATTGACGTGGATGAAGCCTGCCTCGGCAGCCTTCTGTATGCGGTTGCGGCTGCTGTGCGCCATTCTCTCGGTGAGAAACTTGTCTATGCGCACTGCCACTTGTCCTGCGTCGGCAACCAAGCGGAAGTGTTCGTATAGCCTGCCGTCATGTTCCTCGCCTTCGGAAGATGGCTCTCCGTCTGTAAGTTCCCAATCCTCCTCCATGTCGTAGGGCATGAAGTCTGCGGCTGCTGTTGTCTCGTTGAAATCCTTATTCATCGGGCACGTAAATCTCTTTGAACTCATCGGTTCCGCCATTGGATGACGACGAGCCCTTGTTTCCTGCTCCGGAACTGCTGCCGTGGTCTATTTCTCCGTTGTTTATATATGAAGAGTCGCGCGGGTCGGAGTCGTCGTAGTATCTGTAATAAGAGTCATCAAGGACTACGGAGTCGTTGGCATCGCGCATTCCGTCGCCCACTTGTATTATGAGAATGTCGTCAACCGACACCTTCTGACCGTTGGAGAGGCTCTTGCCGTTGCACATCACGCCATACACCCAGTCCCGTTCACCGTTGACATACATCGGTTCGCCCACCTTGAAGCCCATCGAAATGAGCTTCGCCCTTGCCGAACGGTAGGAACTGTTGTCGATGATGTCGGGCAGGGTGAGCATCGGCGTGTCTGAATTTATCACGAGATAGACCACGTGCCCCGACTTGACAATCGTCCCCGCAGCCGGTGTCTGTTCGAGAATACAGTCCGGCGGGAGACTCTTTACATAACCGCTGTCGCTGACCACGACCTCCAGTCCGGCTTTCTCAAGTATGTGTTCTGCATCGGCAAACGACTTGTGCTTCACGTCGGGTATTGCAATTTTCTCGCCGTGGCGGGTGTAGAGGTCGAGTCCGTAGCTCACTCCGATTGCGGCGACAGCCACCACTGCGACCATTGCGAATATGTTCCCCAAAAGGTAGGAACTGAATATCTTCTTGAAAAATGTTGAAACCTCCATTATGAATACATTTCGAGAGCAAAGGTAAAAAATAAAGATGAGAACAGCAAATAAATGAAAAAAAAACAGGAAGGTGCAGCATCAAAATGCCTGCATCTCCCTGTTTTTGACTTCGGATGAAAGTCTGAACGGCTTATTTGCCGTGGTGCTCGTCTGACACCGTGAGTTTCTTACGACCCTTGGCACGGCGAGAAGCCAGCACGCGGCGACCGTTCTTTGTTGCCATACGCTCGCGGAAGCCGTGCTTGTTCACTCTTCTTCTGTTGTGAGGCTGAAATGTTCTTTTCATGTTTCTATATGTTTATTGTTATTATTTCTTGCAAAATGCCCATTTGAGTGTGCAAAATTACTCAATTCTTTTTAATTACCAAAGAAATGAACGAAATTTAGTGGCAAGTTAGATGTTTTTTTCCGATTTTTCCGTAACTTTGCATCGCGAAATTAAGAAATAACACATTATTACATAGTTATGATTAACTCACAAGACATTAAAAAAGGAACTGCCATCCGTATGGACGGAGGCATTTGGGTTTGTATTGAGTTCCAGCACCGCAAGCCGGGCAAGGGAAACACCGTGATGAACACCAAGCTGAAGAACGTTACCGACGGGCGAGTGCTCGACCGCACATTTCAGGTGGGCATGAAGCTTGAAGACGTGCGTATAGAACGCCGCCCATATCAGTATCTTTACAAGGAGGGAGAAGAGTATATCTTTATGAATCAGGAGTCTTACGAGCAGGTGCCAATCGCCCGCGACCTCGTTACCGGAGTGGACTTCATGAAAGAGAGCGACATCGTAGAAGTGGTGTCTGACGCTGATACCGAGACAATCCTCTTCGCCGAGATGCCGATAAAGACAAACTTGCGCATCACTCACTCCGAGCCGGGCATTAAAGGCGACACCGCAACAAACGCAACGAAGCCGGCAACGCTGGAGACCGGAGTGGAAATACGCGTGCCGCTCTTTATCAATGAGGGCGACCTCGTGCAGGTGGATACCCGCGACGGCTCTTACCTGAACCGCGTGAAAGAATAGGAGACGATCTGAACAAACCCACCCTCAACCCCTCCCGGAGAGAGGAGACACGGTCGGCAGCATGACAACGGCTGCCGCTGCGCTCCGCATTTCAGGAAAGGGTTGGGGGTGATTGATTATATACGCCGATGAAATACTCATTTGTCATACCGGTGTTCAACCGCCCCGATGAGGTGGAGGAACTGTTGGAGAGTCTCACAAAGCAGCGCGAGAAAGACTTCGAAGTGCTGATAGTGGAAGACGGAAGCAGCGTGCCATGCGAGGAGGTGTGCGCAAAATACAGCGACAGACTCGACCTGCACTACTTCAACAAGCCCAACAGCGGACCGGGACAGAGCCGCAACTACGGTGCAGAACGCGCCCGAGGCGAATACCTTATAATACTGGATAGCGACGTGGTGGTGCCGGAGAGTTATCTCGAAGAGGTGGAAAAGGAACTCGAAAACGCTCCTGCCGATGCTTTCGGCGGACCGGATGCGGCTCACCACTCGTTCACACCGACACAGAAAGCCATATCATACTCCATGACATCGTTCTTCACCACGGGTGGAATACGCGGCGGGAAAAGGAAGTTGGACAAGTTTTATCCACGCTCGTTCAACATGGGCGTGAGACGGACAGAATACCTCCGGCTGGGCGGATTTTCAAAAATGCGCTTCGGCGAAGACATCGACTTCTCAATAAGGATATTCAAGGCGGGGCTGCGATGCAGGCTTTTCCCGGAAGCATGGGTATGGCACAAGAGGCGCACCGACCTGAGAAAGTTCTTCAGACAGGTGTATAACAGCGGTATAGCGCGGATAAACCTGTACAAGAAATATCCCGGCTCGCTGAAGATTGTACACCTGCTGCCGATGATATTCACCGTGGGAGTAATCGCACTCGTACTCATGTCGCTTTCAGGAATGGCAATGCTGAACTTCAACCCCGGCAACAGTGGTGCGTGGATTTGGGTGGCATCGCTTCCGTGGTTGCCGATAATTCTCTACAGCATTATCATCTTCACCGACTCCACTGCAAAGAACCGCTCACTGCATGTGGGACTTATCTCCGTGCCTGCAGCGTTTACCCAGCTCATGGGCTACGGCTTCGGCTTCATCAAGTCTTGGTGGAAGCGCTGCGTGATGAAGCAGGGGGAGTTTCAAGCCTTTGAGAAAACATTCTATAAATAAGGCTCTATGGGAAACGAGAAGACTGCCCGCCTGTCGATAAACAACTGGTCGGAGGAGGACCGCCCGCGCGAAAAACTTGCCGCAATGGGAGCAGAGTCGCTGACGAATGCCGAACTGCTCGCCATTCTTATAGGCAGCGGGAACACCGAGGAGAGTGCCGGTGACCTGATGAAAAAGATACTCAACGACTGCAAGAACCGACTTAACGTCCTCGGCAAGATGAGCATCGCAGAACTGACGGCGTATAAAGGAATTGGCGAGGCAAAGGCTATCACCATCCTTGCGGCATGCGAACTGGGGAAGAGAAGGCAGAGCGAGGAGGTGGCAGAGCGGAAAGACCTCGGCTCGGCAACCGCGATATATAACTTCATGCGACCAAAAATGGAGGATCTCGACGTGGAAGAGGCGTGGGTGATACTGCTCAACCAAAAATTCAAACTAATCAAGGCTGAACGACTCTCGCGAGGAGGCATCACCGAAACGGCAGTAGATGTGAGAATGATTGTCAAGACCGCGATACTCAACAACTCAACAGTGGTGGTATTGGTGCACAACCACCCCAGCAACAGTGCCACCCCGGGGCGCGACGACGACAGACTGACCGAAAGCCTCGACAAGGCATGCGACCTGATGCGATTATACTTCCTCGACCATGTTATAGTCACCGACAGCACGTATTATAGTTACCGCGAAGAGGGCAGACTATAAGAATAAAAACCCTGATTTATTTTGAAGTAATGCCATTTTGCATTATCTTTGCAGACAGACAAACATCCGTTATCAATGACACAGGAAGAAAAAACAATGATAGAGGAGCGCATCGTGGATGTGCTGAAGACTGTATATGATCCGGAAATACCCGTAAACATATACGACTTGGGAATGATATACAAGATAGACGTAAAGGACGACTGCGCGGTTGAAGTGGATATGACTTTCACCGCGCCAAATTGTCCTGCGGCAGACTTCATCCTTGAAGATGTGAGAACAAAATTGGAGAGCGTCGAAGGGGTGACAAATGCCAGCGTCAACCTCGTCTTCGAGCCGGCATGGGACCAAAGCATGCTCAGCGAGGAAGCAAGACTCGAACTCGGACTTGACTGATGACAATGAGGCATAACATATATATACTTAGCGACGCGCACCTCGGCTCGTGGGCTATCGAACACGGCAGGATGCAGGAGAGACGGCTCACGCGCTTCCTTGACGAGATAAAAGACAAGGCGGCGGCAATCTATCTGCTCGGCGACATGTTCGACTTCTGGTATGAGTGGAAGTACTGCGTGCCGAAAGGATATACCCGATTTCTCGGAAAACTGTCAGAACTCACCGACATGGGCGTCGAGATACACTACTTCACAGGCAACCATGATATATGGATGTACGGCTATCTGGAGGAAGAATGCGGCGTCATCCTACACCACGAACCGGAGACAGTGGAACTTTATAACAAGGTTTTCTATTTGGCGCATGGCGATGGGCTGGGCGATCCGGACAGAAAATTCAAGTTCATAAGCCTACTGTTCCACAACCGTTTGTGCCAGCGCATGTTCTCAATGGTGCATCCGAGGTGGTCTGTATGGTTCGGACAGGCATGGGCAAAACACTCGCGAATGAAGCGGGGTGACGAGAAAGAGCCGCCATATATGGGCGAAGACAAAGAATATTTGGTGCGTTACACCAAACAATACATGAAGACTCATCCCAACGTGGATTACTTCATCTACGGTCATCGCCACATAGAACTCGACCTTATGCTGAGCCACAAGACGCGCATGATGATTATCGGCGACTGGGTATGGCAGTTCACCTACGCCGTTTTCGACGGTGAGCACCTCTTCATAGAGGAATATGAGGAGGGGGAAAGCAAAATGTAAGGCATGCGTTTAGCATACCTTACATTTTTTTTATTACTCTTATTTCAGCAAGTTCATGGTGTCGGTGGCAATCATGAGTTCCTCGTCGGTAGGGATTATGCACACCTTTACGCGTGAGTCGTCGGCAGAGATTATTGCCTCTTTGCCGCGAACGTTGTTTTTCGAGGCATCGAACTTCACGCCGAGGAACTCCAGCCCCTTGCACACTTCCTCGCGCAAACCGGTCTGGTTCTCACCGACTCCTGCCGTGAACACTATTATGTCAACGCCGCCCATTGCCGCAGCGTATGCTCCGATATACTTCTTTATGCGGTAGAAATACATGTCGAGGGCGAGCTGCGAGCGTGCTTCACCGGCTTCTGCAGCCTCCTCAATGTCGCGCATATCCGAACTTTTCTCCGTTATTCCGAGCACACCGCTTTTCTTGTTCAGCAAGTCTGACATGCCGTCGGCGTCGAGGTTGAGTTTCTTTTCGAGGAAAACCACCGCGCCGGCATCAATATCTCCGGAGCGTGTTCCCATCATCAAACCCTCAAGTGGGGTGAGCCCCATAGTAGTGTCGATGCACTTGCCGTCTTTCACTGCGGCTATGCTGGCTCCGTTGCCGATGTGACAGGTGATTATTTTCTTGCCTGCGGGGTCGCAACCGAGGAACTCACACACGCGCTTGCTTACGTAGCGGTGGCTCGTTCCGTGGAAACCGTAGCGGCGAACACCATATTGCTCGTAGAGGCTGTAGGGTATTGCGTAGAGGAAAGCCTCTTTCGGCATGGTCTGATGGAAAGCAGTATCGAACACTCCCACCTGCGGCAGACCCGGCATCAGTTCGCTCACGGCGTTCACTCCCTTCAGGTTCGCAGGGTTGTGGAGCGGTGCGAGGTCGATGCAAGTCTTGAAAGTCTTCAGCACCTCGTCGTTGAGTATCATGCTCTTGTTGAACTTCTCTCCTCCGTGCACCATGCGATGCCCCACGGCGTCAATCTCTTTCAGGTCTTTTATTACACCGATTTCCGGGTCGGTAAGCAGCGAGAATATAAACTTCACGCCCTCCGTGTGCTCCGGTATGTCGTGCATTATCTGCTTTTTCTCGCCGTTGGCAAGTTTCACTTTCACGAAAGCCCCCTTCTGTCCGACGCGTTCTGCCCCACCACTTGTCATTACGCTCTTGTCGTCCATATTGTAAAGGGCATACTTTATGGAACTGCTGCCACAATTCAGAACTAAAATCTTCATAACTATTACTGTTTTTCCCTTCTGTATGTTTTTTTGTATTTACTTTGCGTCCATTGCCTGACAAGCCGTGATAGCCACCATCTTGTAGATGTCGTCAACGCTGCAGCCACGGCTGAGGTCGTTCACCGGGCGTGCGATGCCCTGCAGGATAGGACCGAGAGCCTCTGCTCCGCCGAGCCTTTCCACAAGCTTATATGATATGTTGCCCACCTCCAGATTAGGCACCACGAGCACATTGGCGTGCCCTGCAATCTCCGATCCGGGAGCCTTTTTCGCCCCGATGCTTGCCACGAGAGACGCGTCTGCCTGTAGTTCGCCGTCGATTTTCAGTTCGGGTGCCATTTCCTTGGCAATGCGTGTTGCCTCCACCACCTTGTCAACGACCTCGTGCTTTGCCGACCCTTTTGTCGAAAAACTTAGCATTGCCACGCGAGGCTCGGCGAAACCGGCAATCGATTTTGCCGTCTGTGCGGTGCAAACGGCAATCTCTGCCAACTGATGTGCATCCGGAACCGGTGTTACGGCGACGTCGCCGATTACCAGCAATCCGTTCTCTCCGTACTGTTCTGCCTTCGTGAGCAGCAGCATTGCACCGCTGACACAACTTATTCCCGGCGTGGTCTTTATAATCTGCAGTGCCGGGCGCAGCGTGTCGCCGGTTGTCGAGAGTGCACCGCTAATCTGCCCGTCGGCATCTCCCATCTTGATAATCATGCAACCGAGGTAGAGCGGGTTCTTAATCAGTTTGCGTGCTTCCTCTATCGTCATACCCTTTTTCTTGCGTATCTCGGCGAGCATCGTGGCATATTCCTCGCTCTTCTCGCAGTTCTCCGGGTCTATGAGCGTAGCCTTACCGATGTTTTTCAGTCCGAGGCGTTCTGCCAGTTCGTTCACTTTTTTGGGGTTTCCGATGAGGATGATGTTGGCGATGTCGTCTGCCAGCACTCTGTCTGCCGCTGTCAGTGTGCGCTCCTCCTCGGCTTCCGGAAGCACGATGCGCTGCTTGTTGCTCTTTGCGCGGGAGATGATTTGTTGTATTAAATACATTAGTAGATAAATTTTAAATTCCTTCGCATGCCCGGCAGTTCCCCTTGCGAAGAGGAAAACGCATGTCGGTCTGTTTGGGAAACAGTTTATATTATTGTTAGTATATCGTCCTACGTGATGCACGATGCCCCTTTCGCATTGCGTCGTTTTCACGCCGTGGAGCATCCTACATCTCCTGTGTCAACAGGCTTTCAAGGTCTTCTGCCGACAGTCGCAGCTGCAGTTTGCCGTGACTTGCAACGCTGATGCGCCCGGTTTCTTCCGATACCACCACCGCAATGGCGTCGCTCTCTTCCGAAATTCCCATTGCCGCGCGGTGGCGCAGTCCCAGTTCTTTCGGTATGCTGTCGTCATGGCTCACAGGGAGTATGCACCCTGCCGCCTTTATTCTTTGCTTCGAAATCACCATTGCGCCGTCGTGCAGCGGTGAGTTCTTGAAGAAGATGTTCTCCAGCAGTCGCTGGCTCAGCCGTGAGTCAATCCTCTCGCCGGTCTCCACGATGTCGTCGAGCGGAATGTTGCGTTCAATGATAATCAGTGCCCCCACCTTTCCGCGCCCCATGTTCATGCAGGCGCGCACTATTGCCATTACGCTTTCCATATCCACATTCTTCTCTTTCTTGCTCCCATGAAGCAGCTTTTTCAGCGCGCTGATGTTCTGGTGGGCGCCGACATTATAGAAGAACTTGCGTATCTCGTCTTGAAACAGAATGATGAGAGCAATCACTCCCACGCTCATAAGGTTGTCCATGATTGCGCCGAGCAGCCTCATCTCGAACACCCTGCTTACAAATATCCACACGATGAAGAACATTATGATTCCGCCAAACACGTTAAGCGAGCGCGATGCTCTCATCACGCGGTAGATATAATACAGTCCGAGTGCCACCGCGAGGATGTCTATTATGTCTTTTATTCCGAAATCAAACATCTTCCGAACCTGTTTCTCATCGTAATTTACTAACTAACGTCACCGCCTCCACCGCCTCTTTCACGTCGTGTACGCGCAGTATGGAAGCTCCTTTGGCAAGTGCTATGGCGTTCAGCACCGATGTTCCGTTGAGAGCTTCGTCGGGTGTTATGCCGAGTGTCCTCCATATCATCGTCTTACGCGAAATTCCCGCCAGCACCGGAAGCCCGAACTCGCCGAGCAAGTCCATTCGCTGCAGCGTGTCGAAATTCTGCCCCATTGTCTTGCCGAAGCCGAACCCGGGGTCGAGGATGATGTCACGCTGCCCCCGGGCACGCAGTTGTCGTATGCGCAGGGCAAAGAATTTCATCGTGTCTTCGAGCGATCCGCAACTCGACATCAGTATGTAGGGCATGCCGCCGCGCCACCCTTCGTCTAACACAGGGGCACAGTTGATGCCGCCATTGTCATCGCCGGGGATGTTGTTGTCATGAAAGTCTGCTGCCGAACGCTCGCTGCCGAACGACCCTTGGGGGTTGCCGCCACTCACGTCGTTGATGATGCACGCGCCAAACTCATCCACCGCCATCTTTGCCACACTGTGCCTGAAGGTGTCTATGCTTATAATCGCATCTGCCTGTTGACCTCTTATCGTGGCGAGGGCTCGCCTCATGCGCTCCATCTCTTCCGCTTCGCTCACCTGAGCAGCCCCCGGACGAGTGGAGAATGCCCCCACATCGATTATTTTTCCGCCCTCTTCCACAATACGGTTCGCGCGCATGGCAATCTCCTTTTCGGTCTGCGTGCGACTTCCCCGATAGAAAGAATCGGGGGTGCAGTTGAGTATCCCCATCACCACCGGCTCGCTCAGCGACAGCAGTCTGCCACCTATGTTAAGCGTGTATTCCGTGTTGTGGTTTTTTATCATTTCGTCAACTCTGGTCTTGTCACCATTATTTTGATTTGCAAAAATAACATAATTTGCCGACATGACAAAGATTTCCGTCTTTTTTTATCCAAATTTAGGAATTGGGCATGGCGCAGAATGTTAGCAGGAAGGAGGTGGGAGGAGTGGGACAAGGAAAAATAATTACTCGAAAATTTGCACATAACAAAATCTTTATGTAACTTTGTTGCGTGTTAATTGCAAATCTTTTAAATTATGGATGAGGGATTAGAGTTGAGAATTAAGTTCCTTGAGACGTTGCTGAAACGATACAATGAAATTTCCGAAAAGTCGGGAATAATTTTCAGAAGTCAAGAGGAGACAATCGACAGCCTGCTCAATGAACTTGAAAAACTCTACAAACAACGAGAAAAGTAATCACCGCCTCCATTCATGGAGGGCTAAAAAAAGGACTATGAAAGAGGTTGAAGTAAAATTAAAAGAACTCAGGATGCTCATGCAAAAAGACGATGAGCAAAGTGAAGCACGGCGTAACGAGATAGCACAGTGGCTGAAGGAGAACAGAACTCCCGAGGTGGAAGAGGCTTTTCGGTCTTTCATGGATGAAGGACTGGCAGAAATAGAGGTGGAGGTGGAAGACATCAGGCGTCAGATTTCCGATGAAGACTACCGTATTTTGCCGTTAGCTTACATCGCAAAGAATTATTTTGGCAAGAGCCACGCATGGCTGTCGCAGAGAATTAACGGTACGAAAGTGAGAGGGAAGGTATATACATTGAACGAAGAACAGAAAGAGATCTTCAATGCAGCAATGAAAGACCTTGCAAGGAAATTTGGCTCTTTCCACATCGCCTAACCCCAATTCTTCCTCGAAAACACGCAGATATTGAAAGTTTTTCATATTTTTGCACCCGTAAAGACATCATGGACTTGACACTATGGATATAAAAGATATGTATGCCCTCTACCGCGAACACCCGGTGATAACCACCGACAGCCGCGACTGTCCGCAAGGAAGCATCTTTGTGGCACTGAAAGGAGAGACTTTCGACGGCAACAAATTCGCGGAGAGCGCACTGAATAAGGGCTGCGCCTATGCCGTGATAGATAATCCGGAATATAAGACCGACGACCGCTGTCTGCTCGTGGACGATGCCCTGCAGACATTCAAAGACCTCGCACGGGAGCACCGCAGGCAGTTCCGGATACCGGTGATCGGGATAACGGGAACCAACGGGAAGACCACAACAAAGGAACTTCTCGCCGCCGTCCTCTCCGAACGCTTCAGCGTGATGTGCACACAGGGCAACTTCAACAACGACGTGGGTGTGCCCAAAACCTTGTTCCGACTGAACGCCGGACACGAGATTGCAGTGGTGGAAATGGGGGCTTCGCATCCGGGAGACATAAAGACGCTGGCAGAAACGGCAGAACCCACCTGCGGACTAATCACCAATGTGGGACGTGCCCACCTTCAGGGCTTCGGCTCTTTCTCGGGCGTGAAGCGCACAAAGGGCGAACTCTACGACTTCCTCATTGCCAACCGGCAGGCGGCAACGGAGTCACACCTGCCGCTGTTCGTGAATGCCGACAACGAGCATCTCATGGCAATGGCAACAGAGAGGGGGGCTACGAACATCGTGAAATATGGCTGTCTCTCCGCAGAACGCCTGGCAGTGCGCGGCAGGGTGATAGATTGCTCGCCATTCCTGCGCTTCTCGTGGCATGCCGAAGGGGGCGAAGAACACGTGGTGAGCACAAACCTCATCGGCTCGTATAACATCGACAATATGCTGGCAGCGGCGACTGTCGGACTGCATTTCGGCGTTACTGAGGAGCAGGTGTGCCACGCATTGGAGCATTACACGCCCACAAACAACCGCTCGCAGATGACCGTCACCCCTCACAACCACCTCATCATGGATGCCTACAACGCCAATCCGTCGAGCATGAGAGCCGCGATAAGCAATCTCTGCGACATGAACGTGCCGGCAAAAATGGCTATCCTCGGCGACATGCGCGAACTCGGCGACGCCTCCGGAGAGGAACATCAGCGCATAGCGGATATGCTTCGCGAGAAAGGACTTGCCGAGGTGTGGCTTGTAGGAGAAGAGTTTGGCAAAACCGACTGCCGCTTCCGCAAGTTCAGAGATGTGGAGGCGGTAAAGGCGGAGATAGCCCACAGCCGCCCCGAAGGGAGATATATCCTCGTGAAAGGCAGCAACGGAATACGACTGTTCACACTTGCCGAACTGTTGTAGCAGTGCTTTTAAATCCGAATACGTAGCAAACCGCGGCACAGTCCGCTATCTGCATAAAAGGAAAATCGGCGAAATTACTCCGCAATTTCGCCGATTTTGTTTTGTAATTCCGCCGATTTTACATTGCAATCTCGGCGATTTTACTTCCCGACATATATCCGACAGCACAGCGTTATGCCACCGAGCGCAGGCAGAAAAAGCATGTATTATCCCCAATCTCTAAGTTTGCAATTCATATTGCAAACTTAGAGATTGGGGATAATAGGTAATCACTACGCCTACCGGTATGCCCCGATTAGTTCTTCACAACGGCTTTTGCGGTGTAGGTCTTTCCCGAAACGCCCTTGGCAACAACCACATACATTCCGTCTGCTACCGGCCAAGTGAGGCTTGCCGACGACAGAGACTTTCCTGCAAACACGGTGCGTCCCATGATGTCAACGATGCTTACCTCTGCCGGTTTCTCGCCACAGCCAAACTTCCAGTTGCCCTTGTCGTAGCTCGCTGCGAACCTTCCGCCCTCGTTTGCAACGTCTTGGATTGCAGATGTGGCGTTCTTAGGCACTGCGATGCGTGCGAAATAAGGCATAGGAGAGGAGTTGAGTTGGGTGAAAAGACCGCTGACATAGATGAAACCGCTCTTCTCGTCAACCTTCATATAGGTAACGATGCTGTTCGGAGCGGCGTTGATGGTATATTCGCTTGACTTCTTTGAGCCGTCTTTTTCGAGCGCGTAAACAAAGGAGTTGGTGGGAACTACCACATCGCCGCCCACAACTATAACGTTCTCTCCCACCAACTGTGCCGAGAAAACGGCAAGACTCTCGTCCCCGGGATAGTCGGTGAAGGCATAGACGAAGGAGTTGTAATCGTTGTTAAGCGAGCCATCCTTGTTGACCACGCAGGTAAGGAAACACTCTTTCGAGCCCGCTTCCACGAAGTCTCCACCAACAAGCAGGGCGTCGGAGCCGAAAGGTGCGATAGACTTTACATATCCGTCGAAGCCCGGTTGTTGGAAAGCGGCATCAAGTTTGCCGTCGGGAGCGATGCGCACCATGCGCTTGTTGTTGAAGTTTCCTCCGTAAGCACCGAATGCTCCGCCGAGATATATAGAGCCGTCGGCGTCCATGTAGAATGCGTCAACGTATGGAGAGGTCTTCAGGTGTATTTCTTCTTCCGTCGGAACGAAGCTCTCATCGCGTGTTCCGTCGGCATTGAAGCGTGCTATGAGTGGGGCGTGCTTGCCGTTCACACGGTTGAAACCACCTGCCACATAGAACTTCCCGTCGGGGAGCATGGCGATGTGCTGCAACTGCATTTCGGTTGTGAAACTGCTGCCTTCCAGCGAGAACTCGTTGTCGCTTTTGAATGTTTCGTCGAGCGTTCCGTCAGCATTGATGCGCACCAATGCACCCACCGGAGTCCCGTTGTACTTGCCGAATGTTCCTGCCACGATGAACTTTCCGTCGGGCGTTTGTGCCATAGCGGTGGCATAGTTGTCGAAGCCTGTTCCGCCAGCGTTGAATGTTTCGTCGGGAGTTCCGTCGTCATTGAGACGTGCGATACCCGTAATTTGGCGGCTGCCCACCTTGGTGAATGCTCCGGCATACATGTGTTTGCCGTTTTCCTGCAGCACCATCGAAAAGATGTTACCATTGAACTTAGGGGCGTAATCCTTGTCTATCTCGCCCGGATTAAGCTGCGCGAAGGCAGGGATTGACAGCACTGCAGCGGCTGCCACCATAGTCAATCTGAGTAAAGTTTTCTTCATTCGTTTTTCTTTTTAATTAACAATACTGTTTTACTTAAAATTTTTTACGTTCACAAAAATACAAAGAAAATTCTATATTCTTCTCTTTATTGCATTTATTTTGTATGATTTTTTATATCTTCACATCTTTCCCGGTCTTCATTCACTTTCTTTCATTTCTGTCTTTTTGTCTTGTACTTTTAATAAAAAAACTTAAAAACATTCTTTTTTGTTGTTTCAAACCTCACATGGATTGTTTTTTTTACTATCTTTGCGGAAAATACAAAGAACAACTTTACGACTATTTTTAACGTTTTAATTTAAAATCAAATGAAGAAAATCTATTTTTTCGCAGCATTAGCATTTAGCTTTGTAGCATTTGCAAGTTGCACCGACAGCAAAAACAAGGGTGAGAATAAAGAAGGAGACAGCACGGAACAGAACGTGTCGAACGGTGAAGAGGGAAAAAAAATCGGTCCGATGGGCTCTTTTACATCACCAGAAGGAACAGCATTAAAGGATGTTGACAACATTGAGTATGTGCTCTATCCCCACAGTTACAAGTCGGCAATGGAGGCGGGAGAGGACATTAAAGGTAAGACAACTATCTATTACAAGGATAAGGTGGCAGATTCGGGAGAGAAAAACACCGAACTCGCAGGAACACGATTCCGCTATCCGAACAATCTTCTCATACCTATATATAAAGACGCGAAGGCAAAGAAAGGCGACATTGTGCTGACATGGTGGCAGAGCGGTTCGGGAATGAAGCGCGCGATAGTTACAGACGACAGCGACCCGACAATGCCGAAGGTTCACTATCTCGACCTTAGTTTCAAGGGAGACGGCAGCGGATTTGCCGAGGAACACGACAACGAGCAACTCAAGCCAAACTCTTTCGTGGTGCTGAAAGACGGCGAGTTCCAGCCGGGTGCTCCGCTTGCGATTAAGAATAAGGGTGAACTGGTTGTAGGAATACTCATTAAGGAAGTTGGCGACAAGGTGATTTACCTCGGTTTCGCAGGTTCTTTGAACGAGATAGACAAGAGTGAGGTTAAGTTGTTACCACTCAAACCAAACTATGGTGTGGGTGATAACGTGAAGTCGGTATTCGTGGATGCGTTCACTAAAGACGCCAAGGTGACTAAGATTGACAGCAAGATTGGTCGCGTTTGGGTGAAAGAGGGCGACAAGGAGAAAATTCTCAATATCTTTGAAGTTATGAAATAAGAAGAGGTGATATATCCTCGAAACATAAAATCCGGCAGAACCGATGAGCGGTTTTGCCGGATTTCGTTTACCGACAGGCGGCAGAGTGAGAAGTGACAGGTGGTGGGGAGAGTTGCCGTCTGTCATGTTTGCAAACACCGACAATATTGACTTATGTCAAGAAAAGAATATTTTGCAGCATTATATTGCACCCAAGTTTGCAACTGTGTGCGAAAACAGATACCTTTGCACTGTGTTTTTCATAGTATTAGATTTAAGGTTGACAAAAAGGTTGGAGTACAGCGGTACTCCTTTTTTTATATATCCATATCAAGTAATCTAAAACTACGGTGATGAAAATGAATGAAAAAAAGAAAGAAATAGGACGCTTCTATACAGACAGGGTGCGCCGGTTGTCGGCAGAGATTGGAGTGAGGAAAACCCGCAACAGGGCATTTGTCGCCGGAGAACTGACGGCTTTCTGCGCGGCACTGGCAGCTTTCGTGGCGTGGGCGTCAGGCGGATTGCACCTGCCGATGTTGCTGCTATGCTTGGCGTTGCTCGCGATATATGTCCTCGTTCGCCATTTCGACACTGCCAACATGCGCGAAACGGAGCATCTGGAGGCACTGCGCACATACTACGTAAAGGAGAACGAGGCATTAGAAGGCAACTTCTCGTCGTTCGATGACGGCAATCGCTTTGCCGATACGTCGCATGCGTTCTCTTTCGACCTTGACATCTTCGGTCGCGAATCGCTCTTTCAGCGCATCAGTCGTTGTGTCACCCCGGGCGGAGCGGAACATCTCGCAGCCGGCTTGTCGGTGTTGCCACGCGAGAAAACCGCCATTCTTGACCGCCAGCAGGCAATAACCGAGTTGGCGGAAATGGAGTCGTGGCGCGCCGAATGGAACTGCAACGCCTCTGCCGGCATATCCCCAATCCTTCCCCCCACCCACTCCTCGCCCACTCCTACACACTCATCGCTCACCGCTCATCGCTCCGACATGCTCCCACAGGAAACGTTTTCGAAGCGAAGCGGAGAAAAAACATCCTTCCTCCCCTTCCTCATCATCCCCGCCTTTTTCGCCTCCGTGGGACTCGCTGTTGCAGGACTCATTCCCCCGTCGGTTCCCACCCTCTGGGCTGTGGTGCAGCTTGGAGTTGTCGTCGGCATCACAAGTGCTCCGCTGAAGCGCATCAGTGCCGATGGCGAACAACTGCTGCGCGGGCTCCGTGGATACATCCCCTTGGTGCGCCTTGCCGACAATGCCGCGTTCAACAGTAGGCTGCTGCTCTCCCTGCAACAACGTCTGAAAGGCGATGCCGACGCCCTCGAAGCGTTCAATGAACTGCGCCGGATACTCGATGGTTACGACCGCAGGGGGAACATCCTCGGCATGGTGCTCTTCAACATCCTCTTCATGAGCGACATTTTCCTTGTTCGTCGCTACCGTAAGTGGCACAACCGCTATGCAGAAAGCCTGGGACAGTGGATTGACACAATATCGGAGATTGACGCACTGGTATCTTTCGCAACCTTCCTGTATGCCAATCCCGACACCGTGATGCCCGAAATATCGGAGGGCGACAATGTGGTTTTCGAAGCCCGCGGGCTGCGTCATCCCTTCCTCGGAGACGATGCCGTGAGGAACGATTTCGCTATATCAGACCGCAATTATTACATCATAACCGGTGCCAACATGGCAGGCAAGAGCACTTTCCTGCGTGCCATAGGGGTGAATTACATCCTCGCAATGGCAGGGATGCCGGTGTTTGCCACACATTTCACGGTCGGCGTGTTCAATCTTTTCACCTCTATGCGCACCACCGACGACCTGCAGCACGGCATAAGTTACTTCAACGCCGAACTACTGCGACTGAAACAACTGCTCGCAAGCGTCAGCGAAAATCCGCCATGCACGCTGATAATACTCGACGAGATACTGAAAGGTACCAACTCACTCGACAAACTCAACGGTTCGCGGATGTTCCTTGAGGCGGTGAGCAGCATGCCCGTGAGCGGAGTCATTGCCACACACGATCTCGAACTGTCGCGCATGGCAGACGTCAGCAGCCGTTTCCACAACCATTGTTTTGAGATAGAGCTCGGCGAAAGCGTGACATATAGTTATAAAATCACGCCCGGAGTGGCGAAAAATCAGAACGCTACATACCTCTTGAAGCGTATTCTGAACACTTGACAGAAGACATGTCAGGAGATGCTTCAAAATGTCAATTAGAAACAAAAAAGCGCAGAGAAGATACAGATTATAAGTTGTTTTCACCCATCGGTAATTGATTTAAATCAATAAAGCATTATTTTCTTACGATTTGCCATAAGAAAACTTGCACCGTATTGATTTTATCGTTACCTTTGCATTGTGTTTTTCATAGTATTAGATTTAAGGTTAACAAGATTGGAGTACGGCGGTACTCCTTTTTCTTTTTATATAACACGCCCCCCGTTAACCCACAGCACCGTTTTTCTTCAGTCGGAAGAACACCCCGAGCCGTTATCACATAACTACAAGTCGAGCCCGTATGCCACGGAGAATGTGAAGGCACTAATCTTAGGGCTGCCATTCACCATGCCTCCAAATTTATATATGCCCATGAGCCCAAGGTGGTAACAAAGGTCGAAGAGCAGGTTGCGGTACTCATAGGAGACGCCCAAGGGGATGCTGAATTCGAATGTTTTGTACCAATCTTTTGAACTTGCGTGGGTTGTGGCGGTTGTAGTCCTTTTGTCTTCGGTGGTGAAAACCCACTCGGTGGTGGTGTGGGAAGCGAGAAGCACTGCAGGCTGTATGCCCACGTTCACCGACAGTCCTTTCACGACAAAAGCCTGCATCATTATGGGCAGTTGCAGGTAGCGGTTATCGGTGCTCCACTTCTTCATGTCATATTCCGGCATGTCACTAAATTCAAATCGGTTGCCGAGATTGGCATATACCAGCCCTGCCGACAGCCCGTAATTGTCGCTCACGCGGTAGCGAAAATCCACACCTGCGGAAAATCCGCACTTCATTTCCGACTCTTTTGACACGCTACCCTCCGGAGAACCTATTCCCGTAAGGATTTGGTCGCCACTGTATTTCGACAGATTTATACCCACTTTGGGGTAAACGGTAACGGTTCCGGGCTCTTTCTGGGCAAATGCTGCCACAGACGAGATAATCAACAGTGCTGCAAGAAGTGTTTTTTTCATAATCCGTAATTAAGGGTTTTATAGATAAAACGCCCCCAAACCGATTTTATTGCTTTGCCGCGGGAAATAAATAACGGTGTTTTTAGATTTGCGTTTAACCTCATACAGCTGCACGTTTTGATATATAACGTAAAGTAAAATCGCCGAAATTGCAAAGTAAAATCGCCGATTTTGCGTTGTAATTTCGGCGATTTTACTCGACAAATTCGGCGATTTTGGTGGGCAGAAGATTATGTCCTGCACAGCGAAACATGCCCCGCAAGGGTGTAGCACGCTGTGTTTCAGCCAATATCCACCACCGTGATGCCGGCACCTCCGAACTGTACGTGCTCGTCGTGATACTTCTCCACGTTTGGCACAGTGCCGAGATACTGTCTCACGAGTTGGCGCAGTGCCCCGGTGCCGGTGCCGTGAAGTATGCGCACGCGCGACATACCTATCAGTATGGCGTCGTCGATGAAGTGCATCACAACGTCGAGAGCCTCATCCACACGCAGTCCGCGGATGTCGAGGTCTTGGCGGAAATTTGAGCGGCGGGTGTCTATCGCCTCGCGCGTGCTTCTGCTCCGAACCACGAGAAGCGGCTTTTCGGCATCGGTCTTCTTCAGTGCCGACGGCGACACTTTCTCCACCTTGTCGATGCCAACCTTGCTGCTCATGCCGCCGATAGTCACCGTGATGCTCTTGCCGGACACTTCTGTCACCTTGCCGATGCTGCCGAGCGACTTCAGTCTTACGTGGTCGCCGAGGGAGATTTTCTCGGCAAGCGGCGAATGTTCTTTCTCCGCTTCGCCTTGAAAGAGTCTCTTGTCGGAACTGCGCGGAGCATCGAGGGTTGAGGGTTGGGCATGGAGCGGCGATTGTTGTTCGGTGAGTTTCCTGCGCTCTTTCTCTGCCTTCCGCTTCTCCTTCCGTTCCCTTCTGGCGAGGATTTGCTTCATCTTGCGCTCTATCATCTCGTCGTTGGCAGTGGTGTCTATCTCGCTCACCTCCTCCTTATACAACTGCAGTTCCTCGCGGGCGCGCTTGGTTGCCTCGCGTTCTGCCTGCGCCTCCTTTATCTCTCTTATCGTGTTTTCGATGCGGCGGTTGGCATCCTTGAGCAATTCCTCTGCCTGCTCGCGGGCACGTTTCAATATTTGCTTGCGCTCTTTTTCCACCTCCTGCAGTTCCTCCTCATAGCGGGCAATGGTCTGCTGCATCTGTTTCTCATGGCTGTGTATGTTCTGCCGCTTGCTTTCCCAGTATCGCTTGTCGCGAACTATGTCTTGCAGATATTTGTCGCTCTGTATGTAGTCGCGCCCTACTATTTCTTCCGCCTGCGCTATCACCTCCTCGGGCAGCCCCGTTTTTCGCGCTATCTCGATTGCGAACGACGAGCCCGGCTGCCCAATCTGCAACCGGAAGAGCGGTCGCATCTCGTTTCGGTCGTAGAGCATCGCACCGTTTGCCACTCCGCCGTGGCTGTCGGCAAACTGCTTCAGGTTTTGGTAGTGGGTTGTTATCACGCCCCATGCCTTCTTGTTGCAGAACTGCTGCAGCACACTCTCTGCCATCGCACCGCCAATCTGCGGCTCGGTGCCCGTTCCGAACTCGTCTATCAGGATAAGGGTACGCTCGTTTGCCGCGCGCATCATGTATTTCATGTTCATCAGATGGCTCGAATACGTGCTCAGGTCGTTCTCGATGCTCTGCTCGTCGCCGATGTCGATGAGGATATTCTCGAATATTCCTGCCTTGCTGCGCTCCGAAACGGGGATTGATATGCCGCATTGCAGCATGTATTGAAGCAGTCCCATTGTCTTGAGACACACCGACTTGCCGCCGGCATTCGGTCCGGATATAATCAGTATCCGCTTCTCTGCGGTGAGCATTATGTCGAGTGGCACCACCTCTTTCTCCTGCTTTGCCAGCGTGATGCGCAACAGGGGGTGAATGGCGTGTATGAAATCTACTGTGGGCAAGGGGACTATGTCCGGCTCGAAAGCTTTCGCTTCCTCGGCGAAGAGGGCTTTTGAGCGGATGAAGTCTATCACTGCGAGCAGCCGGTATGATGCCACAATGGGGCGCACGTGGGGTCTTACCTCGGCGGCAAATTCGGTCAATATGCGTATTATCTCGCGCCGCTCCTCTGCCTGAAGTTCGCGTATGCGGTTGTTTGCCTCCACCACTTCGGCAGGCTCAACGAACACCGTCTTGCCCGAAGCCGACTCGTCGTGCACTATTCCGCGTATCTTCCGTTTCAGTGCCGGTGCCACGGGGATTACCAGACGACCGTCGCGCAGTGTCGGAGCAACGTCTTTCTCCACCAATCCCTCGCTTTGAGCCTGACGCAGGATGTGGTTCAGCGAGCGCGATATGCTGCCCTCGGTGCGTGCCAGTTCGCTGCGTATCTGTGCCAGTTGCGGCGATGCGTTGTCGCGGATATGACCGTATTTGTCGAGTATCGAGTCGATGCGCCTTACAAGTTCCGGAAAGGTTTCGATGCCGTCGGTGAGCAGTTTCAATGCCGGGTAGGGATAAGTTTTCGCTTCCCGGTTGTCGTCATCGTCGGCTCTCCGCAGAAATTCAACTATGAGACAAATAGTGTTAAGCGAGCGTTTCAGGTCGAACAGTTCCTCCTCTTCGAGGTGCGTTCCCTCAAGTCGAAGTCGCGCCACCTGCTGTCGCATGTCGAGGAAATATTGCAACGGGAAGTCCTCGGTCTCCTGTAGTACTCTGCGGAACTCCCTGACCTGCTGAAGTCGCTGCCTGATAATCTCTGCGTCGTGTGAAAACATCATACTGTCAACCTGTTCCTTGCCAAGTTTGCTGATGCAATGCTCCTTCAGCAAGTTCCTTATCTCGCTGAATCCAATCTTCTTCTCAAAAGTGTTTGGGTAAATCATGGTGCAAAGGTACGTCTTTTAATCAATATTTTAAGAAGCAGGAAGAAATAATTAAAAAGAATTACATGTAACTTTGCACTTGCTTATGGAAGCCACCAATGGCTTTGAACTGCTTAAAAACAAAATCCACCGTGAAAGGACGATGGAGCCTGTGTTTGCACAACGGAATAATCCTTATTGTGATTTGCTAAAAATTAGTGATGCAAAGGTATCATATTTTTTTGTAAAGTGCAAGTTTTTATAAAAGTTTTTTGCTATTTTTGCAAAAACATATAATTTGTGTAACCATGAAAAGAATATTAGGACTTGATTTAGGAACTACGAGTATCGGATGGGCTTTAGTAAACGAGGGCGAGAACAAAGACGAGAGATCGGAGATTATTAGACTTGGAGTGAGGGTAAATCCTCTCTCTGCGGATGAAAAATCGAACTTCGAAAAAGGTAAGCCTATAACAACCAATGCAGCAAGGACTCAGAAACATGGCATGCGCATCAATCTGCAACGCTACCGCCAACGAAGGGATAACCTTGTGGAGTGTATGAAAGAACACGGGATAATCGACGATGATACACCGCTGTTCGAACTGGGAAACAGAACCACATTCCAGACGTATCGTGCGCGGGCAAAGGCGGTAATCGAAAAAATATCGCTCGAAGAGTTTGCCAGAGTGTTGCTGATGATAAATAAGAAACGCGGATATAAGAGCAACAGGAAAGCAAAGGATACGGAAGAGGGTGAACTGATTGACGGAATGGACGTAGCAAAGAAACTGCACGACGAAAATCTTACGCCGGGACAATATCTCATGATGTTGCAAAAAAGTGGAAAGAATTACCGCCCCGCATTTTACCGTTCAGACTTGCAGGACGAACTGGACAGGATATGGAACAAGCAGAGGGAGTTCTACCCGGAAATCCTTACCGATGAATTGAAGAAAGAAATAAACGGGCTCAATGGTAAACAATGTTCTGCCGTTTTCTATAACAAGAAAAATATCACTACGGCAAAAAACTCCGGCAAGGATGCTTACCAAACGAAATTGAACTGGAGAAACGACTGCCTGTTGAGAAAGATAGATATAGAGAAGGTGGCTTATGTGATTTGCAGCCTGTGCAGCGACATCAATGCCTCAAGTCAAAAACTGGCTATGATAAGCGACCGTAGCAAGGAGCTCTATTTCGGCAATAAGACCATCGGGCAATATCTTATGGAACTGCTCGACAATAATCCGAATGCAAGTCTGACAAACATAACATTCTACAGGCAAGACTATATAGACGAGTTTAATGCCATTTGGGAATGTCAGGCAAAGTATCACAAGGAACTCACACCGGAGTTGAAAAGGGAAATTGCCGATAACATAATCTTCTTTCAGCGCGACCTGAAGAGTAGTAAGCCGCTCGTGAGTTACTGTGAGTTTGAGCATGCAGAAAAAGAAATAAATGTTGACGGGAAGACAAAGAAGATCACTATCGGATCTCGTGTGTGCCCGAGGTCGTCTCCATTATTCCAGACATTCAAGATATGGCAGGTGTTGAACAATATCAAAGTGAAGGCGGTGGGCAAAAAGCGCAGGACTTCATCAAAACAAGATTTCTCCGCCCTGCTCAACGAACATGATGCTTGCTTTACGGACAGACTCTTGGAACCGGAAGAAAAGAACATGCTGTTTGAGGAACTTTCGATAAAAAGCAAACTCTCGAAAAGGGAAGTACTGAAGATGCTGTTCGACAGCCCGGATGACTTTGACATCAACTACAGAGAGATAGACGGCAATCGCACGATGTCTGCCATATACAGTGCTTGCCGGGAAATAATATCACAGACCGGAAACGGTGAATATGACTTCGATAAGATGAGGGCAAGTGATGTGAAATCAGTGGTAACGGAAATTTTTGAAGGGCTCGGTTACAGCACCAACTTCCTATCGTTCAATCCGCTACTTGAAGGCAAAGAACTCGAAAAGCAGACTTCTTACCGCTTGTGGCATCTGCTTTATTCATACGCAGGCGACAAGTCGGTTACAGGTAATGATGCCTTGCTGAACAGAATTGGAGAGTTGTGTGGCTTTGAGCGAGAGTATGCCCGGATACTTGCCAACGTGTCCTTGATTGACGACTATGGCAGCCTTAGTGCCAAAGCCATACGAAATATATTGCCGTATATGATGGATGGAACAGAATATAGCACGGCATGCCAGTATGCCGGCTATAAACACTCTGTACGTTCGATGACAAAAGAAGAATTGGAGGCTAAGGAATATGCCGACCACATGGAAACAATTAGGCGGAACAGTCTTAGAAATCCTGTGGTGGAGAAAATACTCAACCAGTTGGTGCATGTTGTGAATGGCATAATAGACACTTATGGAAAACCTGACGAAATAAGAATAGAACTGGCGCGCAATCTGAAACAGAGCAGGGAAGATAGGGAGGAGCAAGACAAAAATATAAGAAAAGCAACTGCCGAGCAAGAGGCTATAAGGAAAATACTTGAAACAGAGTTCCATATCCGCAACGTGACCAAGAATGATATTCTGCGCTACCGACTGTATGAAGAATTGAAAATGAACGGATATAAGACTCTCTATTCAAACACGTATATTCCGCGCGAAGACCTGTTCAGCAAGAAGTTCGACATTGAACATATCATACCAAAAGCAAGGTTGTTCGACGATTCTTTCTCGAACAAGACTCTTGAAGCGCGTGACGTGAACATAGAAAAAAGCAATAAGACGGCATACGACTTCGTGGCAGAAAGATATGACGAGAAGTGGCTCGATGATTATGAGAGGCGGGTTGAGGAACTGTTTAAACAAAAGATAATATCCAAGACAAAAAGGAACAAACTGCTCATGAGAGAGGCGGATATTCCCGAAGATTTCCTCAGTCGGGACCTTAACGACTCGCAATATATAGCAAGGAAAGCAAGGGAAATGCTCGAAAGCATAGTCCCCGAAGTGGTTACCACAACAGGAGCAATAACAAAGAGACTGAGAGAGGATTGGAAATTGGTTGATGTGATGAAAGAACTGAACTGGTCTAAGTATGAAAAGCTCGAACGCACAGAGATCGTGCTTGACCGAGACGGGAAACCGATTAAGCGCATAAAGGGCTGGACAAAGCGCAACGACCACAGACATCATGCAATGGATGCACTTACGATAGCATTCACGAAACGGGCAATGATACAGTATCTCAACAACCTGAACGCAAGGAACAACAAAGGGAGCAGTATATCCGGAATAGAGAAAACGTTGATGAGTCGTGACGAACACGGCAAATTGTTATTCATTCCACCAATACAGACCGGGATGTTCCGTGAGGAAGCGAAGCGGCATCTCGAATCCATACTTGTGTCGATAAAGGCTAAAAACAAGGTGATGACGAAAAATGTGAACAAGACAAAATCACGGAATGGGGACAAAAAGAAAGTGCAGCTTACGCCTCGCGGTCAGTTACATAACGAAACTGTTTATGGGAAAATAGAGCAATATCATACCGAAATCAAAAAGGTGGACGGAAAATTCACAGAGGATGTTGTGATGCGTGTTGCCAACAAACGTATTCGTGAGGCTCTCTACGCACGATTGGCGAAGTTCGACCACGACCCGAAAAAAGCATTCACCGGCAAGAACTCTCTTGAGAAAAATCCTGTGTGGATTGATAAAAACTCATTGTATTGCGTTCCCGAAAAAGTGAAACTTGTCACGATGAAACAAGTCTTTACCATACGAAAAGCCATTGACAGCACGCTGAACATAGACAAGGTTATTGATGTTCGTGTGAGAGAAATATTGCGACAACGGCTTGAGGAGTATGGTGGTAATGCCGCCAAGGCATTCTCAAACCTTGAAGAAAACCCTATATGGCTTAACAAAGAAAAGGGAATCGCTATAAAGCGTGTGAAGATTTCAGGTATAAGTAATGGCGTGGCACTACGCGAAAAACATGACGTGGCAGGAAGATTGATGCTTGATGAGCACGGAAAAACATTAGAGAATGACTATGTAAGCACTTCCAATAATCATCATATAGCATTCTTTACTGATGCTGAAGGTAACTTGCAGGAGCATATCGTTTCATTTTATGAAGCAACGGCAAGGGCTGTTCTCGGCTATCCCGTTATAGACCGTTACTATAATAAGGAGTTGGGGTGGAAGTATTCATTCTCGATAAAACAGAACGAATATTTCGTGTTCCCTAACGAGGATGAAGGATTTTACCCTAACGAAATAGACCTTATTGACGAAGCAAATGCTCCTGTAATATCCCGAAATCTTTATCGTGTGCAGAAATTTTCTACCGGGGATTATGTGTTCAGGCATCATTTGGAAACTAATGTTGAGTCTGATAATGCTTTGAAAGACGTCGCATGGAAAAGAATAACATCTATAAATAAAATGAAAGGCATTGTAAAGGTGCGTGTCAATCATATAGGCAAGATTGTGTTCGTCGGAGAATATTAAAACGATAACGTCATGATTAAGAAAACGCTGTGCTTCAGTAATCCTGCCTACTTGTCATTGAGAAACGGGCAGTTGGTTGTGAAAATTCCGGAGATACAGAATAGTAGTGGAGTTCCGGATGAACTGAAAGAGGAGTCGGTAGTGACACGCCCCATCGAAGATATAGGTGTGTTGATTATAGACAACAAACAGATAACCGTAACAAGTGGTGTGCTTGAAGCATTGCTTGCCAACAACTGTGCGGTCATAACGTGTGATGCGCGTTCAATGCCGGTGGGACTGCTTCTCCCTTTAGACGGCAACTCTACACAGAACGAACGCTTTCGCGACCAAATTTCTGCATCGCTGCCATTGAAGAAGCAGTTGTGGCAACAGACGATACAGTATAAAATCGCAAATCAGGCGGCAGTCCTCGCTGATTGCACAGACGCGGAAACACGGTGTATGAAAGTGTGGGCAAACGAGGTGAAGAGTGGCGATCCTCATAATGTTGAGGCTAAAGCAGCCGCGTATTATTGGAAAAACATGTTCTGTGAAATTCCTGATTTCATTCGCGACCGTGATGGAACACCTCCCAACAACATTCTTAACTATGGTTACGCCATTCTACGGGCAGTCGTTGCTCGTGCGTTGGTGGCAAGTGGTTTGCTTCCGACATTGGGCATCCATCACCACAACCGCTATAACGCATATTGTTTGGCAGACGATATAATGGAGCCGTACCGCCCGTATGTTGACCGTTTGGTGGTAGAAATAGGAGCGAGATACGGATACGACAGCAACCTGTCAAAGGAAATAAAGATGCAGCTCTTGTCTGTTCCTACGATAGAAGTACGTATGGGAGGCAAAAGAAGTCCGCTGATGATTGCCGTATCTCAGACCACCGCGTCTCTGTATAAATGTTTCAGCGGAGAGTTGCGTAAAATATCTTATCCGGAAATGTGAAGACAGAAAGAATAAGCGAGTATCGGGTTATGTGGCTTTTGGTTTTCTTTGATTTGCCAACAGAGACGAAGCGTGACATACGTGCCTACACAGTGTTTAGGAAAAACCTAATTAAAGATGGGTTCACGATGTTTCAATTCTCTATTTATGTTAGGCATTGCGCCAGTATGGAAAATGCAGAGGTGCACATAAAGCGGGTAAAGTCTTTCCTCCCGGAGTTTGGAAAAGTCGGAATAATGTGTATCACAGACAAACAATTCGGGAATATTGAGTTGTTCTTCGGAAAGAAACCAATCTCCCCAAATGCTCCCGGTCAGCAATTAGAACTTTTTTGAAATAGTGCCGGCTATCAACAAATTTTTATCTACAATACAAAAATAGGAACCCCATGCCATTGAGTGAGGTTCCTGTTTTCTTCGCACTTTTTTATTTCTGTTTTCGGATATAACTACCAGTAAGCCAATTTAATAAACGAAATCTGTTGTTTATGCGAGTGCAAAGATACTAATTTTTAAGCAAATCACAACGGGTGGTGTGCTCTTTAATATATATAATAGTTGTTTATGCGAGTGCAAAGATACTAATTTTTAAGCAAATCACAACTAGAGTTGCTGAGACAGTCCTTCAAGGTTGGTTGTTTATGCGAGTGCAAAGATACTAATTTTTAAGCAAATCACAACTAACCGCATAACGTTTCGCAAACAATAACGGTTGTTTATGCGAGTGCAAAGATACTAATTTTTAAGCAAATCACAACTTTCTGATATGACAATACTTTTGCCTGTTTGTTGTTTATGCGAGTGCAAAGATACTAATTTTTAAGCAAATCACAACCTACTGGCTATAAGTTCACGGGCGAAATTAGTTGTTTATGCGAGTGCAAAGATACTAATTTTTAAGCAAATCACAACTTGGTCGGCTGCTACTACTGCGCCCGCCTGGTTGTTTATGCGAGTGCAAAGATACTAATTTTTAAGCAAATCACAACTAACCGCAAGAATACTCCAACGGTGTTTGAGTTGTTTATGCGAGTGCAAAGATACTAATTTTTAAGCAAATCACAACGTTTACTTTTGAGGTGCCAACGTTTGAGGGTTGTTTATGCGAGTGCAAAGATACTAATTTTTAAGCAAATCACAACATGGCACGTCTGCAGTATTTAGTCATTCACGTTGTTTATGCGAGTGCAAAGATACTAATTTTTAAGCAAATCACAACCAGTCTGGAGCAGGTAACCGAACAAGTAACGTTGTTTATGCGAGTGCAAAGATACTAATTTTTAAGCAAATCACAACAACGCTGCAAGCAATATGTTTCTATCTATGGTTGTTTATGCGAGTGCAAAGATACTAATTTTTAAGCAAATCACAACTTCGTCATCTTTTTCTAGATAATAGTCTATGTTGTTTATGCGAGTGCAAAGATACTAATTTTTAAGCAAATCACAACACGCCAAGAGGGTGAACCATTGTGGGCGGAGTTGTTTATGCGAGTGCAAAGATACTAATTTTTAAGCAAATCACAACACAGTCCCGTGTGGTGTATCGCGGCTGCAGGTTGTTTATGCGAGTGCAAAGATACTAATTTTTAAGCAAATCACAACTCTTTGCCTTTGAATAATATTAAAAATGGGTTGTTTATGCGAGTGCAAAGATAGTTTCGGAGTCTGGCAAGCGAAAATCATTGGGACAATAAATGCTATACTGCATTTTTCTGGGAACCAATGCGGTATTCCCATATATTATCACTAACTTCGCACGACAGATCAAGTTATTGTAACTGAAAGACAACTCAAAACGTATGGAATTTCAAAAAATCAATAGGCTAAAAGTTGTGTTAGTTGAGAATGGGAAAACAGGAAAATGGCTGGCGGAACAAGTTGGTAAGAATGAAGCAACCGTTTCACAATGGTGTTTCGTTTTTTCGTAATATAAACAACTTTAACGTATTAGCATAAATAACTACATTATTACTAGGGTAAGCAAAATTGTAGCTTTGGAGATTTTCCCTAAAATGTGGCATTTCTATCAGATTACTGGAAAATACAGATTCAGGACTATAGAGTCAACCAGCTCTTAGACATCTCGAAGATAAAGTCGGCAGTGGGCGATGCCGACTGGAAGAACGGCAACTTCATGGCTTATCTCACCATGATCGTGGAGAGCTACCGCGACTATGCCGGCAGCCGTAACATCGAACTGCATTTCCTGCCCAAGGGCGAGGTGGTGATGGACTTCGTGCCCGACTATGCTGCCAAGGTGATGAATAACCTGCTCTCCAATGCCTTTAAATTCACGCCCGAATACGGCAGGGTGAGCGTGGCGGCATGGCGCGAGGGCGAAAGGTTGCACATTGAGGTGGCAGACACTGGCATGGGGATGGACAAAGAGACGATGAAACATGTCTTCGAGCCGTTCTATCAAGGAGAGAGCGACGTGCAGAACATCGGTACAGGCGTGGGGCTGGCACTCGTCAGGCAGATTATTAAAGCCGTGAATGGTGAGATTACGGTGGAAAGCAAGGTGGGTAAAGGCTCAACATTCCATATATTTGTGCCGATACGCAACACCATTAAAAGTTCAGACTTCAATCCTCAAAACTCGATAATGCCATTGCTGCCCAAGGAAGACACACCACTTTCCGACAGTGAGGGCGACGACAGCCGATGCCGTCTGCTTGTCATCGAGGACAACCGAGAGATTGCTGCCTATATCGGCGCACAGTTCACTGACCGCTATGCCGTCAGCTACGCCGCCAACGGCAAGGACGGATTGGAGAAGGCATTGCAACTGGTGCCCGACCTCATCATCACCGACCTGATGATGCCCGGCATGGACGGATTGGAGGTGTGCCGGCAAGTGCGCGGCAACGACATCATCAATCATATCCCAATCATCGTGGTCACGGCGAAGGTCACGGAGGAAGAACGCATACGAGGATTGGAAGCCGGAGCCGATGCCTATCTCGCCAAGCCCTTCAACGCCGACGAGCTGCGCACACGGGTGGAGAGACTGCTCGACCGTCATCGCCGTCTGCGTGACAAGTTTGGCAACAGTACCGGCACTGACAAGCAGCCGGAGACGCAATACACCGATGTTGAGCGGCGTTTCCTTGCCAAGGTGTCTGATATCATATACCTACAGCTCAACCGCGGAAAGGAAATTGAGGTATCGCAGATTGCATCGGCTCTGTGTATGAGCGACAGGCAGTTCTATCGCAAGATCAATGCCATCACCGACAGCACCCCGACGGTCTATATCCAGCGTGTGAAAATCAAGAAAGCCAAGAGCCTTCTTGACAGAGACTCGCAGATGAGTTTCGGGGAGATAGCCGACAGGTGCGGATTTAACGACTATTCCAATTTTGTGCGGACATTCAAGAATGCCTACGGTGTCACACCTACGGAATACAGACGGAGCAACGCAGGAAAAGTGTAAGTGCCGCGACATATACCCGTCATAACATGGAAATGTGGGGTAGTATCGACAAGAACGAGCGGAGTATGTCTTGTGGTATGCTCCGCTCATTTTGGTTTGCACCAATATTCGGTCACTTCATCCATATCAACGCCCCAAGTACGCAGTTATCTCAAACCTCCTACATACACTGTTTCTTCGATTTACTTTACCGTGCAATACATTTCTAACGGTATTGCAAAATCGGCGAAATTGCAAACCAAATTCGGCGATTTTACTTTTCAAATTCGGCGAAATTGGTCGGCAAAATCGCCGGTTTTACTTTCCCCTTTGTCACAAAACACATTCCATGTTGATGCAAACGAGCCTCCCATTCTCCGTAAACATCGTAAATTCAGTAAAGTTTAATTACTGTTAATCACACATGAATTTTCTATCCTTTTTTTGCCTATAAGTAAAATAGTTCATAACTTTGCAACCGATAAACTCCGGAAAGGATCCGGAAGAGGGGTGCTGAAACGAAAGAAGTAGGCTGAGATGATACCCGTATGACCTGATGCAGGTAATGCTGCCGTAGGAATTGCGCTCACACGAGTTGCGTTTATCATTGTGCCATAGGTGCCTCTCTGAAATAGTTTTTTTGATTTTGGAAGAGGCATGAATTACATCATTACTTTAACCATTGCCGGTTCTGACAGTAGTGGAGGAGCCGGAATTCAGGCTGACATAAAGACGTTCTCTGCCTTGGGTTGCTATGCAGCGTCGGCAGTAACGGCAGTGACCGTGCAAAACACCATCGGTGTGGAGCATGTCATGGAAATACCGCCACACATTGTGGGTGGACAGATCAGGGCAGTCATGGATGATCTTCAGCCACGTGCCGCCAAGGTTGGAATGACCACCGACTCACTGACCATTAAAACCATAGCAACCGAACTGAAATATGCCGACTTCCCCATTATAGTAGATCCTGTAATGGTGGCTACCTCCGGAGACCGACTCATGCCTGCCGATGCCACAGACACACTTCGCAACGAACTTATACCTCTTGCCTCACTGCTCACTCCCAACATACCCGAGGCGGAAGCATTGGCAGGGATGACAATAAAGACCGCGAAAGACATTGACGAAGCCGCACATCGCTTGCTTGACCTTGGTTGCAAGGCAGTGCTCATGAAAGGTGGGCACATGGAGGGGAATGCTAAGACCGACAGGCTTTTCGCGCCGGGTTTTCAGCCAGAGGATTTTAGCGGACGAACCATTTATACCGATAATACTCACGGCACGGGATGTACACTTTCTGCGGCCATCACGGCATACATGGCACGAGGTCTCCCCATGAGCGAAGCTGTGGGCGCGGCACGCCAATATCTTCAGCATGCCCTTGAAGCAGGAGCCTCTGTGAACATAGGGCGCGGTCACGGACCGGTCAACCATTTGTATAGTCCCGAAAGAATGATGATATTATGAAGGGAATGTATTTCATAAGCCATGCCACTGCCCGTCTGTCTCATCTGCAGGGAATGGAAGCAGCTCTGAAAGGAGGATGCCGATGGATACAGCTACGCATGAAAGATGCCGACGATGAGAGTTACTGCAGAACGGCAACGGAAGTCAGGATGCTCTGTGACCACTATCGCGCACGCCTCATACTCGACGATAGGGCACACCTTGTGAAAAAAACTCACGCCGACGGTGTGCACCTTGGCTCGATGGACATGCCGGTGGCAGAAGCAAGGAGGTTATTTGGAGAAGAACGGTACATAATAGGTGCAACGGCTAACACCACAGAACAAGCGATTGCCGCTGCGCAAGCAGGAGCAGACTACCTCGGTTGCGGTCCGTTCAGGTTTACCACCACCAAAGCTAAACTTGCACCCATATTAGGGCTTGAGGGCTACAGGCGCATCATCACAGGACTGAGAAAAAGGGGCATTGCAATACCGGTATTTGCCATAGGCGGAATAAGGGAAGGCGACATAAGCGAAATATTCTCCACCGGTGTTCAAGGTATAGCAGTGAGCGGTGCCGTGACCGGAGCCAAGAACCCTGCAGAAGCAATGCGCATAATGGTGGAGCGATGCGCCGAACAATGGGACAAGTTTACCGAATGATTAACAAACATACTATCAAACATCAAAATAATAATGGTCAAGAAAATCGAAATCAGCTATCCGTCTTCACAGAAGATATACCTCAAGGGCAGGCTGTACCCTGACCTCAGAGTGGGAATGAGACAGGTGACGCTGACACCTACGGTGAAAATCGTGAACGGAAAGGAAGTGAAAGAAGAAAACGAGCCGGTGCTAATCTATGACACAAGCGGTCCCTACAGCGATCCGGACATCGTGACCGACGCTGAAAAAGGACTCCCAAAGATGCGCCTTGCATGGACCGAGGGTCGCAAAGGCACTATCATGGAACTCGCAAAACAAGGCATTATAACGGAAGAAATGGAATATGTGGCTATCCGTGAGAATATGGACTGCGAGGCAAAGGGCATCAAGTCGCACATCACTCCCGAGTTTGTGAGACGGCAAGTGGCTGCAGGAAGAGCCGTGATACCTGCCAACATCAATCATCCGGAAGCCGAACCGATGATAATAGGCACCGACTTCGCAGTGAAAATAAATGCCAACATAGGCAACTCGGCACTATCGTCAGGCATAGAGGAGGAAGTGGAGAAGGCGGTATGGAGCTGCAAATGGGGCGGCGACACCATAATGGATTTGTCCACCGGAAACGATATTCACAAAACCCGCGAGTGGATATTGCGCAACAGTCCTGTGCCGGTGGGCACCGTACCTATGTATGAGGCATTCGAAAAAGTGAATGGAAAGGCAGAGAGCCTTACGTGGGAGGTATTCAGAGACACACTCATCGAACAGTGTGAGCAGGGCGTGGATTATTTCACCATACACTGTGGCATACGCCTCCACAATGTGCACCTTGCAGCAGGAAGACTCACAGGCATGGTGAGCCGCGGGGGAAGCATAATATCAAAGTGGTGTCAGGTGCACGGAGAGGAGAGTTTCCTCTATACCCATTTTGATGATATATGCGACATCTGCCATAAATATGATGCGGCATTGTCGCTCGGCGACGGACTTAGACCCGGCAGCATACACGATGCTAACGATGCGGCACAGTTTGCAGAACTCGACACAATGGGCGAACTTGTGCAGAGAGCGTGGGCTAAAGGTGTGCAGGCATTCATAGAAGGACCCGGGCATGTACCCATGCACAAGATACGTGAAAACATGGATAGGCAGATAGAGAAGTGCCACGGGGCTCCGTTCTACACCCTCGGACCGCTCGTCACCGACATTGCTCCGGGCTATGACCACATCACAAGTGCCATAGGGGCATCGATGATAAGCCGGATGGGCACGGCGATGATATGCTATGTCACGCCCAAAGAGCATTTGGCACTGCCGGACAGAGACGATGTGCGCACGGGAGTGGTTACGTACAAACTGGCTGCCCACGCTGCCGACATAGCCAAAGGACACCCGGGGGCTGCGCTGAGAGACAACGCACTGTCGAAGGCTCGATATGAATTCAGGTGGAAAGACCAGTTCAATCTGTCGCTCGATCCGGAGCGCGCACTGGAATACTACAAGATATCCAACGAAGTGGGAGGTAAATACTGCACGATGTGCGGACCGCACTTCTGTGCCATGCGTATATCGCAGACACTCGAAAAAGAGACAAACGGACAATCAACATGTGAAATCCTATAAATAACAAAAAAATGATTGAAGCACAAGTATCAAGAGGTATCATCAGTACCTATTTCGACAAATTGCAACGCAACTTAGAACTCGATGTTGCCATTGTGGGCGGTGGACCGTCGGGTATAGTTGCGGCGTACTATCTTTCCAAAGCAGGACTGAAAGTGGCGCAGTTTGACCGCAAACTGTCTCCCGGCGGCGGCATGTGGGGCGGCGCCATGATGTTCAACCAAGTGGTGATACAAGAGGAAGCCATGCCCATTATCGAGGAATTTAAGATAAACTCCGAGAAATATGAGGACGGGCTCTACACCATAGACTCGGTGGAGAGCACGTCGTCACTGCTCTATCATGCAGTGCACGCCGGCGCAACAATATTTAATTGCTACTCGGTGGAGGACGTGGTTTATAAGAATGACGCCGTGGGAGGCGTGGTGGTCAACTGGACTCCTGTGCTTCTGGAGCACATGCACGTGGATCCTCTCAACATCATGGCCAAGTGTGTGATTGACGGAACCGGTCACGACAGCGAGATATGCAAGCTGGTGGCAAGGAAAAACGGTGCCCGTCTCAATACCGCAACCGGCGGGGTGGTAGGCGAAAGGTCGATGGATGTGGCTGAAGGTGAGCGTCTCTGTGTGGAGGGTACAAAGGAAATCTACCCCGGGCTGTATGTGTGCGGCATGGCATCGTCTGCCGTCAGCGGTACGCCACGCATGGGACCCATTTTCGGCGGTATGTTGCTGTCGGGTAAGAAGGTTGCCGACATGATTATCGAAAAACTGAAATAATAAAATGAGACTCATCGCAATAACAAAGCCCTGCTTCACAGAATGTGAGGCAGGGCGTATCAAATCATTATTGGAAAGGGAGGGATATTGGGCTGTACACCTTAGGAAGCCGGAAAACTCACGTGCCGAGTATGCCGCTATACTGAACTCGCTTCCTGAGAAATGCCTTAGCCGCATAGTTGTGCACGATCACTTTGACCTCATACGTGACTATCCGCTGATGGGCATTCATCTTAATGGTCGGCATCCCGAACCACCCGAATGGTATGAAGGACAGATTTCTTGCTCGTGTCACTCGTTGGAGGAGGTGGAGGCGCGGAAGCCCCACATGGACTACGTATTCCTGAGTCCGATATTCGATAGTATATCAAAGGAAGGTTATACCTCCGAATTCTGTCATGAGACGTTGGAAAGAGCAGCCGGTGAAGGTATCATCGATGAAAAGGTGATAGCACTCGGCGGAATAACTCCCGACAAGATCACATACCTTGAAAGCCTACATTTTGGTGGGGTCGCCATGCTTGGTTACGTTTGGAGACAATGAGGGTGAAACAGCAATCTGTTTGGAATTTCCGCCGGTGCCTTGACCTCTTTCCGTCAACCCGGTCCTAAAGAAGCGTCTGAAGTTCCTTCTCAAAGTCTTTCATCTGCACATCTCTCTTGTAAAGCATATTGCTACGGTCAACGAGGAAGAACGTGGGGATCGACCTGACGTTATACTTCATGAGCAGGGTCTCGGCGTCGTCGCCCACGGCACGAACACAAATCCACGGCAGTGCCGCAGTCTGCTGTTTCCAGAAGTGCTCATCCTCATCGAGTGCCACTTGGAATATTTCCAGTCCCCTGTCATGATACTTCCCGTACAGCTCCCGCAGCATCATTATCCTCTCGGTGCTCTTTTCCGAGGCGAACAGATGGAAGTCGAGGAACACCACTTTGCCGTTCAGGTCGGTCAGTTGTCTCACCACCCCACGGTTATCCGCCAACGAAATGTTTATTATGTTGGATGTGTTCACCTTAGCCATGTCAATCTCTGCGTTCCTATTTTGCAATATCCGCCGGTTTTTCATGCCTTCAATAGTGATATTGTGCAGGTTCTGTCCGCGCAGCGTATTGGGATGATAAGTGTCCCAACTCGTGGCTACCGCACCGAACACCTTCACGTCGTCGGTGTCTGTCCGCGGATTGAATATGAACGCATTGCCCAATGTTTGGAACAGTGCGAAGTAGGCATAGGCCTTCATCGGTTCCTTGAAGATATAATTCTTCTTCACGTCATCCTTGTAAGCCTCCACCAAAACCCGTATCGAGTCTTCCGTTGCCCGAATACCCAACATGGGGTTGCGGCTTATCTCTATAGCCTTCTGCTGAAGCGACATCTGCCTGAGCGTCAATTCCTTTATCTTCAGGCAGTTCTCCGAGCCTTCCACAGTATATTGCGAAGCCATTTCGGGATAACGCGCCGTCACAGTCACCGTTTCCGTGGAGTCGATGCTGATATTTATTATCTGTGCCGCGATACGCAACCGATAGAACTCCGGAGCCTCCGGTCTCTCTCCGCCGAAAGAGAATGTCCCGTCCTCGTCGAGTTTCACCGAGTCAATCTTCACCGGACCGTCAAGACTCATATTCTCAAGATACAACATGGAATCCTTGGCGTTAGAGATGGTTCCCTCAATACCAAATCTGCTCTCACCACACGCCGTGAAAGCTGCGGCAGCCATTGCACAAATGGCTATTATCATAGAGTTGCGTTTCATATCACCGTGTCTTATTTCTGTTTTTCTGATTGCAAAATTACTGGAAAATGCCCATAATACAAAACAAAAGAGCATTTTTTTGCTCTCCGTGCAGACTATGGTAATTGTTTTCAAAAGCAAAAAGAGCAAAAAAATTACATTTCAAAACCAAAACAGCCTTAAAAAGAGTAACGAGCAACTTTCATCCGACCGCAAACAACATCGAAACACACTCTTATACAACATATTATAAAAGCAGTCTACCGTGGCTTATGAATTGAAACTTCCCCTCTGAAAAGTACCTTTAAAACAGCATAATACTGTGTTGTTTTTGCAACTCTACATTGCAAAACATAACGATTAGTGCAAAAATATTAAAATTTTTCGCACGAAACATTTCTCATTTCATAATAATGACTTAATTTTGCACCGACTAAAATGAAGTCCGGAGAAATCATACCGATACGCAGCGTGCGTTGCAAATGATAATGAATACCGTGAAAATAACAACCTAAAAAATAGATTATGGATGAAAAAAGGAATGGCAGTGGAATGTTCTCTGCCGAAAACGTGAAGTTTCAAATGGGTCGGATAAGTCACCTTTTGACCACAAAGAAATTTTGGATAGAACTTGTTATCATGACCGCGGGCATGTTTGTCGCTGCGGTTGGAATACACTTCTTCCTCATTCCGAGCAAACTCATCGTGGGTTCGATAACCGGTCTGTCTCTGGTTATATCCCAGCTTTTTCCTATAGTGTCTGTAGGAACGGTGATTTTCGTAATCAATGCCGTGCTGTTGGTAATGTCGTTCCTGCTCATAGGAAACGAATTCGGGGCAAAGACCGTATATACCGCGCTGATACTCGGTCCGATGGTTGACTTCCTCGCAGGCATAATGCCGATGACGGAATCGATGTTCACACAACACATAGGAAATGCAATAGTAACCAATCCGTGGTTCGACCTGCTTTGTTTCGTTGTCATACTCAGTGCATCGCAGAGCATATTGTTCAGCATCAACGCATCTACCGGAGGGCTTGATATCCTCGCAAAGATTATCAATAAATACACCGGAGTGAACCTCGGCACCTCCGTAACCATTTCGGGAGGAGCAATCTGCTGCACCGCCTTTGCCATAAATCCGGTTAACCTCGTGATAATAGGACTCATCGGAACATGGCTCAACGGGCTAATTCTCAACCGTTTCATGCTCGACATGCACTCAAAGGCGCGCGTACTTATCATCTCAAGGGAGTATGAAAGGATACGCGAATATGCCGTGAAGACTCTCGAAAGGGGCGTTACGATGCACGAAGTGGTGGGCGGTTACAGCCAGGAGAAGAAGATGCAGCTTGAGATTATCATGACCGGCGACGACCTTTCGAAGATGATGGCATGGCTGGGCGACAACAACATCAACGCTTTCTGCACCACCGACAGCATTCGCGAGGTGCGCGGATTATGGGTCACGAAAAAGAAGTTTAACAAAATCGCACACAAACACGAAGCGTAACAGAATAAGAAAAAACATACCTATTACAATGAGAATAAAGAGCATATTGGCACTGCTGTGCATCCTCGCGTCAACCGCATACGCACAGAACAAAAGACCGGTGAGCCTCGACTTCGAAGCAAGAGGCGACTATGATTACCGCAGCATCGACGGGACCAAGGTGAAAGAAGACTGTGGATTTAAGGGCAACGTGGTGAACATAATCATCATGGGCAACCTGTCGCCCGAGTTCTCGTTCGGTTTCCGCAACCGACTCAACGGCATCAACCGCAACTATTCGTTCTTCGACGCAACCGACTGGCTGTATCTTACCTACCAAGCCACGAAGAACGTTTCCTTCACTGCCGGTAAGATGGTTGTGAAAGTGGCAGGCTGGGAACTCTCTCCTGCCCCCATCGACTGCTATTTACTGTCCGAATTTTGCTATAATTTCCCATGTTATCAGTGGGGGGTGATGGGACAATACAGAACAAACAGCGGTAAAGACAACTTCGCTTTCCAAGTTTGCCAAAGCCCATATCAGAAGCAATACAATGCGCTCGGAACAGACAAGGAGGACATGTATGCCTATAATCTGGAATGGACCGGCAGGCACGGATTCTTCGAACCGATGTGGTCTGCCAATATGTTGGAATATGCCCCGGGCAAGTTTATCAACTATATATCTCTCGGCAACCGCTTCCACATCAGCGACAACGTGCAGGTGGAGCTCGACTTGATGAACCGCGCAGCCTCTCACCAGACCTTTTTCGGCAAAGACTGTTCAGTGGTTTGCCAAGTGTCTTACCAGCCTGTGGAGAAGCTTAACATCTTTGCAAAGGCAAGTTACGAGGTGAACAAGTCCGGCACCGACGCTGACGTAGCAATCACCGACGGCACAGAATTGAAGCGAATAAGCGGAGGTGTGGAATTTTTCCCGCTGAAAGACAAGAAACTCCGCATACACGGCAACATGGGTTACGCCTTCGGCAAGAATACAAACCCCAACGGAACGGTGCACGACAAAGAGTCTAACGTGAACATCGGAGTGACGTGGAGGGCACGGGTTCTCTGACATCAAGAGCCGAAAAAACAACAACGGACAATGGTAGAACGACGCTTCTCCATTGTCCGTTTTTCGTTATAAAACCTGTCATAAGAACAAATTAAGCAAAAATCGGCAATCAGAGTGAGTACCGATATAAGCACAGTAACTGCTTACATTATATTTAATGATTATCCGCAATCGTACCACCAAAATTTTCGGGTAGCCTGACGGGACTATCCGTTTTTTGTGGCATAATTGAAAATAATCAGGAAAACATTTTGTAATTATAATCAAAATGATTACCTTTGTGACGCATTTATAAAGTAGTAGTAACATGAAAGTATTCGAGTTTTAACAAGTATTTCCCTGACGAAGCGACTTGCCGCCGTCGGTTCAAGGAGATGAGAGACAAGCAGGGCGTGGCGTGTCTTAACCGCCGCTACTTCGGCGAGGACTTGTTTAACAGACTTCTGTTGATAGCATCGACGTATAGAACGGATTTTGAACATAGAACATACCGCAAGGCGGCATAACAATATAAACAATACAATTTTCAATTATAAGAAAATGGAAAATTCAATGGAACATATCGGCGAAATGGTTATATTTCGCAATGAAGATGGAGAAGTAAACGTACAGATAGATGCCGTAAATGAAACTATCTGGGCAACACAGAAGAGCCTGGCCGAACTGTTTGGCGTGGACGTTCGGACTATCAGCTATCATCTCAAGGAAATATTTAAGAGTGGAGAATTGGTTGAAGATTCAGTTTTCCAAAAAAATTGGATAACTGCCAATGATGGAAAAAACTATCTGACTTCAATGTATAATCTTGATGCTATAATTGCAGTAGGCTATCGCGTTAATAGTAAGCGGGCGACACAATTCCGTATATGGGCAACCAAAGTATTGCGTGATTATATGGTGAGAGGTTATGTCCTTGACAGTAACCGTTTCATAAAAGGGCAATCACTCACTTATTTTAAGGAACTGCTATCGAGAATCCGTGCCATCAGAATATCGGAAAAGTTTTTTTACCAGCAAATAAAAGACATCTACAGACTATCTATTGATTACGATGGGGACGACCAAAGGACAAAGGACTTCTTTGCCACCATACAAAACAAACTGTTGTGGGCTGTAAGCGGGCAGACAGCGGCAGAGTTGATGTACTATCGTTCAAATGCAGCACTACCGCAAATGGGCTTAACATCTACAGAGACAGAAGGAAAGGTTAAAGCAAAAGATATTGGTATCGGTAAGAACTACCTAAACAAGGAAGAGATAGAAAATCTCAAGTACATAGTTGATCAATATCTTTCATTTGCGGAAGCACAGGCATACAACCATATACCTATGCGCATGGCGGACTGGGAAACAAACCTGAACATTATATTAACCATGAACAGGAAAGAAATACTTACGACCAAAGGAAAGATAGCAATGGAACTTGCTAAGAAGACCGTACATAATAGATACATGGAATATAAAGAAAAAGAGAAGGCAAACGAAAAATTGGAGAGCTTAAAGGAGTTGGACAGGGATATTAAGGCTATTAAAAACAAGAAAGACTAAATCATTTAAACATTATGGAAGCGAAAAAATTCGAGAATATTGGCGACTTGCTGGAAGCACTTTCTCCATACATATCGGCCCGCGCGCTCGCCCGCATTGTGGGCATGAGCGAGAGCCAAATGCTGCAATACAAAGCAGGCATCAAGAAAATAAGTCCGCAGAATATTGCACGTATTAACGAAAAATTGCGTACCTTTGCCGACGAAATCAGCAGATATACGCTGAAGGGCGCGTGAGCGTCGTACTATTTTATAAATGCAAGAAGGCTGGCAAAATGGTCAGCCTTTATTATTGTATATAGATTTGGTGGCACGATTGCGGATGATCATTTTTATTTTTTACCAACTAATGGGTATTGCGTGGTTATTCGGACATGTTTAATTTTGCAGCCGAAAAATCACCAAATAAAAATTGATCTTATAAAAGAATGAAAACAAAACATTTACTCACGGCATTATTACTCGGTGCGACATTCTGTACGGCATCGGCACAGAAGTTGTCACTCGGCAACTACGCAGAACTGGAGGAGGAAGGAGATAAACCCGACAACCTCTATAACGACGGAAGTTATTTTGAGATTGCGCCCATAAACTACTATCTTGAAAACAGCGGCTCGCAAACAATTCTGCCAAAAGCAGACATCGCCACAATGGCAGGGAAGAACATCACCACGTTAAACATGAGGATGTATAACAACGGATATTACGGAGGAGACCTTACTCGGACGGTCACGATATACATCGGAGAGACAAACAAGGACAACTTCAAGAAAGAGGAGAATAGATACAGATTTTTCGACACAAGTTGGCAACAGGCTGTATATCACGGAACACTGACACTCAGCGAAACATACAACTGGGCTTACATGATGGGGCCGGAATTCACCATTACGTTTGATCGCCCGTTCTATTACAGCGGAGAGAACAACCTCGTCGTGACTATAACTGCCACCGGAGAAGCATGCACTGACGGAGGGTTTTACATTGATTTCCCAAAGGTAGAGAACACATCGAAGAGCACTCTGACTTTTCCGGAGAAAACAGACCCGACCGAAATGCTCAACGGTGATTTGCGACCGGCAGGACTTCTGGGATTAGTGGATATGCCGGCAGTGGCATATGGATATGCCGATGCTGCTGTGCCGGACAGCACTTGGAGAACATTCACAGCAAAGTATGACACCGACCTGAACATCGTCGGACTCGATGCGTTCAAGGTTACGGCAACGACAAACGGTGAGATAACATACGAAAAAGTTACCGAAGCACCGAAAGGAGCCAACCTGATATTACGTTCACTTGTGGCTCCGGTATTCTATTCTACCGACGCATTGGTTTCTCCAATCACCGACAATCTGATAAAGGTGAGCGACGGAACGGTTACTAACGACGAAACAATCTATGTGTTTGGTGAAAAGAACGGTAAACACGGTTTCTATCATGACGCCGGACAGGAAACACTTGAAGCCGGAACATTCTATGTTATAGTACCGAAATCGCCGGAACCCGAGCCGGAACCGACTCCCGACCCTGACGGAGTGCTGACAATAGGCAACTTCTATGGCAAAGGCAATGACAAGGTGGCATACGACGGATTTAACAATCATAATTCACCGATGACGTTCAACTACAATAACAGCGGTACGCAGACAATCTATCCCGCAGAATGGTTGGAAAAACTCAACGGCAAGGCAATAACCTCACTCTCATTCTCCGGAATGTCTAACGCATATACCCAAAACGAATATAAGAGCACAGTAAAAGTGTATCTCACAGAAACCGACCATGTAACATTCCCATACAACGATGAGGCGTCACGATACGAGTGGATTCAGACCGAATACGGAGAGCCTTCGACAACTTACGACATGACCGCAGACTTCCTACAGTCATACATCGACAATGAGGACTTTCACCTCACATTGAACCTCGAAAACAATCCTTACACATACAATGGAAAATCGCTCGTGGTGACGATAACCAACGAGAGCGATAAGTATTTCGATCCCTCAAACGACCTCTTCCAGTTCTATTTTGTTTCGCGCGAGCCTACCGACCCGTTCCGAACGGCAATCTTCTCCAGCGACACAAAGACTTTCATGGAGAACTATGTTAAAGACCGTGTGATAAAAGGTGAAGACAACGAATTCCGTCAAGCAGAAGCCCCCGCAATACAGATGACATATATTGATGCGGCGGAAATCACTACCGGCATCAGCACCGTCACTACAGAAAGTTCCGACAATGCGTGGTATAACCTGCAGGGACAGCGAATAGCACATCCACGAAGCGGAATATTCATTCACAAAGGAAAGAAGGTCGTAGTCAGATAAACCTTGGCAGAGTATTGAAAAAGCAGCAACGGACAATGGTAGAACGACGCTTCTCCATTGTCCGTTGCTGTTTTCCGTAAGCCTCAGAACGCCAATATCGGACGGGCATAACAGTCGCCGTTATACCATTCCGCCATACATTCTATGAGCGACTTGCCCTTGTAGTTGCCCGACTCATACTTCGTCCCGACGATGAAGATGTCCATCGCATCCTCGTTGTAGCGCGTACTGGTCCACATCGGGCAGTAGTTGTGAGTCTCGCTGTCAATCTCCAGCAGTTCCTTGTCTGCCTCAGCCACCTTGTCAAGAGTGCTGTTGAAATTCGCCATAGGGTCGTCGTAGATATATGCCGAGCAGTAGAGAGTGGCGTCTTCGGTATTTGTACGCCAGCCTTTCATGCGCTGCGCCGCACTGTTCCCGCACAGGTTTGCCAGCACATCCCACATCTGTCCGGTGGAAGGGATAAACCATTCGCTCGACGTTGACGGATGAGCCATCACGTTGGTATAGTAAATCGTGGGGCACTTCGCCACGAGCATGTTGCCATATTCGGAGATTGCGTTGTTGCAATGCTGCCTTCCGTTGAGGTCTTCATACCACGACTTGCCCGATTTCTTCACCGGGATGTCGCTCTCGAAATTGTCATCCCAAGAGAATTTCGTTGTAGGGAATACTTCGCCTGTTGAGGGATGCGTGTTGTTCGGGTCGTGTACGAACTTGCTGCAAACAACATATCCGTGGGTAAATCCGGCGTCGCGGTCGCTCTGTGCGATGCGTGCAGGGTCGGTCACAGCCACTATGCCAATCACTGTTTTCCCCGCTATTGGAGCCGGCTTCACCTCTGCCCATACCGGGTTTGTGCCGTCGTCGTTTATGCTCACGAGCCCTCCGTCGCTCCACGTGCCGTCGCTATAGTAATAGTCGCCCACCTTCGGGTCGGTCTGCGGTATGACAACCTCCTCCTGCACCTTCCTGAACACCACCTTCTTCACGTCAGAGAAGTAGATGCGCACATCCGCTCCCTCCTTACGTTTCAGGTTGAAGAACTTATGTTTCGGCACCGTGGTGGTTGTGCTGTCTATCGTGGCATATTCCAGTTCGTCAACATAGAACATGGTGGAGTCTTCGCTGTTGCCAACGAAAACCACCTGCCGCCTCTCGTTTGTCTGAGCCATTGCCACACAACCGATAATCAATGCCAGACACAAAGACCATATCCGTTTCATCGCTTTATGAATTTGGTTACCTTCGTTCCGTTCCTTATTACATATACACCGCGAGGAAGTGTTCCGGCGTTCATCTTATGTCCGGAAATGCTATACACTTCGGCACCTTCAAGGCCGATAGGAAGAACATCGGGGGTGACAACGCCTTCAATGCCCGAAACGGCGTAGTCGAAAGTGATTTCGCTTATCAAATCATATTCGAAAAGCGTTTCCTTGCCCGACTTCTCGATGAACGTCAGCACGTCTTCGCCGAATTGAATTCTCTCAATGTCGTCAACAGCAAACCGGTCGGTATTAGTCCCGCTATTCACAGTGACAACATCGTCTGCACAGACTGTCATTGCCGAAAACAGCACAACAGAAAAAGTAAGTAGTAATCTAACCATATCAATTATTGTTAAGTATCATGCGCAAAAATAATCAATTAAAACAACTTGTACAAATATAAACGGCAAAACCTTTACTTATCCCCATAAATTACAGGTTTAAAGAGTCAGCCTGCCTGTAACGCCGGTTCTTCTTATAATAATCACCACCTCAATCAGTCTTTGCGATCACAGATTCTTGATTGCGCTCCTAATATAGTCAGACTGTTTTTGAAACTCTCCTTATAGTCACGACCAATCGGAAGTGTCTTGCCATCTCTCAACATGACACTACCGGATGTTGGACGGCAAACTGATACAGAATCTCGACCCACTTCATGTGCCGTCGAAACGCCGCAACCCATTGTTGGCAGACTTTTTCAATCGCTTGGATTTGATGGAACGAAGAGGTAGTGGAATGAAGAAAATTGTCAGTGCCTACAAGCAATACGAACAGATGCCAACATATCGTGCACCGGAGTTCAGGTCTGATGCAACTGAATTCCATGTGGTTCTTTGGAACTTGAACTATGGGAATGAGGTCGTGAAAGATGGTGCTGATTATACAAATACAACGGTAAAGTTCACCAATGAGTTCACCAAAGAATATCGGAAAGCCCAACGACAGATATACCGCCTAATATCAAGCAATCCCAAGATAACAATAAGAGAAATGGCTGAAAAAAATGGGCGTATCTGAAAGGCAAGCAAAGAAATACATCAAGCGGTTTACAGAAAAAGGGTTGCTAAAACGCGAAGGTAGTAATAGAATCGGTCAATGGGTAATTGCTGATGAAAATTTGACCTATACGCCTAAAAAATCTGGAGTTCCTTGAATCGGAAGTGTCTTGTCATCTCTCAACATGACACTACCGGATATTGTATAATCAATGTGCTCAATAAAGCCCCCGGCTTTGACGGCCGGAGGCTTTACTTCCTGTTGTCAGTCGGAGGATTTATTCTTCACTGTCGTCCCACGGACTGCTGCTTCCAAAGGAGGAAGATTCATCTGATGTGAAGAAACTGTTGCCCTTGCCATGTGCGGGTTCCGTGGCAGGTTCTTCGCTGATGCCTGTACCATTACCTGAACCACCACCGGTCATGATACCCTCTGTCTCAACAGTCTTTACATTGAGACCGGGTGAAAGATATATTTTCTTCTTCATAATGCGATTATTATTTACGCTGTTGTTTATTGATGATAACTTATTATTTAGAAAAGAAATATGATTACTTCTTCACAATCTTCTTCCCGTTGACCACGTAGATACCGGTTGGAAGACTATTCTTGACCTCTTCGTAATTGTCGGCAATCTTTCTGCCTTGCAAATCGTAAACGAACAATCGCATAAGTGATTATTGGAAAAATAATTGTAATTATTCTTGCACCAAATATAAATATAATTTATCTTTGCACGCAAAATCACAATAAACTTTAAGATAATAATATCATGGAGAATTCATATTAGTAACAATTAAATTAAATGTTTATGAGAAAGAAATTCTTCTTGTTGGCTCTGCTACCTCTGCTGCCGGCAATGCACCTTATGGCGCAAAGCGGCAATGAACTGGTGGTTAAAGCCAAAACAGGCAACACGTCGTACCTGCTTGACAATGTGCGGCGTATCGACCTCACGGGCGGCAATGTGGGCGTTGTGACTACAAACGCGGGAGTCACAACCTATGCTTTCGAGGATGTTTACTCCATCTGCTTCGGGCTTAACACCAGCGGCATCACAACCGTTACCCGGAGCGGAGAGCAGAAAGGCAAACTGCTGCTGCACGTTACGAACAACGGCAGCACCGTTTCCGTCAGCGGATGGCAAGCCGGTAAATCATCTGATGTCAAGTTTTACAACACTTCAGGTTCGCTCGTAAAAGAACTGAAGCAGTGGAGTGGCTCCGACATCGACATCACTTCTCTGCCTAAGGGCGTTTATATTATTAAGGTAGGCGACAAGGCTGCCAAGTTTAACAAATAACAAAAACCAAAGATTATGAATATTAAGAATACTCTATTATCAGTTATATTGCTCTCTGTTGCCGCAATACCGGCAGTAGCACAACAAGACACCCGCACCGCATTGCTTCACATGAAGTCGGGTGAAATTAAGGAATTCAATGTCAGCGACCTTGACAGCATCACTTTTTCAGCTCCGGTCAACTATGACAAGGTGGTGCAAGGAAAGTACGGCGTGGGGGCTTACTGGGGCAAAGGACAGTATCTTACCATCCTTTCTACAGACCCTCTGACAGAAGACGGTCTTCCCACTAAGGTCGGACAGATCTCCGTTGGCTTCTATGCTATCGGTGAGAAGCCCCTGACAGCAGCCAACGCCATCCTTCCGTCGGGTCGTTACGTTAGCAGTTCTTCTTTGGGTAACAACACTCTCTATGACAATGAGAAATATCTCTACTTCTTTGTATGCACGGAGATTAAGGCAGATGGTGCTTATGGCTACTCTGTTTACACAGACAAGGGCGCAGAAGTAAACGTGGAATACAAAAGCAATGGCACATATACCATAGACTTCAAGGGTCGTTCCACAAAGAGCGACAAAGCCGACTTCGCCAATATACACATGACTTTCGACGGCAAGATTAACTATATCAACAAAGACAATTCTTACTATGAGAACTATGACCACGATGTTGCCTTCCAGCCAACCGGCTCATCGGCAGGTTTCAGCAGTGGCGAAAAGTACAGCAGTTACAGCTGTGCTTTCTACACCACACCGATTGACAGTGACGGATTTATCGTTGGTGCCGGCGAATTGGTTAACATCGAGCTTCTCACCGCGCCTTCAAAAACGATGAACCTTGACGACCTCATTGGCTCTTACGAAATCACCGACCCCATCGCCGGTCCGTGGAAACCGGGTACGTACCTCGCCGGAACCAACTATGACTACGGCGGTTTTACCGTGTCTATCGGCACATTCATCAATGAGTATGACAGCAAAGGCAACACGACGGTCAACAAGGGATATGTAACCGGCGGTACTCTTGAGATTTCCAAGAACAGCGACGGTAAGTATCGTTTCCTCTGCGACTTCACAATGGAGGGCGGTCATAAGCTCACAATGGACTATGCTGCAGCACCTACAACATTCGTACCGAGAAGTGTGGCTCCCAAAAACATGCCGATGATTCAGCCGCGCAACAACGCATCTGCACGCAACGGCTTCATGGCAATGCCTACGATGCCTCTCTCACGCTAATCATTCAGCCCTAAAATATTCGGCATGCCTCATTTGTGGGTATGCCGAATTTCTTTTTTCCCAATATTGTATTTGCCATTCGTAAAGCCGGGAAAAGACAAAAGACAAAATATTATTTATATTTATCCAAAACCGGTAATTAGTTTTTACGGTAAATATCTTGCCGTATGAAATAAATTCATTACTTTTGCAAACCATAAAACGATAAAACATTTCATATTAAACATTAAAGAACCATACTTGTTATGAAAAGAAACATTACTACATTTTTACTCCTCATCGCTATCACTGCGGCATGGGGACAAACCGAAAGGCGACAGATGATTCTCAACATGAAAGACGGCACTAAGAACACTTTCTATACAGAAGACATTGATTTCGTGAGTTTCACAAAGGTGGAAGATACGCCCACCGGCGGACTGAACATAGAGGGGACTCTCAGCATCGAAATTCCCACAACATTCGGCGACAGCTACGTTCTCTACGTGATGCAGGGCAGCGATAAGATTGCCGAGATTTGCCTTGAGTACATCAAGACCACCAAGAAACAGACAGTGGTGGTATATCCTGTGGACAGGGAGACAAGGAAAGTTGACCTCACAAAGGGCATCTCTGCCACCGACGGCGGGACTGTGGTATGGGACGAGGCAACAAACAAAGTGACTTACACCGCGGGCACCACCCCACTCTCCACGCTCTATATCAGCAACGACGGACTCACAGCACAGCAACCCGCCGAGGTTACGGGCGCAGCAACGGTAAAACCGGAACTGCTCAGAGACATACGCGGCACCGAGGTGAACGAGTATCGCATAGTGAAGATCGGCACACAGTATTGGATGGCAGACAACCTGAAGACCAAACGCTTCACCGACGGCAACGAAATAGCACAGTTTTCGGCAGAAGAGGTGAATGAGTGGAACGCAAACACCACCGGAGCATGCCACATATATGCCGACAGCGAGGAAAACTTCCTGCCCATGCACGGCAGACTCTACAACGGATATGCCGTGCTAAGCGAGAGCGGACTGGCTCCCGAGGGCTGGGAAATCCCCACCATCGACCAGTGGCAGAAACTGAAAACATACGCCGGTTCGAGCGCAGCTCTCTACAAGGATAACACACCGATGTCGTGGATTGACGGCGGGGAGGGAACAAACCTCACCGGATTTTCTGCACTGCCGAGCGGATACTTCAACACTGGTCTTGGCGACACGGCAGAGGGAGTGGAGGCTTACTTCTGGAGCAAAACCGTGGTTTACGACCCGCTTACCAAGACCGATGCGCTGTGCATGGCACGACTGAACAACGTGGCAACCGGCTTCGCCATATATAAAGACAACGGTCACGACTACAAGTTCGGGCATAGCGTGCGTTGCGTGAGAAAATAACATCATTTGGAAAAGAAAGATTATGAAAAAAATATTCTTCTCATTGCTCCTGCTGGCAGGCATCAGCGTGCAGGCACAGGAGGCGAAAGAGTTTACCGACGGCAATTTCAAGTTCGTGAAAACCGGTGATAATACGGCAGAGATAACAGGATTTGCAACCGACGCCACTGCCGAGACACTCATTATTCCGGCAACGGCGACCGACGGCACAGCCACATACGACGTCACCTCTGTCGGCGCGAGTGCGTTCACGGCGTCATATTCGGGCGGACCGACAGAGATTACCATTCCCTCGTCTGTCAAGCGCATAGGCAAGAATGCCTTCTCCGGCTCTTCGTCGAAGTTCTTCCTCAAGACGCTCAATCTCAGCGAAGGACTGGAATATATCGGCGAGTCGGCATTCTATGCCAACGGCATCGAGCACCTCACCATCCCCGCATCGGTTGACACAATAGCAGCAACGGCGTTCCTCTTCAGCCCGAAAATGCAGACGATAGAACTCCGCGAAGGACTGAAATACATCGGGAAAGGGGCTTTCACGTCGGGCACTTACGCATACAACACCAACAATGTGCTCAAGAGTGTGACGCTGCCTTTCACGGTGGAGTTCATCGGCAACGAGGCGTTTCTCAACAATGCGACACTTGAGTCAATCAACATCCCTAAGCAACTTGCCACTCTCGGCGAGTGCGTAATAGGCGGAACGGTGGTCAGAAACATCACTATCGACGAGGGATGTGAAAACTTCATCAAGGTGGGCGACGCGATATATAACAAGGAGAAGACCATTCTCTACCTCGCTCCGATAAAAGGCATAACATCGCTCACGGTGGAACCGGGCACGCTGGGCATCAACGGAGGCACGTTCTGGGACTCCGACTTAGAAGAGATAACGCTGCCCGAGGGTCTGGTGGGCATCGGATTTGGAGCCTTTGAGAACTCACAGCTGCGGTCGGTCAACTTCCCCAAGTCGCTCGTATTTATCGACGAGCAGGCTTTCGCAGAAACAAAACTCACCGAGGTGACGCTCCCCGAGAACGTGCCCTACATCAACGACGCGCAGTTCTACGGCTGCAAGTCGCTCACAAAGGTGATTGTACCGTCGTGCGTAAAGCAAATCTACAACCACGCCTTCGCAGGTTGCACCGCGCTGAAAGACATCGTGTGTCTGTCGTCGGGTGCTCCCGATATAATGGATATGTATGAAGAGTACGACCACCCGTTCTATGGCTTCACACCGTCGATGCTCACCATTACCGTGCCCAAAGATGCGTCAGACTCTTACACGACGGAAGGCTACGGCGAATACATGAAAATCGTGGAGAGCAACAAGGGCACAATACTCCCCATAAGCATCACTCCGGCAAACGGAAGCGAACTGTATGCCGTGGGAAATCTCATGGAATACACCCTCACTTTCGACGACAACGTGATCCTTACCGACAACACGCCCGACGTGCACATCCGCAAAGGAAGCAACTGGAGCACGGCACAGATTTATGCAGAAGGCGGCTGGACAGCAACGCAACAGGGCAATACGGTCATCATAAGGGGACTTGCGACAGACAACAACACTGCCGCCTTCGACAGTGAGGCAGAAAAAGAATATCATCTCATCATCCCTGCCGGACTCGTTACCAACGCAGCCGGAGAGACAAACGAGTGGCTCGACGTGAAGTTTATCGGCTCGGAAACGGTGAACGCGATAAGCAACGCAGCAACCGAAGCATCAACCGTAAACACGCCTACATACAACATCGCCGGTCAGCGCGTATCGCCCGACACTAAGGGAATAGTGATACAGAACGGGAAGAAACGCCTGAACAGATAAAGACAAGCGTCTTTATAAAATCCAATTCCCCCGAAAGTCGCACGACTTTCGGGGGAATTTCGTTTCACGAGAACGGGAAAATATTATCTCACAGCCACCTTGACTGCCTCGTTGTTCACCTTCACCACGTAAATTCCGCGGCTCAACGCGATGTCGTGACTGCCATTGTTAAGGGTTGCAGAATATACTGCACGCCCCATCATGTCATACACTTCCACACGCACTCCGGCTGCTGCATCGATGCAGATGCCGCCTTCCTTGGTCATCACGCCTGTAGTTTCGGCGTCGGTTCCGCCTATCGACGACGTTCCGGTGCACACCACGCGCATCCTGTCGGAAATTTCAGAGGTGTAGTAGTTGTAGTTCTTCATTCTGTATGCCTGCACATCGTACAAGTAAGTGCCGGCGGTCTTCAGGTTCTCAAACCTGTAACCTTGGTGCTCCGGATAAACAAGTTTTCTCGGAGCCACAACCACCGTACCCTTAGCGTCATACTTCTGCGTCACCTTCACCTTGTCTATAAAGAACTGTTTTCCGTTCTTGCTTGAGAAGGCAATATGGTAAGCCTTGCCCTTCTGCAGATATTGATTGAGGTCGGCAGCGCGTAACACCACCGTCTTTTCCATCTTAGTCTTAGGTGTTTCAAACGGAACATTATATCCCATCACCGCTTGCGTGGCAAATGGCGTATCCATAATGAGCACGTAGAGTTCATCTTCAGCTTCGGTAGTGACACCGGTGAACTCAACCTCTAAGTCGCCTCCGTCGGCAATCAAGAGTTTGGGAGAAGCCAAGAGCCCCATGTTGGTGCCCCATTCGGTCATCGGCATACCGCCAATCATTCCGTCAGCCCAGTTAGGATAGAGAGCGGTCCAGTCGGTATCGGCCTTTCCTTCCTTTGCGAGTGAGAGTTGCGGGGTATAGTACATCGGCTTTTCAGGATTGTCAATCGTTCCTCCTTTTATCTTGTCGAAGTCCTCATAAACGAGCATCACCTTCTCTCCGTCGGCAGCGGTGGTAATCTCTTCGTAGAGATTCACGATGTAGTTGCCTGCGTGTGGCAGCTCTTCCCAGTGTGCGGTGAAAGCATTGTCTGCAACATCAGATGCCTGATGCACCCCGGGCTTTATGCCTACGATGCCGTCAACCCATACCAAATCAGACATTTCCGAAATCAGTTCGCCGTCTTTGGCGCGTACGGAATAGAAGTAATCCTTCTCCGGGTCGATGCCCTCCACCACCTTCGAGGTCTCTGTTATGGAAAAGTTTTCGAGAGTATAGTATGGCACCGGCTGCGTTTCATAGTCGAGAGTGAAGTCGTCTATGGCAAATGTGCAGTTTGTCTTCTGCACCATGTCAATCTTCACCTGTGTCACATAATCGCCTATCTCGTCAAGTCCGAAAGAATACATTCCGCCTCCTTCCTCCATCCAGTTGTTGGGGAGATTGGCAATGTGTTCCCATTTCCCGTCTTCATGTTTCACATACACGCCCAGCAGCGAGAGATTATAGTCGGACGGAACTTCCATTGTGCTCGGCTTAACCCAGAACGAAATCTTCTTCACCGGAGCCGGAGTGACGGGCGAAATGATGACATCTCCCGCGGCGTCCATGTTCAGAGCCAGTTTGCCGGAGTTCTTGTTGCCCTCGCCGGTGAGCACGTCAACGGTTCCGTTAGACGAAACGTCGATTGTCCAGCCTGCCGGATAGTTCGGGTTTGCGGTGTCTATGTTGCCGTCGGGTTTGAGGTTTATTCCGTCAAAACCTTCCAGAATGGTTCCTGCGGGAACCACATTCGCAGGCATGTCCTTATAGAACACGTTGAGCAGATATTCCTGCGCGCCGTTCACCGGTTTCCATGACGCCTTGAACGACGTGAGTCCCATGTTCTCTGCCGGATTAACCAATGGCTTGCCTATCTTGTTACGAACACGTGTAACCTTTATATCGTCAACCAAAATCTCACCCTTTTCGGCAGAAATTTGGAAGATGTTGCGGTTGTTGAACGTACCCTTTTCGGTGGTGAAAGAGATGTTTTGCCACTCGTCGGTGAGCTCCACGGTCTTCGAATCTTCCACTCCCGAGGTGTTGTCGCACAGTGATATAGTCACACTCCCGGCAGTAGAGCCGGGAACACGGCGTGCGCGCAGCGTAATCGTTGCCTTACCGTAGAGTTCTGTCTCCGGAGTGCTGATGTGTCCGTAGTAAGGATAGCCGTAGTAATCATACTTTCTGAGGGCGCAGGTCTGTCCTGCCTGATAAACGTGGTTTCCGGTCCAGCCTTCGCTCGACATCATCCCGTCGGCAATCTTGTAGCCATTAGAACTGTTGCCGGCGATGTTTGTGCCATCCGGCTCTGCCTCGGTTCCTGCCGTGAACTTGTCGAAATGCTCCTCCACCACGAGTTTTTCCTCCGGAGCCCTTGCCGCCTCCCGCGCCCGCAGGTCTGTTCCGGCAATCTTCTTAGGAGCAAAAGGTTTTTGCTGTGCACAGACTGCGGTCAGCGACAGCATACATGCAATAGATGCAAAGTAAATTTTTTTCTTCATGCGTATTACTTTCTTATGTTAAACAATAATATTCTTCCGATTATCAAAAGCCCTTGTTATTGAACGGCACAAATATACGCAAAAAAACTTAAAGCACAAAAAAAACATTAAAAAAATGCCCCTTTGCAGCAAATTCTAATATGTATTGAAAACCAATTTCGCCGAAATTGCAAACCAAAATCGGCGATTTTACACAGTAATTTCGGCGAAATTGGTCGGCAAAATCGCCGAAATCACTTTGCAAGAGATATTCTTTCCATAAGTGACAGATAAGCAATCAGGATGCAATATATCGCTGCCGTCGGCGCATTTTTTGTCGCCTATTTCATAAAAAACAGTAAAAATATATCACGTCTTGCCTGTGTTCATGTGGAAATGAGTATCTTTGTACGATTTTTATTTATAGATGTTTACAAACAAGATGAACGTAATTACGAAAACAGTTCAATTGCCTGATGGAAGAACTATCACAATTGAAACCGGGAAAGTTGCAAAACAGACCGACGGCTCGGTCATGCTCCGCATGAACAACACCGTACTGCTCGCAACTGTTTGTGCAGCAAAGGATGCAGTTCCCGGAACCGATTTCATGCCTTTGCAAGTGGATTATCGCGAGCAGTATGCTGCCGCAGGACGCTTCCCCGGAGGTTTTACAAAGCGCGAAGGCAAACCCTCTGACAACGAAATTCTCACATCACGCCTCGTTGACCGCGTGCTTCGTCCGCTGTTTCCTGCCGACTATCACGCCGAGGTCTTCGTCAACGTGATGCTGTTATCTGCCGACGGCGTTGACCAGCCGGATGCTCTCGCAGGTTTCGCAGCCTCTGCAGCACTGGCATGTTCGGACATTCCTTTCGAATGTCCGATTTCCGAGGTGCGTGTGGCACGCGTCGAAGGCGAATATGTAGTAAACCCAACAACAGAACAGATGAAACTTGCCGACATGGACATCATGGTCGGAGCGAGTGCCGAAAACATCATGATGGTGGAGGGAGAGATGAAAGAAGTGACCGAACAGGATCTCCTCAATGCCCTGAAAACGGCAATGAACGCCATAAAGCCGATGTGCGAGATGCAGGCAGAACTGAGCAAGGAACTCGGCAAAGACATCAAGCGCGAGTTCTGTCACGAGATAAACGACGACACACTGCGCGAACTTGTGCGCAAGGAATGCTACGAAAAGGCATACGAGGTGGTGGGACAGGCTCTTGAGAAGCACGCCCGCGCCGAGGCTTTCGAACAGATAGTGGCTGACTTCAAGGAGAAATATTTCGCCGAGAACGAGATTGCCGATGACGCAGAAGTGTCTAAAGAAGACGTCGAGGCGATGATAGACAAATACTATCACGACGTGGAACGCGACGCCATGCGCCGCTGCATACTCGACGAAGGAAAGCGTCTCGACGGCCGCAAGACCGACGAGATACGCCCGATATGGTGCGAGGTGAGCACCCTGCCGATGCCTCATGGAAGCAGTATCTTCACGCGTGGCGAGACACAGAGCCTCACAACGTGTACGCTCGGAACCAAACTCGACGAGAAACTGGTTGACGACGTGCTCGACAAGAGTTACATGCGCTTCCTGCTTCATTACAACTTCCCGCCGTTCTGCACCGGAGAGGCTAAGGCACAGCGCGGTGTGGGACGTCGCGAAATAGGTCACGGACATCTGGCATGGCGCGCACTGAAAGACCAAATACCGGCAGACTATCCCTACACGGTGCGTTTAGTGAGCCAGATAATGGAGTCCAACGGCTCTTCGTCTATGGCTACCGTATGCGCCGGAACGCTTGCACTGCTCGACGCCGGAGTGCCGATGAAGAAGCCGGTGAGCGGCATCGCAATGGGACTTATCAAAAACCCGGGCGAAGACAAGTATGCCGTGCTCTCCGACATCCTCGGCGATGAGGACCACCTTGGCGACATGGACTTCAAGACTACGGGAACACGCGACGGACTGACAGCCACACAGATGGACATCAAGTGCGACGGACTGTCTTTCGAAATCCTCGAAAAGGCTCTCATGCAGGCTAAAGCCGGGCGCGAGCATATTCTCGGAAAGATGAACGAAACCATGTCTGAACCTCGCGAGGAACTCAAGCCTCAGGTGCCACGCATCGAACAGTTTGACATTCCTAAGGAGTTCATCGGAGCCGTGATAGGTCCGGGCGGAAAGATCATTCAGCAGATGCAGGAAGACAGCGGAGCCACAATCACCATCGACGAGATTGACGGAAAGGGCGTGGTTCAGGTGTCTGCACCAAACAAGGAGAGCATAAACGCGGCAATAAGCAAGATACGCGCAATAGTGGCAGTGCCCGAAGTGGGCGAGGTTTACGAGGGGACGGTTCGCTCCATCATGCCTTACGGATGCTTCGTGGAGATACTTCCCGGAAAAGACGGACTGCTGCACATCTCCGAGATTGACTGGAAACGACTCGAAACAGTGGAGGAAGCCGGCATAAAGGAGGGCGACAAAATCACCGTCAAACTGCTGGAGATTGACCCGAAGACCGGAAAGTATAAACTGTCTCACCGCTGCCTGATACCGAAACCGGAAGGATATGTTGAGCGCGAACGCCGCCCACGCCCCGAAAGAGGCGAGAGAGGCGAACGTCGTCAACGCCCGGAGAGAGGCGACAAGGGCGAGAGAGGTGAGCGCGGAGAACAGCATCACCAGCCGAAATTTAACGAGTTGCGTCAGGAAAGGGGCAATGACATGTTCGACCCTACGGAGGAACGTGAGCCAAGAGGGTTCTCTGATATACTCGACAACAAAGATTTCTAACCATAAATCAGTGGGTGTGCCCGGCGTGACACACCCACTGATATTAGTAAAAACATTTAGAACAATACGTATTATGAGAAATAAGAAAGCATATCTGCAGCCTGCCTTGAAACTGTTCCTCATTGAAACAGAAGCAGAGATACTGAAAGGCAGTCCGGGAAAGAAAACCATTGATAGCGCATTCACTATCGAGGACATGGAGACCGAGGAATTGGAATGAGCCAATACCCGCCAACTGCCATTATGTGACATTATAAACATCTTACAATTACACTGCAAGACATTCTTTTATTACTTATTACAATAAACACGATGAGAACAAAATATTCCATAGCGTTGGCTTTCATTGCACTTCTGCTGACCGGATGCTCCGGTGGCGACGACGTCTTTTCAACTGCAGGAGAAGGTACTGAAACGACAAAACAAAACACAGACACGCTACGCATCAAACTCACCGAGGGCGACAATTCATCGGCTGCGCATATCGCAGTGCATAAAGACGAGAACGACAAACTGAGCTTCACATGGGAGATTGGCGACATAATAAAGGTTTATCTCTATCAGGACAACAAGTGGTATGCCATAGATCATAGCGTCGGAGAGGCCGACGGGATAAATGGAAACACCCTGTCATCAATAAAAATTCCATGTCCCACGGGGTTCAGTCCGACACGTTCTTACAACATCTACGGCGCGGTTGGTAATGCCCGTTACCAGACTTCCGACGGCACTCCCGACCCTATCTTGGTGTGCAAACACGGCTCGTGGCGCAGGAGTATGGAGGAAGCAGCCAAAGACATGGTGCTGACTTTCGAGCAGAAAAGCCTCGACACGGCAACACCGTCGCTGAAGTTGAAACATAGAGGCAACATCTTGGTTTACAATGTCTATGCAGGGACTTCGCTTACGGTAAGCAGCATAAAGGTGGAAGAGGTGAACGGAACGAAATGGCTGGAAGATGAGAACGGCAACGCAACGGCAGAACTGCAGACGCAAAGCATGTTACCACTCACTGCAAACAGCCAACAGCGTGAGGACTTCGCATGCTGGGTGAGGACAAATGAAGGCACAGAAAACATAGAACTGCGCACAACAATAGGCGTGAAGAACGGAGGAAGAACCGAAAATCAGACCCTTGGCAGAACCTCAAAGCTGAAACAATTAGTGCATGGGCGCAATCTGAGAATACGCTTCGACTCTTTCTACAACAAAATTTACGCCCTCGGCAAGAAGAGCGGCGACGATATAGCGTGGCTAAGCAGTTGGATGAAAGACTTCGACAACAACATGCCACTGTCCGACTTCCTCTTACCTTGCGCCCATGAAAGTGCTGCAACAGAGAATGGCCTAAGTTTTGGGTATGCAAAATGCCAGTATTACGACATCACAGGATTGCTACAAAGAGGAATCAGGGGGCTGGATATACGCGTTAAGGTGAAAAATGGGAGTCTGGATATATATCATGGTATTATCTATCAGGGCGGAAGTCTTGAGGACAAGGTTATGAAACCGGTGACGCAATTCCTCGATGCGCACCCCACAGAGACCATAGTGATGCTGTATAAAGATGAGGACGGAAGCGGAAACAGCGAATACAGCACGCTCTCACAACAGATGTTCGAGAAATACAAGAAGTATCTCTACTTATATCAGGGAGGCGGTATCGGAGGAGTTCGCCTTGGAGATGTACGCGGAAAGATAGTGCTTATAACAAGAAACAGAATAACCAATGGCGACCAGTGGGCATTCGATGCCGTAAGCTGGGGCGACAATGAAGCCGACAAAGCTTTCTATCTGAACCATTATGGCAGGAACATCGCACTGAACGCGCATGTTCAAGACCGATATGACAATCCTGGATTAGACATGAAGAAGAATGTTTTCTCTGCCATGTTAAGCAATAGCGAGCAGTACTATCGTGACGGATATTTCAACTTCAACTACTCAAGTTATACAGGTGGAACTCCTTACCAGAACGCATCTAAGATGAATCCATATCTTGTTTCACTGATAAAGGAGCAAAAAGAGCGTAAACGCGGGTTTATATACATGGACTATGCCTGCATAGAAAGCAACGGATATGGAGGCGCGGTGGGCGAACAGGCCGTGCGAGCCATAATCGCCAACAACTATCTGTTGGCACAATAATAATCGTTATGAAACCAAACGCACTCATCCTAACTGCGGTAATGCTGTGCTGCCTCGCACCCGATGCTGCGGCACAGACCGACAACGAGGGCAAGGTGGCTCCCGAAGACATGCCCATTGACATGAATGAGCCTACAATGGAGCCGCGTGTCAAGGTGACGCGTGTGCTCGACAAACAGGGCGACAGCATACAATGTGTGCAGCTGAACCGCGTCTATGTCTATCCGGAAATAGCCTTCAAGGATGAGAAGCAACAACAGCAATACAACCAGTTGGTGAAGAACGTGAAGCGCGTTTTGCCCATAGCAAAGGAGGTGAACGGCATCATCATCGAGACATACGAATACCTGCAGACCCTCCCTAACAAGAAAGCGAAGGACCAACACATGAAAAAGGTGGAGGAGTCAATAAAGAGACAATACACCCCGAGGATGAAAAAACTGACATTCTCGCAGGGGAAACTGCTCATAAAACTTATTCACCGCGAGTGCAACTCCTCGTCATACCAACTGGTAAAGGCGTTTCTCGGTCCCGTGAAAGCCGGCTTCTATCAGGCTTTCGCGTGGGCTTTCGGGGCATCGCTGACAAAGAAATACGAGCCGGAGGGCAAAGACCGACTCACCGAGCGGGTAGTGCTGATGGTGGAGGCAGGGCAGTTGTGATGCCACACAGCTATGCTTCGGGAGTATCGCAGTGGGCGAATGGCGAGGCGGGATATATCTGATGAGGAAGTGAAATCGCCGATTTTGTTTAGTAAATTCGGCGATTTTACTTTGCAATTTCGCCGATTTTACGGTGCAATTTCGCCGAAATTGCTTTCGCATAGGTATGATGCCGGGCTGAATGTTGGCATGAAAGGGAATGAAAACTATGATGATGTGCCGCTGCATTGTTGCAGTTGCGGCACATCATCATCGTTATTGTCATAATTGGTTTGCGGTTATTACCGACCGCAAAGGCGGCATGTCAGACCATAAGGCGGTGCGGAACGCCGTGACGTATGCCGGCATGGGGTGCGGCTCAGTCCTTCACCGTGAGCAGGAAATAGTTTTTCTTGCCCTTCTGCACCAGCAGATATTTTCCGTCTATGAGGTCGTCGGAAGTGATGATACGGTCGGGAGCCTGCATTTTTTCCTTGTTAAGGCTCACTCCTCCACCCTGCACCATCTTTCTCATCTCACCCTTCGAGGGGAAGATGTCGGTGTCTTGAGTGAAGAGTTCCACCGCCGGCTGTCCCAGTTTGTCTGCCGTAATATCATAGTGCGGCACGCCATCGAAGACATCGAGGAAGGTCTGCTCGTCAAGTTTTTGCAGTCCCTCTTTGGTTGATTTGCCGAAAAGTATGTTCGAAGCCTCCATTGCTGCGTCGAGGTCGGCTTGCGAATGAACCATCACCGTGACCTCTTCTGCGAGTCGTTTCTGCAGCATGCGGCGTCCCGGATCTTGCCTGTGCTCATTGATGAGGGCATCGATTGTCTCGCGGTCGAGCGATGTGAAAATCTTGATATAGCGTTCAGCCTCTTCGTCGCCGGTGTTAAGCCAGAACTGATAGAAGCGGTATGGGGTTGTGCGTTTTGGGTCGAGCCAGATGTTTCCGCTCTCTGTCTTGCCGAACTTCTTGCCGTCTGCCTTTGTGATGAGCGGACAGGTGAGGGCAAATGCCGGCTCGGCGTCGCTCCCGAGTGTGCGCCTGATGAGTTCGGTTCCGGTGGTCATGTTTCCCCACTGGTCGTTTCCTCCGAGCTGCAGGCGCACTCCGTGGCTGCGATAGAGGTGGAGGAAGTCGTAGCCCTGCAGCAACTGGTAGGTAAATTCGGTGAAGGACAGTCCGTCACGCGCCGTTCCGTTAAGGCGCTGCTGCACGCTTTCCTTTGCCATCATGTAGTTTACGGTGATGTGTTTTCCCACCTCGCGTGCGAAGTCGAGGAATGAGAAGTCTTTCATCCAGTCGTAGTTGTTCACAAGTTCTGCCCGGTTTGGCGCATCGCTTTCAAAGTCGAGGAACTTCGCGAGTTGCTTTTTTATGCACTCTTGGTTATGCCTCAGCGTTGCCTCATCGAGCAGGTTGCGCTCCAGATTTTTCCCCGACGGGTCGCCAATCATTCCCGTTGCGCCTCCCACGAGGGCTATAGGTTTATGCCCGCAGTGCTGCAGGTGGCGCAACATCATCACTCCGCAGAGGTGTCCGATGTGCAGTGAGTCGGCTGTCGGGTCTGTACCCAAATATGCCGAGACTGTATTTTCTTTAAGATATTCCTCGGTTCCCGGCATTATCTGTGCCAGCATACCGCGCCATTTCAGTTCTTCAACAAAGTTCTTATTCATTGTTATGGGTTTTGCGGGGTTTGTTATTGAATGGTCCTTGCGGACTTTTTGTGGTTTGCAAATAATCTTTCGCGGGCTTCACGGCACCGGGTCGTAACCGCTTCCGCCCCAAGGGTTGCACCTCAATATCCGCCAAACGGCGAGCGCGAGACCCTTTATCGGTCCGTGTTTCACTATCGCCTGCCTTGCATATTCGGAGCATGTGGGCACGAAGCGGCACGATGGCGGGGTGTAGGGTGTGATGAAACGCTGATAGAACACTATCGGGGCTGTCAGCAACCAGACAAGGGCTTTGGATATGATGCGTATCACCTTCATGTCATTCGCCCTCCTTTGCTCCTGCCTGTGGGACTTTTCCGCCCTGCACCCGCTCTGCTATGCGTTCCAAGATGTTGCGCACCTTATGGTTTACCTTTACCGAAGAGTGCAGGCGGTCGTCAATCCACACGAACGCCACGAGCAGTTTCTTTCCGGGCATTGCATCGAAGGCGGCGTTCAGTAGATGCTTGTTCAGTCGGTAAGCCTCTCTCACCTGCCTTTTCACCCGGTTGCGTTTTACGGCTCTTTTGAACATCCGCTTAGGCACACTGACCATCATCGCTGCCTCGGCATCGCCTTTCTCTTTTGGCATCATGGCATAAACCGCCCTTAGCGGGAAGGCAGACATTGCTTTGCTGTGCCCTCCGCAGAAGAGCCGGTCGATAGTTTTCTTGCTGCTGATCCGCTCTTTCTTTTCAAGTTTCGGGGCGTCGGTGATTGCCATAGGCAGGTGTTCCGGGGTTTATTCTTCTTGCTTGAGCAGGTAATGTCGGAGTGCTCCGGTCATCGACGGATGATCTTTCGTCGGGGCTTCTATTACCACCGTGAGCCCGGCATCATGCGCAGCCTTCGCCGTTGCCGGTCCGAATGTTCCCACCGAGATGTGGTTGTATTTGTCGCCGAAGTTCTTCTTGAAAGCCGTGATGCCCGAAGGGCTGAAGAAGACTGCCATGTCGTAGTCGAACGCCGCAGCCTCTTCCTCGCTGAAGTCGTTGCTCACGGTGCGATACATCACGCACTCCTGATGTGACAGTTTCTTCGAGTCGAGCAGTTCTTTCACGCTGTTGTCGTGCACGTCGCTCATCGGTATGAGATATTTCTCTGCCTTATGCTTTATCATAGTCGGCACGAGGTCGGTGATTTTTCCGGTGCTTCCGAAGAACACTTTGCGCTTGCGATACTGCACGTATTTCTGAATGTAGTGTGAGATAGTTTCCGTAACGCAGAAATATTTCATTTCTTCAGGAATTTCGATTCGCATCTCTTTTGCCAACTTGAAGTAATTGTCTATGGCATGACGCGAGGTAAACACCACTGCCGTATAACCGAGCAGACTCACCTTCTGCTGTCTGAACTCCTTGGAGGTGAGCCCTTCCACCTTTATGAAGGGGCGGAACACAAGCTCCACGTCGAAGTCTTTGGCAATGTCGTAGTAGGGAGATTTCTCGCTTGAAGGTTGAGGTTGCGATATCAGTATCTTCTTTACCATCTGTCTAATAATTTATTTTCAAACTGTCCACTATCATCATCATGCCTCCCACAAGTGCGAGCAGGGGCACAATTTCAAGCGTGCAAAAGTACAAAAAAATCTGCAATCCGGGGCTGTTATTCCGAAAAAATGTTACATAACACTTGTAAAACGAGAGTATTTTAGCCAAAACCACCAGCGCAGTGGTGTAGATAAGCACCGTATGAAGCGGCAGATTGAAGTAGATGAGGAGCACTACCGCAGGGAAAAGTACCACTCCCAAGATGCTTATGACGAAGAGTTGCGACTTGAGCCACAGCCTGTTGCTCGCCATATTGAAGAAAACTCCGCTGACAAAGGTATAGGCTGCCGTCTTGAAAAGGTAATATCCGGAAGAAAGGGCGAGGAATATTGCTATCAGGGTGTAGTGTGATTTCAGTATCAATGGTTCGCTTACGGTTTCTTCCACGTAGAAAAACGCGAGCAGTGAGAACTGCAGACAGGTCACGAAAACGAGGAATAACTGGAAGCGAAGTTCCGAAGTGGTCTCGTTTTCGGTCGTGGTATTGCCGCTGCTGAAGCGGAAGAAGTTCTTTGCCTGCCGCGAAATAAGGTTGCGCGAATGTGAAAACGATATTATACCGAGGATGAAACAGGCGAGCAGAAGGCAGGTTATGAGTGTGTCGCCACGCATATTGTAGGGCACTGGGTCGCCTGCCACACCGTAAAGTCCGCCCGACAGTTCGGGATGATACATCGAGTCGCGGTCGAAGAACGACTCTTCGAAGAAAGGCTTCGCGTCTTTTGAGGTTTTAACCGAGTCGAAAGGCATGCGCAATGTGTCGGGGCGCGTGCTCAAATGCTCGCGTGTCGGGCTGAAGTTAGCCTGTATTGCCGAGTCTTGTTGTGCGGGGGTGGCATCCTTAGGCAACTGTTGCAACACCTGTTTCGGAGTGAGTCCGGCGGCAGTGCCGTCTGTGTTGTGCCCCTCCCAATGACCTGCCGACGGCTCTGCGACGGCTGACTGTCGGGCATTATGCAGAGAGTCTGCCCGTAGCAACATGCCTTTCATCCTCTGTTATATAGCCTTTCGGTTTGAAACATTCCGATTATCAATCACCCACGGTTGGTGTCAAATAAGGAACTCTCGCCTTATCCGCTCCACCTCATCGAGTTTTTCCCACGTGAAGAGTTCCACATCGAGGGTCTTTTCATCGTGGTAGCGTGAGGAGAATGTCTTCCTTACAATCTCGTTCTGACGCCCCATGTGACCGTATGCTGCGGTCTCGAGATACATCGGCTGGCGCAGTTTCAGACATCTTTCGATGCCTTTGGGTGTGAGGTCGAACAGTTTTTCAATCCTCTCTGCAATCTCGCTGTCGTTCATTTTTACGCGCGACTTCCCGTAGGTGTTCACGTAAATATTCAGCGGTTTTGCCACTCCTATGGCGTAACTTATCTGCACCAGCATCTCGTCTGCCACCCCTGCAGCCACCATGTTCTTGGCAATGTGCCTTGCAGCGTATGCCGCCGAGCGGTCAACCTTGCTCGAGTCTTTTCCCGAGAATGCTCCTCCTCCGTGCGCGCCCTTGCCTCCGTAGGTATCCACTATTATCTTTCGCCCGGTGAGCCCGGTGTCTCCGTTAGGTCCTCCGATTACGAATTTACCCGTAGGATTTACGTGATATATTATGTCATCGTTGAATAAGTCGAGCACCTTTTGGCTGTGGATGCCCGCCTTGACACGCGGCACGAGGATGTTCTTCACGTCATCTCGTATGCGGTCGAGCATCAGAGCGTCTGCCTCTTCCTGACTTCCCGCCTCTTGTGCTGATATGAACTCGTCGTGCTGTGTTGACACAACGATGGTATGTATGCGCTGTGGCACTCCCTCATCGCTATACTCTATCGTCACCTGACTCTTGGAATCGGGTCGCAGATAGGTCATTTCCCTACCCTCCCTTCGTATCTCCGCGAGTTCGGACATGAGGCGATGTGCAAGGTCGAGCGACACCGGCATGTAGTTTTCTGTTTCGTTAACGGCGTATCCGAACATCATTCCTTGGTCGCCTGCGCCTTGGTCTTCGGCGGTGTTTCCACAGCCTTTGAGTTCTTTGTCAACACCTCTGTTTATGTCGCCGCTCTGCTCATGTATGGCAGAAAGTATGCCGCATGAGTCGCCGTCGAACTTATATTCACTCTTGGTGTAGCCAATCTTGTTGATTGTTTTTCGCGCAACAGTTTCCAAATCGATGTAAACATCACTGCGCACTTCGCCCATTATCACCACCTGTCCTGTGGTAACGAATGACTCTATAGCGCAGCGGGCTTTTTCGTCGTAGGCCAGAAACTGGTCGAGTAGCGCGTCAGAAATCTGATCAGCCACTTTGTCGGGATGTCCTTCCGAAACGGATTCGGATGAGAATAGATATGCCATTTGCTTTGCTTGATTAAAAACAGTAAATTGATTTGTCGGGGGCAAAGGTACGAAAAAAACGCGACAAGGTTGTTATAAGTAATGATAAATTTAGTTATTTGCAGCGGAGGAGGGAGAGGATTGGCGTGTTTTTGACACGAAGACATAAATGGTGTCAGACAGAAAGACAAAAATTTTTCGCCGGAAAGACATAATTTTTTTCTTGGAAGTCTTATGTCTTTATGGCGAGTTCGCCACAATGGAATATTTGCTCGCGGTCAACAACAAAAAAGCCGACCGTTTTCGGCGGTCGGCTTTTTTATTTATTACTTCTCGGGAGTCATTATAACTCTGATTTCATTGCCTGAAGCAAGGAGTCGCTTGAGGAAGTCTGCTATCTTCTCCGGTGTGAGTTCGCTCACAGCCTTCTTGTAGTTGGTGTTGAGGTCAACACCAGTCCATACATACTCATCAATCACATTCATCCAGTGACCGTTGTTCTTGAGCATGATGTCGGCGTTCTTGAGCATGTTTTCCTTTACCTTGGCAACCTTGTCTTCGTCAACCTTGATAGAGTTGTCGGCAATGCCTTTCGCCATAAGAGCGATTGCCGTTCCTGCCTTTTCGGGATCCATCGGGCAGTAAGCCTGCATCACTGCGAACACATTGTCGTTCTGACGGCTCAGTCCGCCACCTGCATTCACCGAATAAGCGGCACTTGCGTCTTCGCGAATATCCTTCAGATAAACCATTGAGAGCACCTGTCCGGCAGCATCTACGAGCGCCTCGTTCTCCACGTTGTAAGGCATCTTGGTGTGCCAGAACATGAATGCGGTTGCCTTTGGAGTGTCCATCTTGCGTGAGAAAAGGTTAGTAACCTTTCCTGTGGGGTAAAGATTCATCGGCTTGCTTGTCTCAACATTCTTTGAAGAAGGCAGCGAAGCGATGTACTGTTCGATGAGCGGGCGTATTGTAGCTTCGTCGTAGTTGCCCACGAAGTAGAACACGAAACCGCGTGCATTGCCGTAGCATTCTTTCCAAATCTGCATGATACGGTCGTAGCTTATCTTAGGAAGGTCTGACTTGTCGCTCGGTGCGAAGCGCGGGTTACGTCCGTAGAGGGTGAACACGAGCGAGTCGCTATATACAGCCTCGGGTGTGAGTCCCTTGTTAGAGAGCATCAGGTCGAGTTGTTGCATCATAGAGTTGTAAGAGTCTTCGTCCTTAGAGACGTTGGTGAAGTTGAGGTAAACGAGCTGCATCAGTGTCTCTATGTCCTTGGGAACGCAGTGTCCTGAGAGTGCCTTGTCGAAGTTGCTCAGTCCGAGACTCACTGAAACCTGCTTTCCGTAGAGAGCCTTCTGGAGTTCGGTGTTTGAGAAGTTGCCCAGTCCGCTCTGTGCAATCACGCCGTCGAAGTAGTTCAGGTTGATGAAATCATTTTCTCCGTAGTTGCTCTTTCCGCCCTTGGCAATGGCTTGGAAGCGTATCTCGTCATTCTTGAAATCGGTCTTCTTCAGCACCACCTTGGCACCGTTGCTGAGCTCAAGTTCCTTATATCCGAGCACGTTATTCTCCTTCTCCTTGACTATTTTACCAGCCTTCGGCATTTTGTCGGGAGCGATGAGCGGCTCGTTCTTGGTGTTGTCAACGTAAGCCTCAAGTGTCTCGGCGCGCACGCCGTTCACTGCTTCAGCCATCTGTGCCGTTGTGGGCAGCACCTTTCCTTCCTTTTCGCGTGCCATTATAGACACCACGAGGTTTGAGTCTTTCTCGCTGATGAGTTCCTTTGCATATTCGTTCATCACGTCAACGTTAATCATCGGAGATGCGAGGAGCTGACTCATAATCTGATACTTCGTCTCGATTGACGGGATTGGGTCCTTGTCGAGATAGTGGTCGCGGTAAGCGTTACCGAAAACAGAGTTGTTCACCTTGTCGCGGTTGTTGTATTCCTTCTCAAGTTGGCTGAGATATTCTGCCTTGACGCGGTCATATTCGCCGGGTGTAAATCCGAACCGGCGCACGCGCAGAGCCTCGCGATAGATTGCTGCGAGAGCCTCCAAGTCCTTATCATCCTTTGCAAAAGCCTGCATTTCGAAGTTATCCTTCGTCTTTGAGAAGATGTAGGTTCCGTCTGCTGCCGACGCGCCGATGAACGGGCAGTCTGCTTTCTTTGAGAGTTCCTCCAGTCGGAGGTTCATCATCATTGATATCATCTGCTTTGCATACTGGTCGAGCAGGTAGCCGATGTCACCCTTTTCCTCGTCTTTCACAGGGTCGTGCTTCATCATTATGTTCACGATTGAGAACTGCTGTTCCTTGTCTTTGTCGATCACATATATTGCCTCGGCATTGTCGGGCACCGGTTCTGCCACCACCTGAGCAGCGTCTGCCGGCACCACTGCGTCTTTCCAGAGGTCTTTTATCACAGCCTCCACGTGGTCAACGTCAACGTTTCCCACCACGATGATGGCCTGATTGTCCGGACGATACCACTTGCGGTAGTATGCGCGGAGTGCCTCCGGGTCGAAGTTATCCACCACTTCCATTAGTCCGATGGGCAGACGCTCGCCGTACTTACATCCGGGATAGAGTTTCGGGAGCATCCTCTCATACATACGCATGGTCGGTCCTGACCCCATCTGCCATTCCTGATGTATCACACCGCGCTCCTTGTCTATTTCCTTTGTGTCGAGAGTGAGTCCGTTAGACCAGTCCTTCAGTATCAGGATACAGGAGTCTATCGCTGTGGCGCGCGCCGTGGGCACGTTGCAGATGCGATACACTGTCTGGTCTATCGAGGTGTAGGCATTGAGGTCGCTGCCGAACTCCACGCCCAGCGAGCGGGTGTATTCCAGAAGTGTTGAGTCGGGGAAGTGCTCCGAACCGTTGAACGCCATGTGCTCAAGGAAGTGCGCCAGACCGCGCTGGTCTTCGTTCTCCTGAATCGAGCCTACACGCTGTGCGATGTAGAAGTTTGCCTTGTTCTCAGGCCAGTTGTTGTAACGAATGTAGTACGTCAGCCCATTGTCGAGCTTACCTATGCGCACATTTTGATCCTGTGGGATAGGAGGCATCTGCTGAGCCTTCATCGCCGTAGCACCTACTACGAAGAGGGCTGCAGCAAGAAAAATTCTTTTTAGTTTCATACTTTTTGTTTATTAAAAGATTTTATCTCAATTATTATAAAATTCGAATTATGCTTGCAAATTTAGCAAAATATTCTTTAAACACCCACTTTTTGCTCTTTTTTATTGCATTCTCGTGATTATTATAGAGAGATGAGCTGCGAAGTGGGAACGTTGAGCGAGTGTGGGAGGAGCGTGCGTTGGCAGCTTTCTTAGGATGAGAGATTGCCTTTGGCGTGACGAGCGCATGTCTGTGGGTTCGTAAATTCGGCGAAATTGCAAACCAAATTCGGCGAAATTGCTTTATAAAATCGGCGATTTTGGTCGACAAAATCGGCGAGATTACTTCCCTGCAGTTAGTCAATATATGAGTTCAGGGGCATATACAGCATTCCTGTTTATGGTCTTTCAGAAGTGGCAAGTACTTTTTCTGCCGCATATCCCCGAACCTCATATACTCTCTTTGTCAGTCATTCGCTGCCCGCGGCACTGCTTATTTCACTCCCGTCACCGTGTATCCGGCTTTCCGGAGCCCTTCTATCACGCCCTTTTCGCCCACGAGATGCGCTGCTCCCACGGCGAAGAACGTCGGCTTCTGCTTCATAATCATCGGCATCTGTGCCAGCCAGTTGCGGTTGCGATTATATATCAGTCGGTCGTTCTCTTCATCGGTGGCGTCGCACGAGGTGTTGAGTTTCTCGTCCATCACCTCTTTTATACTGTCGAGGTTCTGCGTGTAGTATGCCTTCGCGAGGCGTTCCGCGAGCATGTACATATAGTCGTAGTTGTCGCACAAGCACATCAGTCGTTCCATCTGTCGTTCCATCGATGTGCCCTTATACAGGGTTTCTGTTTGGAAGTCAAGAGTTTCGAGTCCTTTCACAGGCTTGCCCTCCTGCTGCGCCAGTTTCTGAAAGTAGCCGTCGAAGGGGTTTGTCATGTCGAAGTCGGGACTGTGCTTCAGAGCCATCAGCAGCGACAGTTGAGTCTCAAGGGCTGCCGGGGTGATGTTGTCGAGCTGCATTTTCACCATAGGGTTGGTGAGGTCGGCTCCCATAAGTTTGTTCAGGGTGGAGTTGAGTTTCGCCAACTGCTCTTCGTTGAGCAGTGTCGAGAGCGTTGCCCCGTCGCCTAACATCATTGCCTTCTGCATGTTCATCAGTTTCTCGGGGTTCATCATTTCCGTCATGTCGAGTTCTCCGCACACCTGTTCGGTGTTGTTGAGCGCGTCGTAAACTCCGCTGATGCTGTCTGCAAACGACACCGGCGCGATGTGGAATGTACCGACGATGTAGCTGTCTTGGCTCAGTCCGTTGCCGGAGATGCGGTAAAGCAACTGTGCGTTTGCACCGACCGCTGCCGCTGTAACGAGCAGCAACGTGAACATTAGTTTTCTCATTTTATTCATACTTGTTGTTTTTTCTGTTTTCATATTCATTGTTGTTTCTTGCATCATCGGCTATCATTCGTCGCGATATTCCAGTATGTCTCCGGGCTGACAGCCCAGTTCGCGGCATATCGACTCAAGTGTGGTGAAGCGTATTGCCTTTGCCTTGCCGGTTTTCAGTATCGACAGGTTGGCTTGGGTGAGCCCTATCCTTTCGGAAAGTTCGCCCAGTCCCACTTTCTTCTTCGCCATCTCTACGTCTAAATTCACTATTATATTACCCATGTCATTCCTGTTTTTTGTACTTTTCCGCCATGTTTCTTCATGACAATGACGGCTTAAACCACCTGTTCGAGTTCTTCTTTCTGCTGCACTCCGATGCCGAATATCTGCACCATGAGCAGAAGCAACAGTCCGGGAAGCATCGATGGAAGTTGCACTATGGCGTAGGAGTAGTTGTATTTATAGCCTTGCGGTTCGAATAAGTCTGACGAGACGTGCACAATATACACTATAATAACCATCATCAGCACGCTCGACACCAGCGACGACCAGCCTGCCATGCGCAGCAGTCGTGTGGTTTTCCACGTGAATACCCTGCCTTTGTTTATGGCGATTACGAACCTTATGAGATAGACTATGAACATGAACCACGCCACTAAGCCAATTATCGTGACGGGAAGGATAAAGAAGAGTTGCATCGCCTTTTCTTTATTGTGCTCAAGGAACGTGTTTTCGATTACCGCCTCCTTCACCCATGCCTTCACCTCCGAGCCTGTATTGCTGTCGGTGAGCGTCACCATGTTGTCGTCGCCGATATGCGTTGGCACAACATAGACAGACATCATCGAACTGGAATTGTCTGCCGAGAAGAACAACTCGATGAACTGCGACAGCGTCATTGCCACCGTGAAGACGAGTATCACAATACATAGTATGTTCATTTTCTTTCTCATAAGAATGCTATGTTTTTTCTTTCGTTTATTGATATTTATATCTTTCTTATAGTTATTCGATATGCAAAAGTAGGTGTTTGGCATGAAATGCGCAAATATTTCGCAATAAAATTTTATCGAAAAACAATAATTTAACACTACGAAACAATATCTTCCTCATTACACCTTATTATATATAGGGGCTTGGGGAGGCGATCAGCGCGGTGGAGACCGTGATGTAATAAACAACAAAAGGGGAGTCCCGACTGCGGAACTCCCCACTTAACCCTAACCGGTAATCAGACCTTTGAGCTGTACCGAATGTTTAATCGTTCTTTCTCACGACTGATAATCCGAGATAATCAGCGCATTCCCTGATGACCGATTGGGGTTTGGAAACAAAAAAAGAGGGCGATATGAATCTCTCACTTCGACCTCCTGAAAACTTCAGCGAGTGCAAGTCTTGCCTAAAGTAACAATGCAAAGCATCATAATAATAATGACAGCGACTCACTCCACGCCTATTCCAAAATCTAATAACATAATCTTTACCTTAAATCTATCAAACTACTAACCTATGAAAACTTTTCGATGTATCCTCACGAACACGCTGCAAAGATAATCAGTTTTTATGAATTGCGCAAGAGTTAGTGTCAAAAAATGATGTTTTTTCACAAACATTTTGACATAAATCAACGATTAAGGTGTTATTTCTTTCTATTTGTTCAGAGTCCACGTTGCTCCGTCCTTGGTATCTTTCACTTCGAAACCGGCTGCGGCGAGGTCGTCGCGTATTCTGTCGGAGGTGGTCCAGTCTTTCTCTGCCTTTGCCTTCGAGCGCAGCGACAGCACCATATCCACCACCTTTCCGTAGGCTTCTTCGCGCGCAGCATTGTTGGTATCGCCGGCAACTTTCAGCCCGAGTATGTCGAAAGCGAAGAGGTGTATCACCTCCGACAGTTCCTTCAGGCATGCCTCGCAAATTGTTGCCTTGTGGTCGAGAAGGGAGTTTATCACGTGACATGCTTCGAAGAGGTGGCTTATAACTATCTGTGTCTGCATGTCGTCGTTCATTGCGTCGTAGCATTTTTGACGCAACTCCATGACCGTTTTCTCTGTTTGCGGGTCGCACTTTTCCGATACCGGCACGCGCTTGAGGTCTTTTATGCCCTGCATCAGGCGTTCCAGCCCTTTTTCGCTCGCCTTGAGTGCCTCGTTGGAGAAGTCAACCGTGCCGCGATAGTGCGCTCCGAGGATGAAGAAGCGTATCGTCATCGGACCGTAGGGCTGCTCAAGCGAGTCGTGGTTGCCGGTGAAGAACTGCTCGAGGGTGATGAAGTTGCCGAGCGACTTGCCCATTTTCTGCCCGTTGATGGTTATCATGTTGTTGTGCATCCAGTACTTAACCATATCGTTGCCCTGTGATGCCGTGGCCTGGGCAATCTCACATTCGTGGTGCGGAAAGACAAGATCCATGCCACCGCCGTGTATGTCGAAGTGGTCGCCGAGATACTTCCTGCCCATTGCCGTGCACTCACAGTGCCAGCCGGGGAAGCCTTCGCTCCACGGCGAACGCCAGCGCATGATGTGCCCCGGCTGTGCTTTCTTCCACAGTGCGAAATCCACTTGGTTGCGCTTCTCGCCCACTCCGTCGAGTTCGCGGGAGTTGTTTATGACGTCGTCGAGGTTGCGTCCGCTCAGTTTTCCGTATCTGTATGTCTTGTTATACTTCTCAATGTCGAAATAAACCGAGCCGTTGCTCTCGTAGGCATATCCGTTGTCGATGATGCGTTGCACCAGTTCCTGCTGTTCCAAGATGTGCCCCGTGGCATGCGGTTCTATCGAAGGCGGCAGCACGTTGAGCGCAGTCATCGCGTCGTGGTAGCGGTTGGTGTAGTGCTGTGCTATCTCCATAGGCTCGAGCTGCTCCAGTCTTGCCTTCTTCTCTATCTTGTCGTCGCCCTCATCGGCATCGTGTTCGAGGTGCCCCACGTCGGTTATGTTGCGCACATAGCGCACCTTATAGCCGAGATGTTTCAAGTATCTGAACAGTATGTCGAATGTTATTGCAGGGCGTGCGTGCCCCAGATGCGGGTCGCCATATACCGTCGGACCGCACACATACATTCCCACGTTGGGCGCATGAAGCGGTTCGAAACGTTCTTTCTGCCTGTGCAGGGTGTTGTAAATCAAAAAAGTCTGTTCCATTGTCACTGTTGTTTATTGGTTTGCAAAGGTAATAAAAATATAATGAAGAATAGTAACGGATTGTTGTTTTTTATTCATCTTAACAAGCTGCGAGGCTGTTGTATAGACTGAAAAGAGGTCGCTGCAGACGTCAGTTCACCACTTTCTCCCTGCCGAAGAGGAAAGGAGAGATGCGGAGCAGGTCTGAGGCGTGCCCGATGAGCAGGCTGCCGAGAGTGGCAACGGTCACGGTGACAACGCAGAAGGAGATGCCTGTGGGGTCGAAAGAGATGAAAAACGGTTGGTAGAGTTTGGACAGTGCGGTGAATACAGGTGAGAAAAGCAGGAGCAGGAGGGTGTTTCTGCCCACCGAAAGAAGCGGACGGCGGACTCGGGGACCCGTCAGTCGGTATATATATAATATGAAAGAGGTCATGAAAAAGACTATCGCCATGCCGCCAATCGTGGCGCGGTCAAGCTGTGAAGGCATGAACATGGCTGTCAGCAGAACCGGGAACAATGCCCACCATGCGGGATGAAACACTTCGACAAACCGCCTGCCCGACACACTTACAGCCGCGCCTGCCATGAAATACATCGCGTTGGGGAGGCTCATCAGACTGCAAAAGGCTGCCGACAAGCACCCTGCCACGGCAACGAGAAGCCGGAACGTGGGTTTTAAAGCCGTGATACGCATGGAGAAGAAATACAACAGGGAGCACAGCATCCACGTATGCAGATACCAATAGGGACCGAGCGGATGCAGAAAAAGCTTGTCGAGAAGGAGCGTCGGGGTGAGATTGTCTATGTGTTCGCGTATCGGCAACACTGCCGCCATTGCCACATAGCCGGTCTCCATCACAAGATATGGAACGAATATCCACAGCATCGACCGCAGGAATGTTCCCGTCGCCTTGTCGGTATTGCACAGAAATCCCGACACGAGGAGGAACGCCGGCATGTGGAAAGTATATACAAACTGCTTCGCCACGGCGTATGTGTCGCCGACATACACGATGTGGAACGTTATCATCAGCAGTATCAGAACACACCGCAAGAAGTCAATCTCTTCCAATCTCCGTTTCATCTGCCTATCATTATGCTTGACATCTCCCTTTGGGAACGCCCGGACCTCACTTCAGGAACTCCTCCACCCTACCGGCGATTTGCTCCGGCGTGATACTGTTAAGGCAGGCATAGTCGCCGCGCAAACACGGGGCATTGCCGAATATGCTGCACGGGCGGCACGGCATTTCCACCTGCACGATGCTTGACTCCGGCTGATTCCAGCCCTTGAAGCCGGCAAGCGTGTGAGTGGCTCCCCACACACTGACCACCGGTGTGGCAACAAGCGATGCGAGGTGCATGTTCGCACTGTCCATTGAAAGCATCACGTCGAGGTGGCTCATGAGTATAAGTTCGTGGCGGAAGCCTTGCACCATGTGCGGCACAACCGAGCAATCGGGCAGCAGGGCAGCCCATTCCTTCATCACCTTCAGTTCTTTCACCCCTCCGCCAAACAGGAATATGCGTGCCGCGGGGTGGCTCTTGAGCAATAGTTTTACAGCCTCAAGGGTCTTTTCCTTGGGATATACCTTGCCTTCGTGGGCGGCAAACGGAGCGATGCCAATCCACTTCTGCCCTTCCTTTTTCTCGCCTACCGCCCCGGCAATCTCGCCTAACGGACCGCCCTCGGGCGGGAAAACGGAAGCGAAGTCGAGCCTCACCGGATAACCCAGACGCTCCAACACATCGGCATATTTCTCGAAAGACGACTTCTGTTGCACAAGTCGCTTGTCGTTCTTCCTTGTCAGTTCTCTCCTGCCCCGGCGGTTCTTGTCGATGTGTTCCACGCGATAACGCGCCGCACTGAACCTCATGCGGAGGTAGCGTGAACGCAACACGTCGTGGAAGTCGGCAACGGCGGTGAAGTTCTTTGCCGCCAACCGCCGAAAAAGAGCATTCAGACCCTTTATGCCATGATAATCCTTAGTGAAGTCGGCACCCATAAATCCCACGTTAGGAGCAATCCCTTCGAACAGCGGGCGCATGAAAGAGCGGCTCAGCACGGTGATGCGCAGGTCGGGATATTGCCGTGCAAGCGAACTCACCACGGGCACAGTCATTGCCACATCGCCAAGTGCAGAGAACCTTATTATTAAGATATGTTCGGTTCGCATCGGTTCTATTTCTTGCCGTAGAGCACAGGATTGGTGGCAGGGTCGTTATACATCTTCATCTGCCTGTAAACCTTCATGTACTTCCTTCCTGCCTCGATGTCTTCGAGAAGCTGGTCGATTGCAGCCGACAAGTCGGCCTGCTGTTCCTTGAGCACGTCCAACTTCTGCGCGCACACCGCCCTATGCTCCTCCGAAGCATCATCACGGCGTGCCTGTTCGTTCATGTGGTATATCTTCAGTGCGAGTATGCTGAGGCGGTCTATCGCCCAAGCCGGGCTCTCGGTGTTCAGCCTTGCGTCTTCAAGAGGTTTCACCTCGTTGTACTTCTGACGGAAAAAACTGTCGATTTGCTCCACAAGGTCGGTTCTGTCCTGATTGCTCTTGTCGATGCGTCGCTTGAGAGTCAACGCCTCGGCAGGGTCGATTGCCGGGTCGCGTATTATGTCTTCATAATGCCACTGCACGGTGTCAATCCAGCACTTCAGATAGAGTCTGTTCGCGATAGAGTCGTGTTCGTATGGGTTGTTGATTGGAGTATCAACGCTGTCGGCAACATGGTAGTCCCTGATTGCCTTGTCGAAAATCTCGTTACATAGTTGTGTAAATGACATTTGGTGTTTTCTTTAGATTTGATGCAAATTTAAATGTTTATTTTTAAACGGCAAAGTTTTTCGGCAAAAACATCAAAAAACCTGCACACATGGGGGTGTCGTGTGCAATATATGGTGTTTTTTTCATTGAAATATTTGCACAAATGAATAAAAAGTTGTTTCTTTGCAGCCGATTTTTAAATATTAAGTGAATATTATTAACATTAAAACATTACAGTTATGTCAGAAATTGAATCTAAAGTAAGAGACATTATCGTTGAGAAACTCGGTGTAAACGAGGAGGAAGTTAAACCGGAAGCAAGTTTCACAAACGACCTTGGTGCAGACTCTTTGGATACAGTAGAGTTGATTATGGAGTTCGAGAAGGAGTTCAACATCTCTATTCCCGACGACCAAGCTGAGAAAATCAGCACGGTGGGCGATGCTATCGCATACATCGAGAACAACCAGAAATAAGATTATTTTTAATCATATTGATAATTGGTAATTGGCACTTTACATTTCATCTGTACAGTCATTTTGCGGCGTTGTGCCAATTATCAATTATCAATAATGTAGGTACTCACAGGCATATCGCATGTTCAGAGTGCCCACTTTTCAATCATTATTTTCAATAAATGGAGTTAAAAAGAGTTGTCGTGACGGGGCTGGGAGCCGTAACACCGGTGGGACTGAATCCTGAAGAAACATGGAACAGCCTGCTGGAGGGAAAGAGTGGCGCAGCACCTATCACCAGTTTCGATACCTCCAAGTTCAAAACACATTTTGCTTGCGAAGTGAAGGGGCTTGATGTAAACCAGTACATCGACCGCAAAGAAGCGCGCAAGCTCGACCGTTACACACAGTTGGCACTCATCAGTGCCACACAAGCGGTGGAAGACAGCGGCATGAACTTGGAGACGGTAGATAAAGACAGGATTGGAGTAGTGTTCGGAGTAGGCATCGGAGGTATAAAAACCTTTCAGGATGAAGTAATCTACTACGGGCAGAATTTCGAAAACGGACCGAAGTTCGGACCGTTCTTCATCCCCAAGATGATTAGCGACATCGCTGCCGGACACATTTCCATCAAATACGGATTTCACGGTCCTAACTACGCAACGACAAGCGCATGCGCATCTTCCACCAATGCCATAGCCGACGCTTTCAACCTAATCCGCCTCGGCAAGGCAAACATCATCGTTGCAGGAGGAGCGGAAGCAGCAATCTGCGAGTGCGGAGTGGGAGGCTTCAACGCCATGCACGCGCTCTCCACACGCAACGACTCTCCGGAGACTGCGAGCCGTCCGTTCAGCGCAAGTCGCGACGGATTTGTCATGGCAGAGGGTGCCGGATGCTTCATTCTCGAAGAACTGGAACACGCAAAGGCACGCGGAGCGAAGATTTATGCAGAGATGGTGGGCGAAGGAATGAGCGGAGACGCACATCACATCACTGCCTCACATCCCGAAGGTCTTGGCGCAAAACTCGTTATGCAGAATGCTCTGAACGACGCAAATCTCACACCTGAAGACGTGGATTACATCAACGTGCACGGCACATCGACCCCTGTGGGCGACATTTCGGAGGTGAAAGCAATAAAGGATGTGTTCGGCGACGCAGCCTACAAGCTGAACATAAGTTCCACAAAGTCAATGACCGGACACCTGCTCGGTGCTGCCGGCGCAGTGGAAGCTATGGTAGCGGTGCTCGCTGTGCGTGATAACATCGTGCCGCCGACAATAAACCACAGCGAGGATGATAATGACGAGGAAATAGACTACAGCCTGAATTTCACATTCAACAAGGCACAGAAGCGCGAAGTGCGCGCCGCAATGAGCAACACTTTCGGCTTCGGCGGACACAACGCCTGCGTTATTTTCAAGAAGTATGCTGAGTAATCTCATCGACAGAATTAAACTCCCTTTCCGCAAGGAGAAGGAGTTTTTTTTGGCTTTATACGACATCGTCGGCTTCTATCCGCACAACATAGACATTTACAAGACGGCACTGATGCACAAGAGCATGCGCAGCCGCAACGAGAAAGGGCGACCGGTGAACAACGAAAGGCTGGAGTTCCTTGGCGACGCCGTGCTCGACTCGGTGGTGGGACACATCGTGTTCAACCACTTCCCGGGCAAACGCGAGGGCTTTCTCACCAACACCCGCTCGAAGATTGTGCAGCGGGAAACGCTCAACCGACTTGCAGAGGAAATGGGCATCAACCGTTTGATACAGTCATCCTGCGCCAATACGAGCCACAACAGTCACATGGGCGGCAACGCTTTCGAGGCTCTCGTGGGCGCGATTTACCTCGACCGGGGCTACAATGCCTGCATGCGCTTCATGGAAAAACAGGTGTTGGCACAACTCATCAACATCGACAAGGTGGCGTATAAGGAGGTGAACTTCAAGTCGAAACTGATAGAGTGGAGCCAGAAAAACAGAATTCGACTGGAGTTCCGGCTACTAAGCAGCGAAAAAGACAAGGACGGCAACCCCACATTCTGCTACAAAACGGTGCTCGAAGGCATAGACGGCGACATGGGCAGGGGATATTCAAAGAAAGAGAGCCAGCAGCTGGCAAGCCGGCTGACGATGAACAGACTGAGGAAGCAACCTAAGTTCATAGATGCCGTGTTCGCAGCAAAGTCGGCACGAACAAAAATGGAGGAGATGCCCGTAGGAGTGCTGGAGCGTGAGGCAAAGCAAGATTTCATCATCTCCGACACCAACGACAGGGCACGTCAAGACGCTCCGGAGGACTTCCGCGAGGACATGACAGCAACGGCGCAGGCTGCCGACGACGAGCGCAGACTGCCCCGCAGCGGGGAAAGGGAAGACGAATTCGACCTCTCCGACGTGCGCATCAAAGACCGAGAGGAGTCTTACGAGGAAATAATTGCGGCAGCCGAAGCGTCTGCATTTGCAGAGAACTGACAGCCGGAATATATGCTTTCAGCAGGCAGTAAGCCACAAAACAATCTCTCATAACACATATTCAAGAAAACAAAACCGCCGAATTTGCAAAGTAAAATCGGCGGTTTTGCTTACCAATTTCGGCGATTTTACACGGCAATATCGCCGAAATTACTTTATCACACAGCATATCTGCCGATGAGATAGTTGTCTTAACGGTGGGCAGAAGGCGGCAAACAATAGTTAAATACCTGTTTGTCACGTTAAAAAAAATCGCACCTGCCTTATGCCATATAGATTTTTCCGTATATTTGCACCTGATAAAATTCAGCCCACATCTGTTGGGAATTTAACATTACCTACGTTTATTGAAATGAAGAACATTATCTTTACGGCAGCAATCGCGCTGCTCACGGCAGTGCCGGCAATGGCTCAGAACAACGGCGAAACAACCGAGAAACCGGTGAGGAACATATCGGCAGAGATATTAGGACCGTCAAACCTGATTGGAATACACTATGACAGCCGCATCGAGGGAAACCGCGGCTGGGGCTACTCGGCAGGACTGGCATGGGGATATTCCAATTCGAGCACTCTGTTTAACGCCGCCGAGCAATACAACATCGTGTCGTTCGTGCCGCGCGCCAACTACCTTGTGGGCAAGAAGAGCAGCAAACTGGAACTGGGCTTCGGCATCAACATCGGTTTCCTGACCGGCAAAACGGAGTATGATATGGTTCGCATGATAGAGAAAGACGGCGTCATGCAGTGGGAATATGCCGGTCATGTGAAGGAGCACAGGGACATCATCACATACTATCTATTCGGCAACATAGGCTACCGCCTGCAGCCTTCCAAAGGCTTCACACTGCGCGCCGGCGTCTCACCATCATTCGGTTTCGGGGGCAGTCACACAATAGATGCCTTATACCTGATACCCTACATAAGTTTCGGAAAGTCGTTCTGACAGCCAAGTCCAATAGTTTGCAAACTCATTTGAGTGATTATAATGAACGAAAATTTCACAATACAGCTCTTTGAGGGCAAGAAAATACGCATAGTATGGGACGCCGGAGAAGAAAAGTACTATTTCGCTGTAGCAGACATTGTGCAAGTTCTGACCGAAAGTGCTGATGTTAAGCAATACATAAAAAAGATAAGGGCTCGTGATTTGGAACTTAATTCCAAGTGGGGTACAATTTGTACCCCCATTGAAATGCTCGCTCCTGACGGCAAACGGCACAAAACAAATGCTGCAGACATGGAGGGAATATTCCGTATTATACAGTCAATCCCATCGAAGATGAGTGGCACCGTTCCGGCATTCACGAACCAAAGGACTTCGCTATTCTTACAAACGTTCTCACCAAAGCATGGAGCGGCATGACCACCGGAGAGTATAAACGCCATAAAGGACTCACGAAACAAAATCTTCGTGACAATATGACTAATGTGGAATTGGCTCTAAATACTATTGCTGAAGTTGCCACCACGGAAATTGCTCGCCAACGCAAGACACAAGGAATGACAGAAAGTCGTCAGGCGGCAAGAGCAGGTGGGCAGATCGCAAAGAACACTCGCGATGATTTAGAGCGTCAACTCGGGCGCACTATAATATCTTCAAAACGTGCCTCTGAGCATATAAAGCCCATAGAAAATGATGAGCAAGAGACTCTGCCGGAATACTAATATCTCGTTGCTTGCAAAAACTACAAATGCGCTAAACCACAATCTGCAATCACCATAAGAAATATATTGCCAGAGTTTTTTTACCCTATCTTTTAAAAAAAAACGGCAACAAGGGCATTATTTCATGGAAAAGCAGTAATTTTGCAAACTGATATTTCAAAAAATAAAAGACGTTTTATCACATTCATTTCCAAACAAATGAACAATCAACCGGCAAGGACATTCGTTCTCATAGCAATCATAGCGACCGCATTGGTGTATATGCACTTCATGCCGCAGGTGTCTGTGGCAGGGACAGTGCTTAGGGATGTCGATATACTTAGCGACATAATGCCGGAGATTGACGGCGAAGATAACGACGAGGTAATAGCAAAGCCTATTGTGCCTGCAGCCCCGCAGGGGGTAGCAAAGACCGGAAATACCGGCGAGGAAGCACCGGCGAAGAAGAAGCCTTGCCCGCCGGGGGCAACGTGTGTCATCGACTATTCGGGCGGCGGGGCACACGGAATAGACGCCTTCTACAAGGCTCTTGCCAACGCACAGAAGATGAACCGCCCGGTGAGGGTGGCTTACTGGGGCGACTCTTTCATCGAAGGCGACATCCTGACCACCGACCTCAGAGCACTGTTGCAGGACAAGTACGGCGGAAATGGTGTGGGCTGGGTGGATTGCGGCAAGACAACGAACAGCACAAGACCAACGGTGAGAGTGGCAACAAGCGGTTTCACGAGCCATTCTGTAATGGAACGCAAAACGTTTAGCAGCAGACTGCAGGGCATATCGCAAAGATACTTCACCGTGAACGGCTCTGCGAGCGCAACGTTCAGCGGAACGACGTGGAACAAACACTGCAACTCGTGGGGCACTTCCACCATATACTTCAAGACTTCAACCCCAATCAGCATTACGGCGACGATGAACGACGGCGAGGAGAAGTCGTTCCGGGTGGAGGCTTCGCCGAGAGTGCAGAGCGTTTCGGTGACAGGAGAGATGACGAAAGTGAAGTGGACTGTGAGCGGAGCAAACTCTTCTACACAGTTCTACGGCGTGGCACTCGACCCGAAAAGCGGAGTGGTGCTGGACAACTTCGCCATGCGCGGAAGTGCCGGGATGTCACTGGCAGGCATTCCGGAGCAAACCATGCGCGAAATGGCAGCGAAACGACCCTACGACCTGCTCATTTTGCAGTTCGGACTGAACGCAACAAGCCAGCGAAGCACCCAAAAGCAGTTGCAACACTACACGGCGCAGATGACAAAAGTGGTTGATATGCTGAAGCGGTGCTACCCCGAAGCAACGATACTCATTGTAAGCACGAGCGACAGAGACCAGCGCGACGGCGGACAGTTGAAGACAATGAAAGGCGTGGAAGAACTCGTTTCCTATCAGCAACTTATGGCTGCCGACAACAAGGTGGCATTCTTCAGTCTCTTCGATGCGATGGGAGGGAACGGCGGTATCAGCAAAATGGCACAGCAGGGAATGGCAGGCAAGGACTATACGCACATCAACTTCAAGGGCGGAGCATACCTCGCAAAGAAGATGTTCGACGGTATAATGTTCGGGAAGTAAACGAAGCGAAGAGATGACGATAATAGACAACATTGCGAAGGCACTGACCTACGACCCTACCCAGCCGATGATTTTCAGCAGCGGCATATTCCTTTGGCTCTTCCTCGGGTTCGCTTTCATCTATATGCTGCTGCAGAACAAACTCACGGCGCGGCTTGTTTTCGTGACACTTTTTTCCTACTTCTTTTATTATAAGAGCAGTGGCATCTACTTCTTTCTTCTTGCCGTGGTGACGGTGAGCGACTGGCTGATAGGCAGAATGATAGGAAGGGTGACAGAACGTGAGCCCGACAACAGGCTCAAGGCACGCATGCTCGTGGCTCTCAGCGTAACAATCGACCTCGCGCTGCTTGCCTACTTCAAATACACCAACTTCTTCCTCGGCTCTCTGTCGCAGATTATCGGCAACAACTTCCAGCCTCTCGACATCTTCCTTCCCGTGGGAATAAGCTTCTTCACGTTCCAAAGTCTCAGCTACACGATAGACATCTACCGCCGCGAGATACGCCCCTTGGAGTCGCTTCTCGACTATGCTTTCTTCGTTTCGTTCTTCCCGCAACTCGTGGCAGGTCCCATCGTGAAGGCGCGCGACTTCGTTCCGCAGATACGCAAGCCGCTTTCCATAACGCGGCGAATGTTCGGCATGGGGGTATATCTCATCACAATAGGACTGTTCAAGAAAGCCGTGATTTCAGACTACATAAGTATCAACTTCGTGGAACGTGTGTTCGACCAGCCCGAAATGTTCAGTGGCGTGGAGGTGTTGCTCGGCATCTACGGCTACGCAATGCAAATCTACTGCGACTTTTCGGGATATAGCGACATGGCAATAGGTATCGCCCTGCTGCTCGGTTTCCGCTTCCCGATGAACTTCAACGCGCCTTACCGCTCGGTGTCGGTGACAGACTTCTGGCGTCGCTGGCACATCTCGCTCTCCACTTGGCTGAAACAGTATCTGTATATCTCGCTCGGCGGCAACAGGAAAGGGAAGCTGCGAACCTACGCCAACCTCACAACGACGATGCTGCTCGGCGGGTTGTGGCACGGCGCATCATGGAATTTCATACTCTGGGGAGCACTCCACGGCGTGGCGTTGAGCGTGCACAAGTTCTTCTCGCAGAATGTTTTCCGCCACGACAAGCGATACACGAGCACCGGTTGGCGGCAAGTGGGGGCAATAATTCTCACCTTCCACTTCGTGTGTTTCTGCTGGATATTCTTCCGAAGCAGCGATTTCGACACCGGTATCACCATGATTACACAGGTGACAACCAACTTCCACCCCGAACTGCTGTGGCAGGTGGTGAGCGGCTATCCTTGGGTTTTCGGTCTGATGGCGTTTGGTTTCGTTAGCCATTTCCTGCCCGACAGGTGGCAGCAGCGCATCGTTGCCCGACTGTCAATGACCAATGTGCTGGTGTATGCGGCAATGATTACGGCTGTGGCATACATCGTCATTCAGGTGAAGTCGAGCGAAATACAGCCTTTCATCTACTTTCAGTTCTGACGTTCTGCCGCCCTCCATACCCAAATTCGTCGCAAAAAGCGGTTCGCAATGCCGATTTACGAGAAATTGTTTGGAACTTATCACATTTTTAAATACTTTTGCAGACAGTAGGCTATGTGACACTTCCTGCCGGCATGGTTGAAAAGCAACCGGGCCGGAAAATAGAGTTCTTGTCAAACCTTTAAACCTATCGACAATGAAAAAAGTAGTTTTAGGCATATTCATCATGATGTTCGGGCTGGCATTCGTTTCCTGTTCGGAGGAGAAAAACCTGAAAGCCGTACTGGAAAGTGCAGAGAAAGACGGAGCAAACTGGAGTGAGGAAGAGTGGAGAGAGGCATTCAAGGTTGCACTGAAAGCCGCAAAACCAATGCTCGAAGACATGAAGGCGATAGAAAACGTGGCAAAAGAGCAGGGGCAGGAAGACCGGGGAAAGAAGCTGGAAGAGCTGGTTGAAAACATGAAGAATTATGAACAGCTCAGCCGGCAGATAATGGCTCTCGGCGATGCGGCACAGGAAACAGAAGCAGGAAGGAAAGTCTATGAAGACAAGAACCTGCAAAAGGAACTCGCCAGAGAGCTCGGAATGGAAGACCTTATAAAAGAATAATATTTTTGTTTCATGATTGTCAGAACTCCCGATGACGGTTAACGCCTGAGTCGGGAGTTCTTCTCTTTTGTCGAAATCAGCGTGAAATTCTTTGCGTTATCTCCTTTTTTCAGTAACTTTGCAGGCAAATCGGAAATAAGGAAGTTATGAATATCGAAAACGAAATAGTAAAGGCAACGCTCAAGGTCGTAAGCGAACTATACGGACAGGAGGTTGACCGGACGGCAGTGCAACTGCAAAAGACACGCGCAGACTTTGAAGGCAATCTCACACTTGTGGTGTTCCCGTTCCTGAGAATATCAAAGAAAAAACCGGAAGACACGGCACAGGAGATAGGAGAACGGCTGATAAAGGAAACCCCCGTGGTGGCTTCGTTCAACGTAGTGAAGGGCTTCCTCAACCTCGTTGTGTCGCAGGCGGCATGGATCAGTCTGCTCAACGACATCAACGCCGATGCCGACTTCGGCTGCAAGAAAGCCGACGCCGACAGCGAACTGGTGATGATAGAATATTCGTCGCCCAACACCAACAAGCCGCTACACCTCGGGCACGTGCGCAACAACTTGCTCGGCTGGTCGCTGGCACAGATAATGCAGGCCAACGGATACCGCGTGGTGAAGACCAATATCGTGAACGACAGGGGAATACACATCTGCAAGTCGATGCTCGCATGGCAGAAATGGGGCAACGGAGAGACACCGCAGACAAGCGGAAAGAAAGGCGACCACCTCATCGGCGACTACTATGTGCTCTTCGACAGGTACTATCGCGAAGAGGCTGCCGAACTGAAAGAGCATCTCATGGAGCAGGGAATGTCGGAAAAAGAGGCTGACGACAAGGCAAAACAAGAGGCTCCGTTGATGAAAGAAGCCCGCGACATGCTCGTGAAATGGGAGCAGAACGACCCGGAAGTGCGCGCCCTGTGGGAGATGATGAACTCGTGGGTGTATGCCGGATTTGATGAAACCTACAAAGCACTGGGCGTAGGCTTCGACAAGATTTACTACGAGAGCATGACCTACCTGCGCGGAAAGGCAAAGGTGGAGGAGGGCTTGGAGAAAGGGCTCTTTGAGCGTCACGACGACAACTCGGTGTGGGCAGACCTCACAAACGAGGGACTCGACAAGAAACTTCTGCTGCGCAGCGACGGCACCAGCGTGTATATGACACAGGACATCGGCACGGCCGAAATGAGATTTAACGACTACCCGATAGACAAAATGATATACGTGGTGGGCAACGAACAGAACTATCACTTCCAAGTTCTGTCGATACTGCTCGACCGTCTGGGGTATAAGTGGGGCAAGGAACTCGTGCATTTCTCCTACGGAATGGTGGAACTGCCCAACGGAAAGATGAAAAGCCGGGAAGGAACGGTGGTCGATGCCGACGAACTTATAGAGGCAATGACCGACGATGCACGGCGCACTGCCGACGAAGCAGGCAAGAACGCCGACCTCACCGAGCAGGAGAAGCAGGACATTGCACGAATGGTGGGCATGGGAGCACTGAAGTATTTCATACTGAAAGTTGACGCAAGGAAGAACATGCTGTTCAATCCCGAGGAGTCGATAGACTTCAACGGCAACACCGGACCGTTCATACAATACACCCATGCGCGCATAAAGAGCATCATGAGAAAGGCACAGGCAATGGGAATTGACACCGGCGCGATTGCGACCGGCAGCGATGCGGTGCTTAACGAGAAAGAAATCGAACTGGTGCAAAAAATGAACAGTTTCGCCGCCGCAGTGGAACAGGCAGGCAAGGACTACAGTCCGAGCGGAATAGCGAACTACTGCTACGAACTCACAAAGGAGTTCAACCAGTGGTATCACGACTTCAGCGTGCTGAATGCCGACGACGAACAGACACGCATCACGCGCCTCGTGCTCGCCAAGAACGTTGCCAAAATAATCAGAAACGGCATGGCATTGCTCGGAATAGAGGTTCCGGAGCGAATGTAACGACACCCGCATCCGACAGAGAAGGAACTGAAAAGCCATCTCTGCCGGAGCGTATCGGGTAATGATATGAATAGCGGCAAATGCAAAAAAACAAGATAGAAAGGGAGAAAAAGACCGTGAGAATGATGATAGAACATTATTCTCGCCGCAAACTGAAGCAGGAAAACGTGCCGGAAGAATACCTACGACTGGCAGAATATGCCTGCAGGCGACTCGACCGATGCCGTTTCGGGGAACAGAAAACCTCCTGCAAGACATGCCCCGTGCACTGCTACGCCCCTCACGAAAGGGACATGATAAGACAGATTATGAGATGGGCAGGACCAAGAATGTTGCTCTTCGCCCCCATTGCTGCAATACGACACATGCTCGGAAGATAGCACACTCTTGTAATAATAAAGCACAAAAACATTGTTTTTCACGGCAATATTCGATTTTTTCGGCGAAAAATTTGCGTGTTAGAACAGAAAAAGTTACCTTTGCGGAAACATGGAATTGTAAACCAACAAACCGGAAACAGCATCCATCAGATGAATATCTGACAAAAGGAAGATACTATATAAACCAATTCAAACGAAATTATCGACTCGTAAAAAAGCGGTATATTCGAATAATATTAACACTAAAAACAACAAATTATGGAAAAGAACATTTTAAGAAAAATCATGTTGCTGTCGGTGATAGGACTTTTCACGGCAGGAACTTTAGCATTCGTGTCTTGTGGTTCGGACGACCCTGAAGACCCAACACCTCCAATAGTACCTCCCGGCGGCGGCGGTTCGGGCGGCTCCGGCGGTTCAGGTGGAAGCGGCGGTTCGGGCGGTTCGGGCGGAAGTACGAGCACAGACCCGTGGGCGTATCTCGTGAACGAAGACGTGAAAACACTGGAAATCGATGGCAACACAGCCAAATACGGGGACCACACATACACAGTTGGTACCGAGATAAACTCTAAAGGTAACGACTCCGAGGTTGGCAGGAACTCCATTCGTCGCGTAACATCAAGCTTCTCTTTCGATGAGTACAATCGTTATGCCGATAACTATGTCACGTTCACGAACATTCCGTCGGGTTACAACGAGTTCAAGGCTGTCTATGAGCAATTCCTCGGCAAATGTGCAGAGGGCTGCATCGCCATGATACCTATGGCAATGGAAATCTACGGGCGCGACCATGCCACCGGAAAGAAGTGCATCGAACTGCTATGTACACCGACATGCGCAAGCAGTGCGATGAGACAGATAGCAGAGAAGATAAAGTCGAACAGCACCGACTCTTATGTTCAGCGTTACATCCCGGCAGCAACCTTGCTGGGAGCGACCTATAGCAACGCTTACAGACCCAACGAACCATACACCGTTTCGGTAAAGGCAAACCCGAACAGAAAGAACGAAGAGTCGGAAATTGCCGGAGGAATCGTGATGCACAACATCGTGCCTACCAGCGGCGGTTGGGACAGTCCGAACCGCATGGTCAGTGTAATCAGGCTGTTCAGCAGCGAAAGCGGACCGTATAAAATATTCAACTTCCCAGACTTCTACGTAGGATGTCGCCAAATACGCGGCACTTGGGCCGGTCTGAAATAACATTCCGAGCCGCTTGCCGGCTATGCTAAAATAAAACGAGAGTGTGCCAAACTCTTGATACATTGCAACATGTATCGGCACACTCTCGTTTTTTATTGCCCATACCAACAGCCTTCTCTCCCCCCCGTTCACACCATCTCTTTAGCTATTTAACGCCACACCGCTGTGCACTATGATATGTAACAGCGTGCAAAATCGCCGAAATTACCGAGCAAAATCGGCGAAATTGGTCGGCAAAATCGGCGATTTTGCAACGCAATTCAGCCGATTTTACTTTCTGAAAGTCATCCTTTCTCTAAGGTGAAGATAGTCAATGAGAAAGTGGTTCATAGTCTTTTATGTATGCTAAAATAAAGCATTGGTGGCAAGGAAAAACTTCCATACAGCGTAAAATCACGGCAGGATAATGCTGCCTGACGTCAAATTCCACCACAATATTTTACGTACTGTCATGGCTGCAACACAAAAAAGCGGGCGAAAATTTTGTGGTGGAGCAAAAAAATCGTATCTTTGCAACCGCTATTGTCCAATGGTGTAATGGTAGCACAACAGGTTTTGGTTCTGTTTGTGGTGGTTCGAATCCGCCTTGGACAACAAAAAAGCCGCGTCGGAAATCACTTCCAGCGCGGCTCAGATTTTTTAAACCACTTTCTAAAATTCTGTTTGTCATCCAAAGTTTACTAAAGTCTAACAGTTCTGTGTTTCACTAAATCTATCGCACATCAACACTGAAAATGCGGTAGAGAAAGACTAATTCAGCACATTCCGAGGTCTGTCTCGGAAAAAATCATGTCGGTTTTATCGTTGTATCAGTCATCATTATCAAGTCTCGTATGGAGGATTACATTTCGCCTACGTTCCTCTTCATCCACCAGTTTGATGAAATCCTTGATTTTCTTATTCATCATTTCATAGGCAGAAGCGTTGTCAGGCTCTGTATCGTAACGTGTTGTTTGAGGGCTTTCTTCGCTCATCATATTATATATATCGATAGTGTAGGCTATTGAACTTTCGTTGGTGCAAAGGTGCGAAGATTATCTTTCTTCTTATGTCATATCATGGACAAAAAGTATAACAAACGAGACTTTTCAACCTTTATAAAATGTAACCAACGAGACATAATACAATGCAAATAGCTGTTTAAAAACGATTTAGCGATTTTCTTGTATTACAATACAGAACAACTCCTACACATTCTTTTTTCGATACTCGGTGGGTGTCATTCCTGTAGATTGCTTAAATATCTTCGAGAAATAAGAAGGCGAATCGAAGCCGCACTGAATATAAATATCGGTTATCGAACTGTTGGTGTTCTTCAACATCTGCTTCGCAAACAAGATGCGGAACTCCCGTATGTAGGTAGTGGTATCCACATTGGTCAGAAGTTTGACTTTGCGGTTCAGTTGTCTCTGACTTATGAACATCTTCTCTGCCACGAGCGCAGAGCCAAGCCCTGTGTCGCTCATGTTTGCCTGCAATATCTGGTGCAGTTTCGACATGAACTTCTGGTCGGCAGCAGTGGTGTCAACTTTCTCAACGCAGTCGTCGAGCATGGCATTGGAATATTTCTCCTTGAGCAGTTGTCGTTGCTGGAGCAGTTTTTCCACCCTCATCATCAGTTCCTTGCTGTTGAACGGCTTGGCGATGTAGGCATCGGCACCCAGTTCGAATGCCTTCAGCAGGTTCTCGTGCTCGGCATGCGCCGTCACGATAATCAGCGGGACATGGTTAAGCAGCGCGCTTGCCCTTACGTTCCGGCACAACTCATAGCCGTCCATTTCGGGCATCATGAGGTCTGTAACGATTATATCAGGCACATATTCCATTGCCTTCGCGAGGGCTTCCCGCCCGTTCATGGCATACATCACCCTGTATTTCCCGCCCAGTAGGGCACGCATATATTGCGCCACCTCTGCGTTATCCTCCACCAGCAGCACCTGCGGTTTGTCCGACTTTTCGTCATCCCTGCCGTATTCTTCCACCCAGTTTCCTGTTGTGCCCTTCACTCCCGGCTCCACCACGACAGTTCCCGGCGAGAACATCGACGGCATCCAGTGCGGCAGTTCGCGGTCGGAGTGTCGCAACGGAATGGAGAATGTGAACAGCGTTCCCCTCCCCTCGATGCTTTTCACCTCCATGCTGCCGTTCATTGCGAGCACCATCTGCTTTGTTAGCGAGAGCGATACACCCGTTGCGAGGTTAGCCTCCTCGTTCTTTCCCCGGTAGTAAGGGTCGAAAATATGCGGCAAGTCATCCGGCGATATACCGATGCCCGTGTCGGCGACATTGGTGACAATCCTCCCTCCTTCGCTCCTCATGGTGATAGTAATCATGCCCCCTCGGGGCGTAAACTTCAGCGAGTTAGAGATGAGATTGCGCAGAATGTTGCGCATGAAGCCCGGGACGAAGTCCATTTCGATATACGGTTGTTTCGATTCAAATACCAATGTAATGAGTTTTTTCTCCGCATGGATACGCATGTTTTCAATCACCATGCGCGTAAGTGCCACGGCATTCCCCGACAGCCACACCTTATTATTATAGTCGGTGTGCGCTCTTGATATTTCTATAAGCTGGTTGATAAGATTAAGAAGAACGTCAGACTGCTCCATTATCGTGTCATATCCGGACAGTTTTCGGGCGTCGGTCTCGCTTGCTTTCAGCAAGTCTGCCTGTCCTTTTATCACCGTCAGCGGCGTTCTGAACTCGTAGGTGATGTTCTTGAGGAAGTCCTGTTGTATGGAGTTTGTGCGCTCTGCCATCTTCTGTTGCTTCGAGCGCAACCTCACTATGTAAAACATTGCCATGCAGAGGAACAGCAACAGCAGCACCAGTGCCACGCTTCCCCATGTCAGCATCTTGTGGACAGAGAGTTGCGCTTGCTGCTTGTTGATTGTGTTTTGTTTTTGTATCGACTCATACAAGGCGGCATAGTTCTCCTTCATATTGCACGTGCGCTCGCTGTGTATGGAGTCTTTCAGTGTGCCTGCAGTCTGCAGATAAGCCACGGCGAGCCTCGGGTCGGAGTCCTTATACACTCCGGCAAGCATCTCAAGGTTTTGCTGCATGAGATATTTGAGGTTCATTTTCTGTGCCATTTTCCTGCTCTTCTCAAGCATTTTCACTGCCTCTTCGCGTCTTCCCATTTTGATGTAAACCTTTCCAAGCTGCTTGAGATTGATGCAGACAGATATGTTTTCCGGCGTGCTCTTCATCAGCCTATCCGCAGCCAGGAAGTTTTGCTCTGCCAGTATGTAGTTTTCCATGCCCACATAAACGTCTCCCATCTGCGACATTCGTCGTGCCATTTTCAGCGAATCGCCTTCCTCGGCATCCATTTCGTATGCTTGTTTCGCGAAAGAGAGAGCCTCATCGTGCCTTCCGAGATTGTTATACACCTCGCACGCTATGCCAAGATGAGCCGATTCATTCTTGTTGGTGCCCGACAAACGGTCCATTTCCAGTGAGCGGTCGATGAAGGTTTTGGCATGCTCCACATCGTTTATAGTGAGATAAACGGCAGCAAGGTTGTTGTAGTTGGAGCCCATCGACTCGTAATCTTTCTTTATGCTGTCTATCCTGAGAGCCTTTACGCTCATCTCTATCGCCCTGTCTGTGTTGGATGTCCGTGCGTAGCAGGCGCACAGCAGGGTGTAACATTCGCTCATTTTCACGGTGTCTTTGGCTTCGGTATATATTGCCAAAGCCCTCTCTCCCAGTATCTGTGCCTGTGAAAATTCTCCGTTGTCAGACGCAGTATAAGATGCTTCGAGCAGAGAGTCTGCCTTTTCCGACGCCTTGTGTTGTGGTTTGTTACGGTCTCCGCTGCCGCTGCATGCACACAAGAAGAGTGCTTGTATCAGGATGATTATGAGGTGAGAACGTTTCATCGTGTTGTTATTTTTCTTGCATTATGCCGCGGCTGATGCTCTCATGGCATGCCGAGGGTGAAGTGATGATACAGGTTTAATGCCTCGGCAGCAATCTCGAAAACCGCCAATGGCAGCACTATCCACCACTGTCTCAGTAGTTTTCCGGCGGCATCGAGCATTCTCTGTTGCAGGTTCTTGCGCAATACTGCCCCGGCAATTCCTGCCAGCGGGAAGGCGATGTATGCCGGAACGAGGAGGACTACGTTGATGTTCATCCGTAAAGCCTCGGCAAAGTGTCCGTGGGCAGCGAGCAGAAAGGCTCGCGTCACACCGCACGACGGGCAGGGGATGCTGAAAAACAACTTCGTCGGACACACAGTGAATGTGTCGCGATAGCCGTCGGCAGTGCAGTTAAGTGCAAGCCACAGCAACAGTGCCGCCCACACAATGTTGAGCAGCAGGAGTCTTTTCTTCTCTTCCGCCGACGTCATCAGAGGTATAGCATTACCTTTTCGGCGTTCTTTTTCTTAGTGGCTCCCATTATCAAGAACCAGTCGAGGACGTATCCTATATATAAAAGCGAGCCTATGCCGAGCGTCAACACCGACACAATGGGCAGTATGACGAGTCCCACTATGAGTTTTATCGCCCCGTTAGTATTGTCTCCTATGTAGAACCTGTCTATGCCTAAGCTGCCGAGAAAGATTGAAAGCAGGAGTGCCACGAATGGGCTTTTCATGCTTACAGACATCAAGGCGAATGAGCGGTTGTCGTCAAGTTGCTCCAGTCTCTGCCTTATGATTGGTATATACTCGGAGGATATGTTCCCCTGATTGGTGATGAGGAATGCACTGACCTTATTGGAATTCATTGCCACTGCTTATATTAGGTTATAAAAAAAGACTATCGGCAACGCGCCACAGCACGCTGCGAATAGTCTTTGTGATTAAATCTCGGAACCGATTGATACCGGGCGGAGTTATCCAAGCACCTCAATAATCTTCTTGTAGTTGTACTCCTTTGTCTTGTTACCGATGCTGAACCAGTCGATTATTGTCCATATACCGCAACCTCCGCATGTCAACAGCTTGATTACTCCCATTGTGGTGTCGCCCAGCATGAAGCGGTCAACGCCATAACTTCCGAGGAAAATAGAGATGATAAGCATCATTGTCTTGCCTTTCAACGAAATTGCATTGAGCATGTTTGCCTTGTTGTCGTCTGCGGCGGCGAGCAATTCGCGAATTTCGTTCATTCTTTCCTCCGGTAGGTTTTCACTGTTCAGTGCTAAAAACTGGTTAATCTGATTTGCGTCCATAATATTATTTATTTATGAGTTAATAATAGTGTGTAAAGTTTACTAATTTAAGTTTGGTTCTAAATCACTGACTTCTGGCGGACAAAGACGTGAAAAGAAATCACTCCGCAAAGATAAATAAAAAGGTTTATACTACAAAAGAAAAATCTGTTTTTTGTTATTTTTTTTATAGAAAAGCCTGTTTTGACATATATACATAAGGATTTTCAGGCAAAAACTCCTTATGTATATATGTAAAATGGCAGGTGTCAATACTTGAACGACGACCCTCCGAGGAACTCTCTTATCAGCGACGTGGGCGGTATTTCGCTGTCGTTGATGGGCGAGATGTAGCTTAGGAACTTCAGCAGTCGGTATGCCTCGGCGTGCTCCGGTGCGTTCTGCGGCACTGCGCTAAGTATCGGCTCTGCCTGTTGTTTTATCGCTGCGAGTTCGAAAAGCATTGCGGTGTTGAACATTGTGTCGGCATTCTCCTGATATGGGAATATCCACTTGTTCTCTCCGGCACGCACTGATGCCCACCGCCTTATGGTTTCCTCTGCCGAGCATCCGCGGTATTTATAGTCCCGGACGATGCGTCGCAGCAGTCGGTTGTCGGTTGTCGGGATGTAGTTATGGCTGTCGAGGAGTATCGTTGTCAGTGCCGAGGCATAGACACGGTATTTCATCTCGTCGGGGATTTGCTCCGTCAGTTTCGGGTTAAGGGCGTGTATTCCCTCCACAACGAGAATGTCGTTCTCCTCCAAACGCAGCTTCTTGCCCCCTGCGGGATTGCTTATTCCGGTCTGGAAATCATATTTCGGCAGCGTTATCTCTTCCCCTTCGAAAAGGCGTTTCATGTGTTCGTTGAGCAGGGGGATGTTCAGTGCATAGAGACTCTCATAGTCGTAGTCGCCTTTTTCGTCGAGAGGTGTCTCGGCGCGGTTTACGAAATAGTCGTCGAGAGAAATCTGTATCGGTTTCAGTCCGCACGTCATCAGTTGCACCGACAGTCGCTTGCAGGTTGTGGTTTTACCGCTCGACGACGGTCCTGCAATCAAAACCATCTTCACACCCTTGCTGTTTGCCACTGCCTCGGCGATGTTTGCAATCTTCTTTTCCTGCAAAGCCTCCGACACTTTTATTATGTCTGTGGCATGCCCTTCGCGCACTTTCTCGTTGAAGTCGCCCACGGTGGAAATTCCGATGATGTCCTGCCAGCGGTGATGTTCTTTGAAAATCTCGAACATCTTGTCCTGTCTCACCATTTCGCCGAGCACATCGGGGTTGTCAAGCGACGGTATCCGCAGCAGCAGTCCGTCGTAATACTTCTCCAATCCGAACAGATACAGTTGGCGGGTATTTGTCAGGAGCGTGCCGTAGTAGTAGTCGTTATATCCGTCGATTTCGTAGTATATGGTGTATAGCGAACCTATACTGTGCAGCAGTTTCACCTTCGACGAGTGTGAGGAAATGCGGCTGAACACCTCGATAGCCTCCTCCGTGGGAACCTCGTGACGCCTTATCGGAATTGCCGAGCTTATTATCTCCTCCATGCGTTGCCTGATTTTCGTCACGTCTTCGAGCGTTACGGCTCGCCCTATGCGCAAATCGCAGTAGTATCCGTTGCTCACCGGGATGTCTATCAGTACCTTTCCTTCGGGATACAGGTCGTTCACCGCCTTACAGAGCACGAAGAAAAGCGTTCGCACATAGGCACGACGACCGCTCGGAGTGGTTACGTCGAGGAACTCCACATCTTTGTTATGGTAAACCCGGTAGTTCATTCCTTCCACCTTGTTGTTTACCTCTGCGCTCATCGGGCCATGCTTCATTTCCACCCCTGAAATAGGAAAAATGTCTGCAAGTGTGCTTCCTATCTCCGCACTTACCGTCTTTTTGTTGTTTTTGCAACGGATTTTAACTGTTCGTTTCATATAAATGCAATTTACTGTTAACATTCTCGGCATTCGTGACAGCTGTCTAAGCGAAGCCAACAGCAAAGATAACAACAATCTTGATAATTGGTAATTAAAATCCGGTTAAACATTTAATATTTATATTTTTTTATTTATCTGTCATGAGTGGGCGATTGCACTTCTTCATGGAACTTATGATTTTCAGACGCAAGAGAAAATTATCTGCTTTTTCTTGCCGGTTAAAACCAAAAGCCTTAACTTTGCACCGAAAATGCAGGTTCTCATGTTTTTGAGATGAGAAAGGGAACCGGGTGAGACTCCCGGACAGTCCCGCTGCTGTAAGCCGAGCTTTTAAAGGCACAAACAAAATGTCACTGATATTATTGGGAAGACGTTTGTTGTCATCGGCAAAGTCAGAAAACCTGCCTGCATTGTTAGCGTCATGAAATGCCCCTGGGGATGGGTATTGGCGTGAAATGTGAGCGACTTACGGTTATTACGTACAGAAATCCGTGAAGATTATTCTGCTGCCGGGCATCGTGAAGGTGCATTCCGGTGAGCGGGTAGTGCTTCGGCATTACAAGACAACAACATTCTCATAATTTAATTTAATATTATTTTCTCATGAAACAGCAATTTTTAAAGTTATCGCTGTTGCTTCTGACTATGCTGTCGGGAGTGCCATTGGAAATCATGGCAGACCGAGACATCAAGCAGTTGCAATTCGGGAAGCAGACCATAGAGGTGGCTTCCGATGAGGAGATTACCTTTTATGACCCTTGGGGAACCGAGAACATCAAAGGCACATCTTCCTACAACAGTCAGTCGTTGACTGTATTCAAGCCCGCAGAGGCAGGTAAGTCTATCATTATCAAGTTTGAAAAGATAGACCTGCAGCAGTACAGTGACAGGTATTTCATGTACATGAACATCTACAACGGTATCGCAGATGCCGACGGTTCGTTCACTTTCGCAACGAAAACCTCGGATATCAACTCTTCATCAAGTTTGGATGGACTGGGCGGAACGTTAATGGAGGAGAAACTGTCCGGTACATACACCAACCGCACCTATATCTCCACAACAGCCGACGGCGCACTCTCGGTGGGCTTCATGCACAACAACTCCAAGATTTGTGAGGGCTGGGTGGCAAAGGTAAGGAGCGTGAAGGTGGAAGACATGACCGTCACCGGCGCAGGCTCCGACTACAACAACGTAATAACCGAACTCTCGACAAAGACCGGCATCAACCTTGCAGGAGCCTATGTCACCACAACAGGCATAACAAATCCAGACAAGGTGACATCCATCTCATTCACTCTTCCCGAAAACGAGGGCATGGTGGAGCCGACTGCTCTTAAACTCTTCTACAATGACAAGCCCGTGGATGCCACGGTGGCAGCCGACGGCGAGGGATATAAATTTGTCTTCGAAACCACTCTCTCGCCTGAAACCAACAAATTCGACATCAGGGGCGACATCCTCGGAACAGCCGCAGTGGGCGCAAAGGTGCGACTCGATGTGAAGAAGATTACCACCGCGGCAATCCCCGACGGCATCACTCCGTTCACGGCAGGCACGCCGGTGACGATGACAAATCCGGCTATCGTGATAATGACCTCTGCCCCTCAGACCGTTACTGTGGGCGAAACCGCGATGCAGTTCTATGACGAGGGAGGAAAAGACGGCGTCATTTTCTCGAAGACCAACGGACAGGTGACGTTCCTATCGGGCGTTCCCGGCAAGAAGGTAAAGGTGAAGTTTAATGTCAATCAGATTTGGCACGGCACACTATACAACCAAGAACTCCGTATATATAATGGTAGCGAAGCAACTCCCGGGAACCTTATCAGCACCCTGCAGAAGGGCGAATTGGGCGAGTTCAGCTCCACAACGACCGACGGTTCGCTGACAGTGGTGCTGTTCAGCGATGCAAGCAACGATGTGAAAGCCGACGGTTTCGAGGCCGAGGTTTCTCTATTCACGCCGCAGGCAATGGTGGCAGACAACGCCGAAACAGAGGCGGCATCCACCGAAACGCTATGTGGCGGCGATGAGAAACAGCCGATTATGAGCGTGAATGTAAAGACTCACAACACCGAACCGGCTCTCACCGCACAGAAGTTCGCTTTCAGCACCAACTCCACAAATGCCAACATAACCCACGCTACGCTCTACTACACCGGCAACAAGAAGGAGTTCTCCAACTCTGATGCTAAAAAAGTGGGCGAAACCGACGTAACTGCAGACGCATTTGAGATTACCACCACGGCAACAACCGTAAACCTCGGCGAGGGCGACAACTACTTCTGGCTCGCATACAACATCAGCGACGAGGCGAAAGACGGTCAGAAAGTGGCTGCCAAATTCGTTAAGGCGACTTTCACCGACAATACCACCGCAACCGCCACAACAGACAATGTTGCAGAACGCACGGTAGAAAACGTTGTCTATTCCTATGCCGACATGGGAACGAAGACAAACACCGTAAACGGCTCATTGACATTCAAGACAAGGAGCAACAAATACAACAAATACTGCGAAGTGGGCACAGACACCCGTACAAACATCTTCAAGCCGAAGCACACAGGTCATGTGGTACAGATTGACTTCACGGAGTTCGACGTGATGTATGCGCCAAACAGTTACGGCACACGTTCCGTTTTCAAGGTTATAAACGGCAGCAGTGCTTCAGGAGAGGTGCTCTACGAGCTCAAGTCGAGCGACGAACAGACCACCGGACCGGGCAAAATCATACGTTCAACAAGTGCCGACGGTGCTCTCACTGTGGTATTTAATCCCAATTCAGATTATTCCTATACCAAGAAAGGTTGGGTGTCAACCGTAAGCGAATACATAAGCAAAACCAAAGAATATTCGGGTGCCGACGTAACCCATACGAGCACAGGCATCGTTTCGGCAGGTGCCAAAGCGCAGAGTCTGCTTACCCTGAACATCAAGACAGAAGGCGACCAAGGTACGCTCAATCTCAACGCTGTCACGCTCGACCTGAAGAACACTCAGGCTAACGTAAGCAAGGTGGAACTGTTCTCTGTGGGAAAAACCGACCGCGACATCACCGACTCCGACCAAGCCATTGCCACAGCAACGGTTGACGGAACGGCATCGGCGGTTAGCATGAATGTGGCAAATCCCGTGGAACTTCTGGAAGGAGACAACTTCTTCCGGGTGCTCGTGGATGTGTCTGAAAACGCTGAAGCAGGGCAGAGCATTGATGCAAAGCTCACCTCCGTGAAAGTGAACAACGAGGCGAAAGCCGTTGAAAACGGCGACCCTGAAGGTGCTCGTGAGATAAAGAACATCTACTTCTTAAAGAGCGGAAACAACGGAGAGGTAAAGATTAAGGACGGTATGACAATGATGTTCTATGACGACGGAGGTCCAGAAGGTCCTGTATCGAAGAACTTCGAAGGCACAGTGACATTCGTTCCGGAGTCGCCTGCCGACAACATCAAGTTAGACTTCCAATATTGGAAGGTGGTATATACCACGAAATTCTATCTCTACCACGGCGGCGAAGTAAAGGACAAAGCCGACAAGGAAATAGGAATGTATGACCACCCCATTGAGGACGGTCCGATAACATCATTGTCGGAAGACGGTAAGATTACCGTTAAGTTCACCAACAAGACCAGCACCCCCGACGGTTTTGCTATCGCGGTATCGGCTTACAAGAAAGCCGACGTGCACGTTACGAACATCGAAACGGAGGCGATAGCACAGCCGGAGGTGATGAAGGGAGAAACTGACGTAAGGATGTTGAAGGTTGCCGTGACCGCCGAAGGCGAGAAGGCAAGCACCGACATCACAGGTTTCACAATCACCGGAACCGACGGCGAGGCAGTAAAAGCACACCATATCTACCTGACAGGAATGGATGATGCGTTCTCTGCAAACGAAGAATTCAAAGGCAGTTACACCCTCAAGCGTTTCGGAACCTACTATTTCTGGGTGGCATACGACGTTAAGGCTGATGCCGAGGCAGGCAAGACGGCAACGGCTAAAGTAACGGCAATCACCGTAGGTGGACAGACCATAAACGTCAACGACCCGGCAACGGCAACCGTAACCCTCAAGAGCGGCAAGCACGGAACGTTCACCGTGGGCGCGACCGGTGCCGACTATAACACCATTCAGGCTGCAATCGACGACATCGCTGCTGTGGGAATTGACGGTCCGGTGGTGCTCAACATCAACGCCGGCGAATACAACGAGCGCGTACTCATTGCCGGAATAAAGGGACTGAGTGCCAACAACACCCTCACATTGCAGACCACCGGCGGCAAGCGCGACGTCAAGATATTCCACGACAAATACTCCGCCGGCAGCGGATACGACCCCGACCAATATAAGAAAGGTTACGGCGTCGTAACGCTCTTCGGCTCAAGTTACGTCACACTGAAAGACCTTGAGATTTCCACAACCGACGTGGAATACAACGCGGTGGTGATGGTTAAGAACGAGAGTCGCCACGTGACGATAGACAACTGCTGGCTGCACGCTCCATACGAGGGTGCCGACGGCAACAACAAGAAAAGCATAAACATCGTAGGTCACTACGCAGAAGACGTTGCAAACAGAAACAACGACTTCCTCACTCTGAAGAACTCGCTGATAGAAGGCGGTTACATCGGTATCAGCATGGGTGGTACGAGTTATGTGCGGCTGCCTAAGGAGGTTGGCGGTGTTATTGAAAACAACGTCTTCAAGAACCAAAACTTCAAGTCAATCTATTCTTACGATGAGGTGGGAGTTAAGATTCTCAACAACAAGATTGAGAATACCCTCACCAACAAGAATGGTGCGCAGGGCATAGACATCACCCTGAGAGTGGCAAGCGACAGGCAGACCGCGGTTAGCGGCAACCGCATCTACATGGCTCCTTCATCCTACTGCTACGGCATTAACCCGCGTCAACTTCTCGGAACGGCAGAAACTCCGGTGCTCATCACCAACAACGAGGTGATAATCGACCAAGCTTCTTCTTACAGCGCGGGTATAGAAATCACCGATCAGAGCCAATATGTCAACATCGCACACAACTCCGTGAAGATGTTAGGCGGGAGCGGAGCGGCTCTTTCGTTCACTAAGGTGATGTATGGCAACGTGAACGTGACCAACAACGTGCTGCAAAGCATGTCGAAGAATTGCGTCTATAACTTCCAGAACACCGACAACTTTGGTAAGATTACGCTGACCAACAACATCGTATATACCAACTCCACATCGCAGGAGATTGCGCAGTGCGGCTCTTCCAACAAGTATAACTACGAGGATTGGCTCACGGCAAGCGGCGAGACCGGAGGCTACAACAAGATGGTTAACTTCCTCGACGAGAGCGTGCTCGAACCGGAGAACGACCTCGAAGGCGACCTGCTCAAGGCTGTAAAACTCGACTACGTGACAACCGACATCAACGGCAAGGCACGCCCCGAGGAGAAAATATCCATCGGTGCATACGAATACGACCCTAACGCGACATCGGCTCCTCACTTCATCGAAGGCTATCCGGAGGTGAAGTCGTCGATAGACGGACAGGCAAGCGTGGCAATAAAGTCTGACATCTCAGCCACTGCCTACTATATTCTGAAGAAATCTGACGAGGAAGCACCCACCACAGAGCAACTCAAGGAAAGCGAAACAAAGGTGACATTGGTGGCTAACACCGAGAACATACTCAACTTCAGCAACTTGGAAGACGATGCCACATACAAGGTTTACTTCCAACTCACCAGCCTGCGCAGCATCGACGGCGACGCAGCAAACGTTGAGTTCACCATGACAGTGACTCCTCCGGCTCCGGAACCTCCGGTAATCGCGGCTTCGGATGACGATGTAATCAACGAGGGCGAGACCGCAACCATGAAGGCGAAGCTCACCTCCGGCACAGCTCCTTACACCGTAACATGGATGAACGCGAAGCGCACGGTGCTCAAGAGCGAGACTCTTGCAGAACTGCCCACAACTCAACTCACCTGCGATGTCACCCCGACCGAGTGCGACGACTACGTGGTGAAGGTGGTGGATGCCAACAACCTGACCGCAACCGACACCGTCCGCGTTATCGTTACGGGCACAGCACAGACCGCAACATTCGAAAACCTGTATCTCGATGAGAACAGTTTCTGGATGGGCGACTTGTCGAAGGGCATTGAGGGCGGTTCTTTCGTGAGCGGCTCTTACAAGTTCGACAACTATGCAAGCAACATGTGGGGAGGTGCTCCGACCTCTCCTTACTGGGGCAACTTCGCCTATGCCAACAAGACCACGACCTCATTCAACGCTCCCGACTACTTCATCGACCAGTGGAACAACGCTGTCGGCGGCGGCTATGACGGCTCGGAAAACTACATGGTGGCATATCCGCAGGGCGGAAAGATAACCGTGATGAACAACGAAGAGGGCGACATACTTCGCGGCTTCTACGTAACCAACGACGCTTGGAACGTGTTTGCATATACCGTTGACGACGGGGCGACGAAGAACCACACCACCGGACTGGCTCAGTTTGGCATCGGCGACTGGTGTAAACTCACCATCACTGCCGACAACGGCAAGACAAAGGAGTTCTACCTCGCCGACTATCGCGACGCAAGTGCGGAAAACCACTACTACATTGAGACATGGGAGTGGGTTGACTTGCGCGAACTCGGAACGGTGAAAGACCTCTCGTTCAGGATTACAAGTTCGCGTAACAACGACTGGGGTATGGTTACTCCGGCTTATTTCTGCCTCGACAACTTCAACGGAACACGTGCCGACAGAGTGGTTGACATGGTGACTGTGGAGGGTCAGAAAGTCATCGACCTCTCTGAAATATTCACTCTCAACGCATCCGGAACGGCTGTCTATACCATGCCCGACGGCATGCCGCAAGACGTGGAGGCAACAGTCGAGTTCGATGCTGCCAACGGCAAGATTACCGTAAGCGGCAGCAAGGAAGAGACGTTCCACCTAATCGTTGCCGTAACCCAGAAAGGCAAGACGCAGTATGTGAAGATACCTGTGACCGTAATGGGCACCAACGGCATCCGGAACATCGACGGCGACAGCGAAAACATGGAGGTTCGCTACGGCGTAAGCGGACAGCGCATATCCGGAAAGCAGCGCGGCGTACAGCTGCAACGCATGAAAGACGGCACGGTTCGCAAGGTAGTTGTAAAATAATCTAAACCTGAAAAACACGCGACAAGGGAGCAAGGAGTCGGCAACGGCTACCTTGCTCCCTTTCATTTTTCATTCAAACAAAGCATACGCATCAATAATGTTTTCCGCACGTCAATAGTGTTGATTTTCCGCTTTGCCGCTTTTCGTTATTGAATATATTTCGTATCTTTGCAGGCAAGGTATGGTCCGGCATTGCAAAATCGGCGAAATTACACTTCAAAATCGGCGAAATTGCAAAGTAAAATCGGCGATTTTGAAAAACAATTTCGGCGAAATTGCAAGACATGAGTTGATGTATCGGACTACGTTTTGATATTTAACAGACATTGAAAGACAATATAACGCTATGAAGAAATTACTTATTATTGTTTCGGCAGCGGTGCTGATGCTGGTTTCGGGCATTGGTTGCACCGGAGTGAAAGGCGGCAACGAGACGGGCGACACGCTGCAGTTGGGATATGCCGAGCGCATAACGATTGTGGAACACGGGGGCTATGCCACGGTGACGCTTGCCGACCCGTGGAAAGAGGGGAGCGTGCTGCACACCTATGTTCTCGTGCCCGAAGGTGCGGGCGGCATCTCAGACGACAGCCTGATGTCCCTTCACCCTGACGCAACGATTGTTCACACGCCGCTGAAAAAGGCTCTCGTGACCACCAGCGTGCACTGTGCCCTCGCCGAAGAGTTGGGATGCAGCAGTGCCGTGGGAGGCGTCTGCGACCTGCAATACATCAACTTGCCGTGGGTGAAAGAGGGCGTGAAGGCGGGCAGGATTAGCGACTGTGGCAGCACAATGGCTCCCACTTTAGAGACGATAATGGAACTATCGCCCGACGCCATCTTCCTTTCGCCGTTCCAGAACAGCGGCGGCTATGGGCGAGTGGAGAACCTCGGCATTCCTATTATAGAAATGGCAGACTACATGGAAACCTCTGCCTTGGGGCGCGCCGAGTGGATGAAGTTCTACGGTATGCTGTTCGGCGCGGAGGAGAAGGCAGCCACTCTATTTGCCGAAGTGGAGAAAGGATATAACGATCTGAAGGAGAAGGCGTCTGCCGTCGCAGCAAAGAATGGCAAGGGGGCATACAAGGCGGGACAGAAGTCGGTGATAATGGACAAACTGGTGGGACCGGTATGGTATGTTCCCGGTGGCAGTAGCACGATAGGAAAGATGCTGAAAGACGCTGCTTGCAACTATCCTTGGAGCGGCGACATGAGTGCCGGCTCGCTGTCGCTATCGTTCGAAACGGTGCTCGAAAAGGGCGCGGACGCCGACGTGTGGATGTTCCGCTACAGCGCGCCGCAGCCCATAACGCGCGCCGTACTGCTCTCCGAAAACAGCGGCTACGAGCAGTTCAAGGCTTTCCGCAACGGCGAACTATACGGGTGCAACACTGCCACGTCAACATTCTATGAGGACACTCCGTTCCACCCCGAGCGGCTTCTGCGCGACTTTCTCACCGTGATGCACCCCGGACTGGGGCTCGGTGCTCCCAAATATTTTGTCAAGGTGAAATGAGAAGCGGCATCGGTGTTGTGTTGCTAATGACGCTGCTGATAGCGGTTCTCTTCGCTGTCAGCATGTTCGTGGGTGCTGCCGACATCCCCGCTGCCGACGTGATGTCTGTACTCTTCGGCTACGAAGGCGGGCAGGGGGCGGCATCGCACATCCCTGTCTCGTGGCGATACATCGTGCTGCAAAACCGTCTGCCACAGGCTCTCACGGCAATGCTCTGCGGCTCTTCGCTCGCCGTGAGCGGATTGATGATGCAAACGGCGTTCCGCAATCCACTTGCCGGTCCGAGCATTTTCGGCATCAACAGCGGTGCTTCGCTCGGAGTGGCTCTCGTGATGCTTATGCTCGGAGGCAGCATAACCACCGGGGTGTTTTCGCTCACGGGCTTCGTTGCCATTCTCGCAGCAGCGTTCATCGGGGCAATGACTGTGATGGCGATTATCATGCTGTTCTCAACGATTGTCAAGAGCAACATAATGCTGCTCATCATCGGCATCATGATAGGCTATGTCACCTCGTCGGCAATATCGCTGCTCAATTTCTTTGCCACCGAGGAGGGGGTGCAGTCGTACATGATATGGGGACTGGGCAACTTCGGCGGAGTCACCATGCAGCAGATGCCGGCATTCGCTTCGGTAACAGTATTCGGACTTGTGGCGTCGCTGCTGCTCGTAAAACCGCTCAATGCTCTGCTTCTCGGCGACCAATATGCAGAGAACTTGGGCATCAACATCAGGTTTGTGCGCAACAGTCTGCTCTTTGTCACTGGACTGCTCACTGCCGTAAGCACCGCTTTCTGCGGTCCGGTGGCGTTCATCGGGCTCGCCGTTCCGCACGTTGCACGCATGGTTCTCGGCACCGAAAACCATCGGCGGCTGCTGCCGGCGACGCTCTTGTGTGGCGCAGCGACAGCACTTCTATGCAACATTGCGTGTGTTCTGCCGGGCAGCAAGGGCATTATTCCGCTCAACGCCGTGACCCCTATAATGGGCGCACCGGTGATTATCTACGTACTGCTGAAACAACGCTCGTGATGACATACAACGACATCTGCGCCCTGCTGCGCCAACGCTATGACGACGGTGAGGCACGCGCCGTGGCGCGCTACCTGTTGGAGGTGGGCTGCAATATGCCCCTTACCGACATTCTATCCGGCGGCACCGAACGCTTGCCGGAGGATGAACTGAAGGAGAAAATCGGTCGTTTGGTGGCTGGCGAACCGGTGCAATACGTCGTCGGCACTGCCGAATTCTGCCACCGCCGCTTCCATGTAGCCCCCGGTGTGCTAATCCCCCGCCCCGAGACCGAGGATTTATGCCGACTGATAACCACCGCTCATCGCCCGCCGCTCACCACTCGCCGCTCCATCCTCGACATCGGCACCGGCTCCGGGTGCATCGCCATCACCCTCGCCTTAGACCTGCCAGACACCGACGTTGAGGCATGGGACATCAGTCCCGAGGCACTGAAAATTGCCGGACAGAACGCGGAAAAGCACGGCGCAAACGTGGCATTCGGAAACGTTGACATACTCACCGCACCCGCCTTAGGGCAGTGGGACATCATCGTTTCAAACCCTCCCTACATCGTTCCGTCGGAGTCGGAGGGCATGGAAGAGCACGTGTTGCGGCACGAACCGGGCATTGCGCTCTTCGCTCCCGAAGACAATCCGCTGCTGTTCTACCGCGCCATTGCCGGTTATGCCGCACGAACATTGACCCCCGAAGGCAAACTCTTCTTCGAGATTAACCCGCTCTTTGCCACGCAACTCGAAGCATTGCTCGGCGAAACGGGGTTTTCAGACATAGCGATAATCAACGACAGGTTCGGGCGAAAGAGGTTTGCCACGGCAACAAATACGGAGATATAAAACAAAAGACATGAGAAGACAGACGCCTGCCTACAGGCAACCAAAGGAAATAAGCGAAGAAGAGGCTCTCGCAAGGCTCACTAAACTATGTGCCGGGGCGGAACATTGCTCGGGCGAGATGCTCGAAAAGATGTCGCGGTGGGGAATAGACGGAGAGACACAGGCACGCATCATGGAGTATCTCACGGAGCATAAATACATCGACGACGAGCGTTACAGCCGTGCCTTTGTGAACGACAAGGTGGAATATTGCCGGTGGGGAAGGCGCAAGATAGAACAGGCTCTGTATGCCAAAGGAATCGACCGAGACACACGCAACGCCGCCCTCGACGCAATAAGCGATGAAACATTCGTGGAAATACTGCGCCCGCTAATCGCGATGAAGCGCAAACAAACCGCCGCTTCGTCAGAATATGAAATGACGACCAAACTGATACGCTTCGCAATGTCAAGGGGGTTCACGATGAACCAGATACGACAGTGCATAGACAACGCCGAAGAATATCAGGAAGATGAGGATTGACGCCGGCACGCAACCAATCCCGTTCATTATGAAAAGAAAAGTACCGAGGACAGCACCCCGACGTTTTCAGGGCAGCGACCTCGGTAACTTGGAGAATATATCAAACTTTACATCTGTTCCAGTTTGAACGAACCTTTTCGGGCGTTCATGTTCATTGCAGGCTTGTTTGCAACACCACTCACAACGTTCCAGTTAATGCGCTTGCTCACAGAACCTGCACTCTTGGCTGCAGAAGGCGCACTCGGAGTGGTGAACTCTGTCTTAGCCAATGGTCCCCACTCGCCTTTCGCGTTCTTTGCAATAGAACATGCGTAGTAACTTGTTGACGGGTCAGCATTCCACTTTGCATCATCAACGCCATACTGATCCCAATAAGGGTCGCCCGTACGGTCTTCCTTCAGGAAAGCTATCACGCCAGCCTCACCCGACTCCGGTTTTTCAAACGCTTCCTTGGTTATGATAATGTCGCGGTGGAGGGCTGCTTGGTCGTTGGGAGTGTAAATCACACGCTGATAATAACCGGTGCTCGGTTCGCCTCCGAACTCCTTTATCTCAATGGTAACGGTGGCCTCACCGTCGCCTCCGAGGGTGTTTGTGGTGACATAGAAGTATATTGGGTCTGCGTAAGTGTCTGCCTTGTCCCATGCCTGAACAACCACCTCATATTCCTTTCCGGGTGCCATGTTTTTCCATTCGTTCACCGCCTCTTCGGTGTATTCTTTCTGGCAGAAACCTTTTATCATGTCGCCGAAAGTGGAGAAGCCCATCATCGGACCCCACATTTCAAACTGGCTCTGCGCCGTTCCTTTCTCGAAAGAGCAGAAAGAGTATGCTTTGACATCGGAATTCGGCGTGAACTTCACCGTAAATCTGTCCGTATCGACGCTTACCAACTGGCAAGTCACCTGCGGATTGCCAATGAGCGGCTTTTTCGGAGTGGTGAAGTCGGCACGCGACATACTGCACGCAATGCCGTACTGGTCGTATCCCACGGTAATGAGAGAATAATTTGCGTTTGGCGAAAACGGTTCTTCGAAGCCTGTCATCTGTGCATTGGTGAAGTCGTCAAAATACATTTCGCCTCCCCTCTGCTCGAAATACTTTGCTGCCACGGCATCATCACCAATCATGTTGGCAATGTTCTTTGGCACGCAAGCGATGCGGAAGCCCTTGCAGTCGGGAGTTTTCTTTATGCTCACCCACACTGTGTCGCCCGTAGCACCGGTGTTGTAGTTTTTGAAAGTGACGTCTGCTGCCACGCGTCCCTCTATCGTTGTGAAGAACACACTGTCTATACGCTCAACCAAGAAACCTGTATGTGAGTCTGGTTTCTGCATCACTATCATACGGTTTGGTTTTGTCTGCGCCAGTGCTGAGAGGCTGATGAGTGCCATAAGGCACATTGTTATGAGTTTTTTCATTGCTTTACGAATTTGTATGTTGCGTTATTTACTTTAATAATGTATATACCTTGACGAAGCTGTGTTATGTCTATCGGCTCTCCGTTGCCTGTCTCCGTGCTCATGACAGCCTTGCCGCTAAGGTCGAAAACAGTAGCTGTGGCAGGCTGTCCCGGCTCCAGACCGTTGACATATAGCATGTCGCCACTGCGTGAGATACTTACGCTGCCGGCATCATCGTCGGTAACTTCTCCGATGCCTGACACCGCACCGGAAAACTTGATGGTCTTAATGTCCGACAAAGCCCACACCGGCTCGGGGGTGATTTTGGTCCCCACGATGTGCATTCCGTCGTCATCAAAGGTAATCTTACGGATGTCCTGTAGTTCGTATTCGGTGGCTTCGCCTCCGTTTTGCGGAGTAACGACGAGCTTCACCTGCGCCTGCGCCGTAGAGATTGCCATTGTCATTATAACCGTCAAGAACATGATTATTTGTCTTTTCTTCATAATGTGTAATGTTTTATGGATGCTATGTAAATTTAAGATTGTGACGGCAAAAATATAAAAAAAGACGCTTTTGATGCCAAAAACGTCTGTATTTCGGTTGCTAATTCGTGAAATAGAAACCGATTTCCATGAAAAATGCCCGCTCACGGCTATTCTGCAGCGTCGTAATCGTCGGTCTCGAGAATTTTCTCTTGCGACAATTTCTGGAACACCGAGGGCTTTATTCCCGTCTGCCGGGTGAAGACATTGATGAAGTTGGACTGTGACTTGTAGCCCACGCTTTCTGCAATCGCCTTGATGGTATATTGCCCGTAATTCTCGGTATCACTCATTCTCATCATCGCTTTCTTCACTCTGAACTCATTGAGGAATGTTCGGAAATTCTTGGAATATACGTCGTTGATTACCCGCGAGACATATCTCGAGTTGGAGTTCACCAGTGTTGAAAGCCGCTCTATGCTGAATTCGCTGTCGCAAAATTCCTCTCCATGCTCCATAACCTGCATTATGGAGTCGAGCAAAGCGTCTCTCTGCTCCTCCGACAGTTTAGCCTGAGGACGCAAGGTGTCGGCAACCGCAGCCTCATCCGATACGCTTTCGCCGCACTGCATCATGCCCATTCGCTTCTGGATTTCCTTGATGCGGCGTGCGTAAATCTTTTCTGTGGCAAGTTCCTCCATGCTTTTATGGAACAGATGTTGATAGGAACGTGCAAGCCGTCTCTTCTGAACGTAAACCAAAACCACGAGCAACACCACCACAACACTGAATATCGTGAGCGTGACAAGCCACCTCCGCTGCATCATTATCTCATGAACGCTGGCGCGGTTTGTCTCGGAGAGCGAATTGATCGTTTTCAGCTTGTTGTCCATTTCATAGTAATAGAGCGCGTTCCTGATGCCGTTGAACTCGTTGATATTGAACACCGAGTCGCTCAAGGCGAGATATTCCGACTTGTATTCCAGCGATTTGCGCTCGTCAACATTATGGTATATCTCCGAGAGATTTCGCAAAGTGATAATCATCAGAGCCGGAAACTTTATCCGTTCTCCAATCTCCTTGTTCTTCATAAGGTAGTAGAGCGACGAATCTCTGTTGCCCAAAGCCTGATAAGCGTCTGCAAGACTGGTGTATGCCGATGCCAGACCGATGGGCGACATGTCGTTTTTAAGCGAGAAGTCAACCGTTTTCCGGAAGTATCCTATGGCCTCCTTGTACTTTTTTTCATAAGTAAGTATCATCCCCTTGTCCATGAGCAGGTCATACTTATATCGCGGTCGGTCTTCCTTATGGCTGCTAAGTTCTTCATAGTATTCCCAGTATTTCTGTATCGAAGTTTGCGGAGTGTAGGCACAGATGAGGTTGCTAAGCATCTTGTTCACAAACACCCGGTCGCCCCTTTTGCGTGCGAGGTTGAGCGACTTGGTGTAAAGCGCGCTGCTCTGGCGGAAGTCGTGGAACATGCTATATATGTTTCCGATGCTCTTGTAAATCTCCGGCAGCAGTTCTTCGATGTCGTTTTCCTCGCATACACGCAGACTCGTCATATAACTTTCCATTGCTTTGGCATACGAACTGCGACTGTAATAGGCGTTACCGGCAAACAACAGACTCTTGGCATAGAGGTTTTTGTCGGCAGGAGCGTGGTTGTTTATCAGCACGAAGCACAGCAAGGCACTGTCCGACTGCTCCCTTTCCAGCAGCTGCTCGCCATACTTCAGCAGTTCTCCATCGCTCATCCTGCCGAGGTTCATATCTCCTCCGGATGTTCCTTCAGGCACAGCCCTTGCCGTTGCCGGCACTAAGACGAGTGTTAATATTATGGATAATATGAGATACTTGTTCATTTTCTTCATTTTCTGTAGTCGCAAACACCCCCCGCAAAGGCAACGTATTGCAATACCGACTGCAAATATATGAAATCTTTTGTGCATGACAAAACTTATCACTTTGTTTTTGAAACGACAGAAAGTTTTTGCCTGATTGATGTGATAAGAAACAAAGAAGAGGGGCGGTTCGTTTCCAAGCCGCCCCTCTTTTCTGTCCTCCCTGCCCGTAAGGGTCGGTTATTATTGAAGTCAGGGGAACTTTCCGTTGCCTTTACTTCTTGATAAACTTGAGGGTGGTCTTGTCAAGTCTTACGAGATAAACACCCGATGAGTAGTTGTAAACAGGAACTCTGTTGACTCCCTTTTCGAGTTTCACGACATCAATTAACGTGCCCTGAAGGTTGAATATCTGTGCATTCACCTCGGCATCGCTCACGATGTTAACCTCGTCTGTTGCCACTGCGGGATAGATAGCCTGTGTTTCGGTGGCCATTTCGTCAACTGCGGTGGTCTCATTGGCTGCAACATTGGTATTGCTGATGCCCACCGGCAGATAAACAAAGCCCGAAGTCAGGTTGTCAACTTCCACAGTTTCTCCCTTCTCGTTAGCCTCGTCGGAACCGTTTCCATTGTAAATGTAGTAGCTGCTTACGTAGAACGAAACGGCATCCCATGATTTGCAAACGTCATTCTTTCCGTCGTTGTAAATCATGTTCACGTAGTAGTGGTTCAGTGTCAGGTCGTTGATGTTGAACGTAATGTCAACATATCCGCTTCCGTATGAGCCTACATGCACGTTCTCAGTGGCTTCAAGTCGTGATGTTGCACCGTAAGTGTTGCCGTATTTGTCGGTGATGAAGAACTTCACAGGACCGTTAAAGCCGTTGGAAGAGTAAACATTTGCCCTCACAGTGACGTCAGAATACTTAGATATTGTGCAATATTTTGAGCCAACGTAGCTGCCGTTCTGATAGAAGAATGCGGAGTTAAGACGCAGGTCTCCGTTGGCTGTCTGCGGCTGTGTCTTTGCCTTTATGACAAGTTTTCCGAGATTTTCAGTGCCGTAGTAAGCCACTTTCTCGTTGCCGTTATAAAGCACCGTAAGAGCGTATTCTCCGGCTTTGAGGCTGTTGAATGTAGCGGTGTTGGTGCTGAATGCGAGCGTTGCATTCTGTCCGGCAGCAATAGTCACCGCACCCTCAGATATTACGTTGCCGCCTGCAAGCAGTTGCACGTTGCCGCTGTATGTGCGGTCTCCGTCGTTGGCAACGGGAACTTCCACGTTGACAGCTTCGCCTTCGGTTGTCTCAATGTTTGAAAGGAGTGTGGTGGCAACGAGTTTCGGTCCGATTGCGTCAGCCTTAACGGTGATGCGTCCGGCACTTTCCTCGATGTTTTTCCATGCCCCGTTCTCAACATAACTCAATCTCAGGTCGTAAACGCCGGCATCAACTTTCGTGAAGTCGGCAGTGAAATATACCGTAGATGTTGAGCCGGTGCTTATATATCTGTATCCACTTGTGGTAGCCAATGCAACATATTCGCTGCTGCCGGCTTTCTTTCCATACACCCTGAAGTAGTTATAGTAGTAGCCTGAGCCTTGGTTCTTGACGCCGACAGCAATCGACTGGCTCGCAGCCTTATCGAAAGTCTTGTCGCAGGTTTGCGTTATGGTAAAGCGAGACTGCACCACCGGGGGCGCAACACTGCTCACCGTGATTGTTCCTGCGCTCTCTTCGATTTCCTTCCACTGGTTGTCGTTGACATAACTTACACGCAAGTCGTATGTCCCGGCGGGCAAATCAGACAGGTCGGCGGTGAAATTTGCAACAGCCTTGTCATTAGAATTTATTCTAACATACGATGACGTGGTGGCGAGTGCGGTGTAAGCAGTGGCATCCGACTTCTTTGCAGACAGTCTTAATGTTCCGTAATAATAGTCGTTGAAACGGTTTCCTACGGTGATGCTGAAGTTCTGTCCGGTCTCCTGAGTGTATTCCGTGCGTGCGTTCTTGCCGTAGATATACAGCGGTTCCTCTACCACCGGAGGAGTCGGAGGTTCCGGAGCATTTCCTATTGTGATAGTGCCGGCACTTTCCTTGATGTCTGTCCATACCACGTCGTCAGCCGAATAACTCACGAAGAGTTCGTATTTGCCGTCGGCATAGTTGGAGAGATTGCCCGAGAAAGAGTAACTTCTCTCCTTGTTGCTGTCAATAAGTATTCTGTAGGAAGTTGCCAATGTCTTGAGCGCAGTTTCCCCGGCTTTCCTTATCGAGAGCCTGAATGTGCCATAGAAATATTTAGAACGGTTGTTCTTAAAGGTGATGTCGAAGCTTTGGTTGGCAGCCTTTTCATATACGGTTTGCCCGAGTCCCTTCGAGATAGTGATGGGTTGGAACTCTCCTGTGCTCGGTTTCAGGTAGCGAAGCATCTGATGACCGCGTGAGAATGCTCCCACGCCGCCGCCTATTCCGTGATAGTCGGGTTCGAGAATGTCGATTGAACTCCAGCAGTTTGACATCTTATTCCAACCCCAGTCCACGTGAACGTATCCTTCGGTTGCGAAGCCGTCGAGTATGAAACAATGACCTCCGGCATTAGAGAAGCCGGCATACACCACCGGACCATAGTTGGTAAGTTCGTCTTGGATACATGTGAGCCAGTCTTCATCAGAATAGTCTGAACGCATGATACACTCCAGTCTGCCGTCGTAGTCGAAGTTATCCACCAGCGTGGCAGGTGCATCATAGAGGTAAGCACCGCTTCCGCCGTCGGATGACGGACCGAAATTCATATGCACTCCATAGCCCACGTCGCGCAGCAGTCGCCCGATGTTCTCGGCTTGTTCGTTAGTAAGCCTGTTGCCGGTGATGCGGTCGTTGCCTTCCGAATCTACTCCTGCGGGCATGTTTTCCCAGTCGTAAGCATTCTGATTGTCGTAGTTCACGGAGAGTATCTTACCCGTCCGCGACCACGTATATGACTGACTGCCCTTTGGTTGTGCCGGCCATCTGTGCCAACGCAGAACCGAAGATATGGCAGTTGCCACACAGCCGGACACCGTGGGATAGGTTGTTCCGCCGTATTTGATGTTCGGGCTGTAAAGGTTGAACGGCCAGTCCTGCCCCCAACTTATAGGTGTTGGCAGTTTGCGGGCGCGGTTGTTGCAGTCAACTTCAAACAAAGGCTCGATAATATGCACCGGAGCCTTCATCTGTCCTGATTCCAACCGGGTGTAAGATTTCGACGGAATATCCTTCATGTTGTTCCTTGCCCACTCAATCTGTCTTGCATATTCCTCAAACATCCACCTTACGGAGGGGTGGTTGTTGATAGTCTGCTCATCAAGATTGCCTTGGTCTGAATAGGCGAGAACAGCCCTTGTACGAGAGTCTGCAGAGATTACAACGAAGCCGTTGTTGCTGCCTCGGCTCACCACATAGTATAGATTGTCGTTAGAATTGTTTTCATTGGCGTTTCTTTTGACTTTAGCCTGATAGGTAATTTTAAGGTTTTGATTGACAGATGCCGGCGATCCGAAGAAATTACCGGCAAGTTGTTTAGCCTTCTGCGGATTAACCGGAGCAGCCAAACCTGCCGCGCTGATACACAACAGCAGTGCCAGCATTGAATATAACTTTCTCATGTTGTTTTTACTTAATTATGTTTCAAATAATAGAATTGTAAAGTTAACGTCTTAAAAGCACGTTATTAGATTTTGCACCTATGAGCATTGTAGTGTGAAAATGCCATAGGAACTCATAAAAAGGGCGGTTCGTCAGTTTCCATAATACAGATAGATGTTGATAAAGATTAGCAATATTGTTAATAGATTGGAAAGATTATGAGACGGACTTTCAATACAAAAAATCCCTCTTCTCTCACATTTCACGGCGGCAAAATTATAAATTTTTTATTTTTCTGCAAATATCTTGGGTATAAAAAATAATGATTTTCAAAAATTCTTCACCTCAAACAAACGAATTTTAAAATAAAAAGCGATAAAAATATCATATTCATATCTCCACTACATTTGTTTCATTGAGTCCAAAATCGGTCATCATACATCTTACGGGTTACGCCAGATTATCAGCTTGAAAAGGCACAACAAACAATGTGTAAGCATAATCAACCTAATGGCATTTTGGTGACAGAATCCGCATTTTTTGTTTTTTAAGTACGACTTTTCAATGATTACGAATAATTATAATACCTTTGCAAATCAAAGAAAGAGTGTATTTTAAATGCCCAAAAACGACATCATTAGGCAATTATAAACCATATTAACCATAATTGAAAAAATGAAAAAGATTATCAACCTGACATTCATTGCAGTAATGGCAATGGTCATCACGACAACATTCACGGCATGCGGCGATGACGAAAACGAACCGAAAATTGACGACAAGACCGGCAGTACGCTTGTAAACCCAAAGAAAGTGTTCAAGGGTGGAATGCCTAAAGCCATAGGCAACTAAACAATCAGCCTGAACAAAGACGGACTGGTGGAAAAGATTTATTCAGAAAAGGACAAATCAATAACAACTTTCGAGTATGCAGACAAAGGCACTCGCTCTGCCGAAAAAGTTCCTGACGTAGTCATGACTACTGTAGAAGAGAGTTCGAAAACGGTATTCAAGATATTCCTCGGCAAGAACGGATTCGTGAAACACTGCCAAGCAACAGAATACGACAGCAACAGCAACAACACCGAAAGCCAGACATGGGATTTCGAGTACAACAATGATGGGCACATATCAAAGATGTACCGCTCGGAAGGAGACGAAATAACGTATTTCAAGTATGAAGGAGGAGACCTCATAGAGGTGACAGTGGGTGATGCTAAAGACGACGACGACAAATTCACATACAAGATTTTCTACACATCGAAGGATATTCCTGCACCGATAGCTAACATCGGATGTATAATGGCATACGACGATACGATGGCAACAGACATGGACGAGATACAGTTGGCATACTATGCCGGACTGCTCGGAATGCCGACAAAGCACCTCCCATTGAGATACATCCACGAGAACGGAGACATTCTCGGAATATTCGAATGGACACTGAACGCATAGTCATACCCGGTAAAACTGAAAATAACAAGTAAAGGAGAGAGCGAAACATACACCTTCGACTGGTAACACACAACCTCGCATTCTATAGCGCGGAAACAGAACCCGCCGTTCTTAACGCAAAGAAGAACGGCGGGTTTTTTATGCCACATTAACTTGCGTTTTCGGAAATCATTCACTATCTTTGCCGACAATACGGATATAACCGAAACATACAAAGAAACAAAAAACATTCAAGACATGGATAAGATGAAACAGGCTTTCGCCTCAAAACTATTGAAAATCAAGGCTATAAAACTGCAACCCGAAAACCCTTTCACATGGGCTTCGGGCTGGAAATCGCCGTTCTACTGCGACAATCGCAAGACTCTCTCGTTCCCCGAACTGCGCAACTACGTGAAACTCGAACTCACACACGCCGTTCTGGAGCACTTCCCGGAGGCTGAGGCGATAGCAGGCGTTGCCACGGGAGCGATAGCGCAGGGGGCATTGGTTGCCGATGCGCTGGGGCTGCCTTTCGTTTATGTACGCTCGAAAGCGAAAGACCACGGCATGGAAAACCTCATCGAGGGCGAACTGAAGCCCGGAACGAAGGTGGTGGTGGTGGAAGACCTCATCTCGACAGGCGGCAGTTCGCTGAAGGCTGTCGATGCAATACGCCGCGCAGGAAGCGAAGTTACGGGCATGGTTGCAAGCTACACATACGGTTTCCCCATAGCAAAGCAGGCTTTCGAGGAGGCAAAGGTGCGGCTGATAACGCTGACAGACTACGAGCATGTGGTGGCAGAAGCTCTACAGACGGGATACATCTCGGATGCCGATGTGGAGGTGCTGAACGAATGGAGGAAGTCGCCTGCCGACTGGAAGAAGTAGAAACACATATATATAATGTATTGTTATGAGCAAGTTTGAAAGCAAAATAAAGCAGGTGCCGTATCCCCGGAAGAACGTCTTCGACATGCTTAGCGACCTCAACAACATCGAGCGCGTGCGCAACCGCATACCGGAGGACAAGATAAAAGACCTCAGTTTCGACAGCGACAGCGTGTCGATATCTTCTCCTTTAGGTCCGGTGACGCTGCGAGTGGTGGAACGCGACGAACCGAAATGCGTGAAGTTTGAGACCGAGAAGTCGCCCGTGCCGATGAATCTGTGGATACAGATGCTGCCGACAAGCGACACCGAGTCGAAACTGAAGGTGACAATAAGTGCCGAACTGCCTTTCTTCATGGCGGCAATGGCAAAGAAACCGCTCGAGGAAGCGGTGGAGAAAATTGCCGAAGCACTGTCGATGATTCCTTACGACACCGCAAACCCATAATCCTTTGAGCCTATGAAGCATACTTCCGTAGCACTGCTCACGGCGGCATTGCTGGCACTCCTGACGGCAGCCTGCAGCAACAGCGAGTTTGAGTTCAGCTCTCACCGCTGCTACCTTATATTCGACAACGCCGAGCATAACGACCCGACACTGGCAAGTGCGCTCGTGGCAGCATCGCCCGGAACGTTCTGCCGTATCAGCATGAGGGGCGAAAAGAAGTTCGGATTTAACAGTAACAGGGGCTTGGAGAGCGAAAGGATGATGAACGCAAAGGACGCCTTGCGCACGTGTATCCTCGGAGTGTATAACGAAAGCGGAATTATCGTGGGCTACGGAACACTCGGCGGCGAACTCTGTGCCTACGACGCGCAGTGCCCCAACTGCTATGAGGAAAGCAACATGCCCCGCTACATGCTTTCAATGACCGACGCAGGACTGGCGAAATGCAAAACTTGCAAGCGCACATACGACATGAACAACGGCGGCATAGTAATAGAAAACGGGCGCGGAAACGACCGAAAGATGATACGCTACCGTGCCTCTTATGCCGACACGGGCATTTCCAAACTATTGAAAGTCAACAACTGACAGCACAAAAAACGGCAAAGCGGCGCATGACATATCACATCCTGCCGACCAATTTCGCCGATTTCACCGAGCAATTTCGCCGATTTCACCGAGCAAATTCGCCGATTTTACCGACCAATTTCGGCGATTTTACTCTGCGCTTTAATATTATTCATGCAGCAATACATACCGATATGTATTCCAAAGCCGCACCTTTCCCTGTCCTACGTCGCCTCTTCATGATTATTTTTTTACTTTCCCATCGAGACTCTTTATGTCTTTCTGCCCCTCACACTTACACAAAGATGGTTAATAAAGTTAATTATTGTTTACAAAAACTTATTCCATTGAGAATTATATGTACTTTTGCGGAAACTTATAATACGACGTAGGTGGCAACACCTTAATACTTATATAATAAAGAATTTTTAACCTTAAAGTAATAATACACTAATTGTATATGGACAAGAAAACTGTGGTGACCGGAGTTATCGGTGCCGACGTGCATGCTGTCGGTAACAAAATCCTGTGCTATGCCTTAGAGCAGGCAGGGTTCAATGTTGTTAATCTCGGTGTGATGGTGGCTCAGGAAGAGTATATCGCAGCCGCACTCGAGACAAACGCAGACGCGATACTCGTGTCGTCGATGTATGGTCACGGAGAGATTGACTGCAACGGACTGCGCGAAAAGTGCGAAGAAGCCGGTTTGAAAGACATTCCAATCCTCGCAGGCGGCAACCTCGTTGTGGGAAAACAGAACTTCGAAGACGTGGAAAAACGCTTCAAGGCAATGGGTTTCACCAAAGTGTACCCTCCCGGAACGCCTTGTGAAACAACAATAGCAGACTTACAGGAGATATTATCATAAAGTCATGAACTACCTGACGGTTGACTTCGGCAGCACCTATACAAAGGTTACAGCCATAGATTCCGCGTTGGAAAAGGTGGTGGGGACGGCATCTGCCTTCACTACCATAGACACCGACGTGATGGAAGGGCTGAAGAATGCGTTGCAAAGACTGGAAGAGACTATCGGAGAGTTTAAGTATGACAAACTCCTTTGCTGCAGCAGTGCTGCCGGCGGACTGAAAATGGTGGCGTTGGGGCTTGTGCCCGAACTCACCGCAAAGGCTGCAAAGATGGCGGCTTCGAGTGCCGGAGCAAAGGTGGTGAAGACCTACTCTTTCGAAATATCGCAAGCCGAGCAACAGGAAATCCACGACATCAACCCCGACCTCGTGCTGCTCTGCGGAGGAACCGACGGCGGAAACAAGGACGTGATAATCGCCAATGCAAAACGCTTGTGCGAGGTGAAGCGCAACTTCGCAATCATAGCGGCAGGCAACAAGAGCGCGTCCTACGAACTGGCGGAGATATTCAAGAGTTACGGACGGGAGTGTGTGATAACCGAGAACGTGATGCCGCAGTTCAACAAGATAAACATACTGCCGGCAAAACAGAAAATCAAAGAACTCTTCATCAGCCGCATCATCGACGCAAAGGGGCTCTCGAAGGTGCAGGAGATGTGCGAAAACCAAATTGTGCCGACGCCGCTGGCAGTGCTCACGGGCTGCGAACTGCTGAGCAAGGGGCACGGCATGGATGCCGGGATTGGCGACCTTATGGCGGTTGACCTCGGCGGTGCCACGACAGATGTTTACTCAATGTCAGACGGCACGCCGACAATAGAGAACGTGCTCGTGAAAGGTCTGCCCGAACCATACAGCAAACGCTCGGTGGAAGGCGACCTCGGAATGAGATACAGTCTTACCTCGCTCGCCGACGAACTCAACATGGAAGTGTTCGCTCACGAAATAGGCGTGGAGCAGAAGAAGGTGGAAGAGTGGATAGCAAGGTGTTCCTCGCAACCGTCAACGCTCCCTTCGTGTGCCGAAGAGGCTAAGATAGAACAGGGATTGGCAAGAAATGCGGTGAGAATTGCGGTGGAACGCCACTGCGGATATTTCGAACCGGCATACACTCCGCTCGGACAGATATTCACACTCACGGGAAAAGACCTCACGCAGGTGCCATACGTGGTGGGAATAGGCGGCTCGATAAAGAACAGCGACAACCCGGAGTGCATCCTCAAGGGCGCGGAGAGCACAGCCTCTGCCGACATGATGTATGCCAAACCGAAAAATCCAAAATACATGCTCGACAGCAAATACATCTTCGCATCGATGGGACTGCTGAGCACGGTGGAGCCGAAGTTGGCACTGAAGATATTAAAAGAAGAAATAAAACTTATATAATAAATATATTCCTCAGATAACCTATGGAATTAAAAAACCAAAAAATTTCAGAAGACCAGTTCTTTGCCGAAAGGAAAGAAGTGCTGGCACAGTGGGAGACAGGTAAAGGAGTGGATTTCGAAGAGGCTGTGGCTTATCAGAAAAGCATAGCCCCGGAGAAACGTTTCGCTGCGAAACTGGCGAAAGCCGTAGAAGAAAAGACGACGCTGATACAGCCTCGTGCAGGTGTGGCTCTGTATGAAGAGCACACGAAACTGCTGAAGTTCCTCGAAGAGGAGGGCGAAGCAGACCTCCTGCCGTCAACAGTTGACAGCTACACTCGCCTTAATCGCTACACCGAAGCAGAGGTGGGAATACAGAAAAGCCGCGAAACGGGCAGGTCGATGCTCAACGGTTTCCCCATCGTGAACTACGGTGTCGATATTTGCCGCAGAGTGACCTCTGCGCTGAAGAGCCCCGTTCAGGTGCGTCACGGAACCCCCGACGCTCGCCTGCTGACCGAAATTTCAATCGCCGGCGGCTTCACTTCGTATGAAGGCGGCGGTATATCATATAATGTGCCATACTCAAAAAATCACCCGATAGACAAGGTTATCGCACACTGGCAGTATGCCGACCGCCTTGTTGGTATGTATGAGGAAGCCGGAGTATCGATAAACAGAGAGCCGTTCGGTCCGCTCACCGGTACGCTAATTCCTCCGTGCATCTCTAATGTGGTTGCTGTGATAGAGGCTTTGCTGGCTGCCACACAGGGAGTTAAAGACCTCACGGTGGGCTACGGACAGTGCGGAAACCTTGTACAGGACGTTGCCGCAATCCGTGCTCTCGACATAATGACACGCAGATACTTAGACCGCTTCGGCTTCAACGATGCCCGCATCACTACGGTGTTCCACCAGTGGATGGGCGGTTTCCCGCAAGACGAGGCAAAGTCGTTCGGAGTTATCTCGTGGGGTGCTGCCGCTGCAGCCCTCGCAAAGGCAACCAAGGTTATCGTGAAGACTCCGCACGAGGCAATGGGTGTTCCCACGAAGGAGGCCAATGCTGCCGGACTGCGCGCAACGAAGCAGGTTATAAGCATGCTCAAGGACCAGAATTTCCGCGAAGCTCCTGCTGTGGTGGCAGAGAGCGAGATAATCATGGCTGAGATGAAGTGCATCCTCGACAAGGTTGAAGAACTGGGTAAGGGTGACTACGCCGTGGGTACGGTGGCTGCTTTCGAAGCCGGCGTAATCGACGTTCCGTTCGCTCCGAGCAAGTATAACGCAGGAAAGGTGATGCCGGCACGCGATAATTTGGGTGCGGTGAGAATACTCGACCTCGGGCACATGCCGTTCAGCCAAGACCTCATCGACTTCCACAGAAGCAAGCTGGAGGAGCGCGCCAAGTTCGAAAACCGCCCGGTGAGCTTCCAAATGGTTATAGACGACGTTTATGCCATCGGCAAGGGACACCTCGTGGGCAGACCTAGGAGTGCTGACGAATGACACATGACCGACTTAGATTTTAAGAATATAGTAGAAGATTTAAAGAATATAGTGATTTAAGAATAGTAAACCTTTAATATATCTGAATATGAAAATTCAAAAAGTAGTGTGCGCACCGGGCAAGACCGGTTTCTTCTTCGACGACCAAAAGGCGATTAAGTCAGGCGCAAAGAACGACGGTGCTTTCTATGAAGGCACGCCCGTAACACCCGGTTTCACGTCGGTAAGACAGTCGGGAGAGTCTATTTGTGTGATGTTCGTGTTGGAAAACGGAGCCATTGCCTACGGCGACTGTGCCGCTGTGCAGTACTCGGGTGCAGGCGGTCGCGACCCATTGTTCCTCGCAGCCGATTTCATTCCGGTTATCGAAAAGGAGATTGCTCCACTCTATGAAGGCAAGGAAATCACCTCGTTCCGCGAGATGGCAGACATCGTTGACAAGACAGTAAGCCCCTCTACCGGCAAGATATATCACACCGCTATACGCTACGGCGTGACACAGGCATGCCTCGACGCCGTTGCAAAGAGCAAGGCGAAGCTCATGGCAGAGGTAATTGCCGAGGAGTATGGCACCGAAATATCAAAGAATATCATTCCGATATTCTCACAGTCGGGCGACGACCGCTACATGAATGCCGACAAGATGATAATGAAATCGGCAGACGTGTTGCCGCACGCTCTCTTCAACCACGTGGAGACAAAGGTGGGACTCAAGGGCGAGAAGATTAAGGAATACGTGGAGTGGCTCCGCAACCGCATCATCAAACTGCGCCCCTGCGAGTGCTACAACCCGACAATACACATCGACGTATATGGCACACTGGGCATCGTTTTCAACAACGATTTCGAGGCAATAGCAAAATATGTCGGCGAGGTTGCAGAAATAGCAAAACCGTTCCGCCTGAGAGTTGAAGGTCCGGTTGACATGGGTGAGAAGCAGGCTCAGATAGAAGCCCTTGCAGCAATACGCGCAGCAATGGATCGCGACGGCATCGAGGCAGAAATAGTTGCCGACGAATGGTGTAACACATTGGAAGACATCAAGGACTTCACCGAGAAAAAGGCCGGTCACATGGCACAGATAAAGACCCCCGACCTCGGAGGTATCAACAACACCATAGAGGCTGTCATCTACTGCAAGAAGAACAACATGGGTGCTTACCTCGGCGGTACATGCAACGAGACAAACCGCTCGGCAGAGATATGCGCACACATCGCAATGGCTACATCGCCTGTTCAGTATCTGGCAAAGCCGGGTATGGGCGTTGACGAAGGCTATATGATTGTGTTCAACGAGATGAGTCGCATACTCGCACTGACAAAATAAACGTGCTTCATCCGCAAGATAAGCGAAGGGCAAACATAAAAAAATTAAAGCACAAGAAGAAATGGAAGAGATGAGAATACTCTCCCCCACCGCGATACTCGGATACGGATTTCCGCTGGAGTCGTTCGTGGAGGGAATGAAACGCAATCCGCACGTGATAGCCGTTGATGCCGGTTCGTCAGACCCGGGACCATACTATCTCGGTGCAGGAAAGTCGTTCACCGACCGCAACTCGGTGAAGAGAGACCTCGAAATAATGATACCCGCCGGCATAGAGGCAAAAATTCCCGTGATAGTGGGAACGGCGGGAGGCTCAGGTGCGAGACCTCACGTTGAGTTCGTGCTCGACATCGTGCGTGAGATTGCTGCCGAAAAGAAACTTTCTTTCAAAATGGCTGTGATACAGTCGGAGTTCGAAAAGGACTTCATAAAGGAAAACCTGCGCAACGGAAAGGTTACTCCGCTCGCTCCGGCAAAGCCTATCACCGAGAAAGATGTTGACGAGGCAGTGCACATCGTGGCTCAGATTGGCGAACAGCCTTACATCAACGCGCTCGAGGAAGGTGCCGACGTAATCATCGCCGGACGCTCTTACGACCCATCGGTATTTGCCGCTCTCGCCGTGAAAGAAGGCTTCGACAAGGGACTCGCGATACACTTGGGCAAGATACTGGAATGTGCTGCAATATGCGCTCTGCCCGGAAGTGGAAGCGACTGCATGTTCGGATACCTGCACAAGGACGACTTCGTGCTCGAACCTCTGTCGCCACTGCGCAAGTGTACCACACTGTCTATCGCAGCACACACTCTCTACGAGAAGACAAATCCATACGTACTGCCGGGTCCCGGAGGAGCAATCAACCTGCACGAGTCTAAGTTCGAGCAGATTGACGACAACAAAGTGCGTGTATCGGGCAGCAAGTTCGTGCCCACCGAACAGTATTTCGTGAAACTCGAAGGCGTGCGTCGCGTGGGCTATCGCACCATGTCTCCCGCGGCAGTTAAAGACCCCGTGATGATTTCCAAGATAGACAGTATCGTGAAAAGCGTCAGGGAACGTGTGGAGAACAACTTCGAGAAGTTTGGCATTACCGACTTCTTCCTCGACTTCAAAATCTACGGCAAGAGGGGCGTAATGGCTATGTTCAACGGTCTGGAGGAGTCACATTCCGACGAATTACTCATCATCATTGAAGCCGTTGCCGACTCACAGGAGACCGCAAACACAATTTGCAGCTTCGCACGCAGCACGATGCTCCACTTCGGTTACGAGGGACGCATCTCCACTGCCGGCAATCTCGCATTCCCGTTCTCACCGTCTGACTGCAAGATGGGCGAGGTGTTCGAGTTCAATATCTATCACCTGTTGCAGGTGGACGACCCCGTAAGCCTCTTCCCGATAGACTATGTGACATTCAATCACGGAGTAAGCAACTGTTAAAAGCAACGATTATGCAGAAATATAATTTGATAGATGTGGCATCAGTCATAAGGAGTAAGAACTCGGGGCCATACGAATTGACCTTCGATATAATCTTCAAGGACTTCGACATTTACAACAAAGTGAAGGCTGCCCAAATCTTCAACAACAAGATGTTCGCCACATTATATAATATAAAAGAGGAGGACATCATCAACATAGTGCACTTCGATCCTGCCAAGGCGATAAAGATTACGATAGTACGTCCTATCCCATCGGGGGCTCTCGGAGAGACAGACGTGTACGGCGCACAGCAACATGTGCCCCTCATGAAGAGTTCGTTTGAACTTTAATACTTTCAAAGCCTTTCCTCGGTTATTATGCTTTTGCCTTGTTAGCATTGCCGGAGGGAAGGCTTTTTCCACCTCATCATCGCTTTAGAAAAGCCTATGATTAACCCTCTTCAGAAATATCTCATCGCATCGCAGTACTATGCACCGCGCGGAAAGGAGCGTCTCATCTTCCTCGGTGAGCACATATCGCAACGCCACCTGCAGTTCACCGACCGACTGATAGGAATAGTCGGTGACGCCGGTTCGGGCAAGTCGTCGCTGATAAAGGGAATGTTCCCGGGGCTCGAACTGTCTAACGACGACGACATAATAAACCCACGGAAGATAATGTTGGCACGCGAAACCATCGCGCTCAACGAGGTCCGCGAGGCAGCAACGTTCCATCTCGACATACGCTTCATGCAGGGATTTCTGCAGATGTACGAGATTGCAGACTTCATAAAAACACTGCTTGAACACAAGAAGAGGGTCATCATCGAGCATTTCAACCTCATACACAAAGCCCTCGGCATCAATGCCGACATCATTGTGGGCATCGGCGAGGAGATAATAGTGACCCGGCCGAGCGTTTTCGGACCGCTTCCGGAAAGCATCTACGAGATAGTGCACAGGTCGCTTAAATACAGAAAAATGGCTCACTCGGCAGAGGAAATAACACGACTCGTGCTTCAGGAGTGCTGCAACATCAACCATGACCACTATTACTTCTCCGATGTGCGCAACGGTTTCGTGATGAAGTTCTACAAGAAAGAAGACTTAGACATAGTAGCACTTGAGGCAACGGTGAAGAGCATAATCGACCAATCGCTGCCTGTTGCCTACTATGACGAGGACCATATCAAGATTGGAGAGAAAATCGTTGACTGTGACGGACCGCGCCTACAGGTGAAAAACACTTCGGAGATAAAGCACTTCTCGCTCGTGAAGGAACTCATACACGACCCCGAGACCGATACTTATTGCCTCGTAGGGGTGATAGACGAGAACACCGAAAACATCAAGAACAGGAATACACAGTACTTCCTTACGAGAGACGATTAGCAGAAACACGCCACCGACAGCAGGCAGTGGCTATCCCTTTAAACAAAAAACATAATGAGAGAAATAAAAGCAACAGAGATAACACAGCTCGTAGAGAAACTCTGTATAGAGGCTTGCTACGTGCTGTCTGACGATATTTACTGCGGACTGAAGCAACGCTCGGCAGCAGAGAAATCGCCACTTGGAAAACAAATCATCGACACCATTGTCGAGAATGCAGACATTGCGCGCAACGAGCGTTGCCCAATCTGTCAAGACACCGGCATGACGGTGGTATTCGTAGAGATGGGACAGGAGGTCCATGTGACCGAAGGCTTCATCGAAGACGCCATAAACCAAGGCGTGAGACAGGGTTACACAAAGGGCTATCTGCGCAAATCGGTGGTGAAAGACCCTATCGACCGTGTCAACACCGGCGATAACACACCGGCAATAATACACTACGAAATTGTTAAGGGCGACACCTTCCGCATCATCGTTTCGCCCAAAGGGTTTGGCAGCGAGAACAAAAGCGGACTGAAGATGCTCACCCCGAGTGCCGGTATTCCGGGCATAAAGAAATTCATCATCGACACCATCGCCACAGCCGGAGGCAACCCTTGCCCGCCGATAATTGTCGGAGTGGGCATCGGCGGGACAATGGAACGCGCAGCCTACCTAAGCAAGAAGGCACTGCTGCGCCCCGTGGGAAGTCACAGCGAGAACGAAACCGTGGCACGGTTGGAGAACGAACTGCTCGAAGAAATCAACCGTCTGGGCATCGGACCGTGCGGATTTGGCGGAACAACGACGGCTCTCGCCGTTAACATACTCACCAACGCCACCCATATCGCAGGTCTTCCGGTGTCGGTGAACATAGGCTGCCACGCCACAAGACACGCCGAGGGCGAACTTTAACAGATATATCATTGGGAGTTAAGGACACGGGTAGAGCCGTGGATAAGACAATAATACATGTGAAAAGTTTAAACCGAAAGGTTCCAGTCTGAACTTCACGGCTCCCCGACTCCTATGCTCTCAATAACCAAATAAAACAGAAGAAAAGATGGAAGAGAAAAGAATTATGCAAGCCCCTTTCACCGATGAGAAAATCAAATCGCTGAAAGCAGGCGACATGCTATACATTTCAGGCACGATATACACCGCACGCGACGCCGCACACAAACGCCTTTGCGAGATGTTGGAAGCAGGCGAACCGATGCCTTTCGACTTCGAAGGACAGGTGGTTTACTATGCCGGACCGTGCCCGGCGAAGCCCGGACAGCCGATAGGTTCGGTCGGTCCTACCACCGGCGGGCGCATGGATGCCTACTCACCGACTCTCATCGACAAAGGTCTCCGCGTGATGATAGGCAAAGGGTCGAGAAGCAACGAGGTGATAGAGGCACTGAAGAAGCACACCGGAGTGTATTTCGCAGCCATCGGAGGAGCAGCAGCGTTGATGGCAAAATGCGTCAAGCACGCCGAAGTGATAGCCTTCGACGAACTCGGTACCGAGGCAATACGCCGGCTCACCGTTGAAGAACTGCCCGTGATTGTGGCAATAGACTGCGAGGGCAACGACATGTATAAAATGGGCGTAAGCCGGTATATGCAGAAATAACACACACAAAGCAACAGGTGCTCGAGCGCAATATCAAGCGGATATTACCCTCGAGCACCTGTTGCTTTTTTCATTTTTTCTCCTTACTCTCGTATTCCTTAACAAGTCGCTTGCTGCGTTCGATCATCTCCGACACCTCTTCCGGCAGTGGCGGAACGCCGAGTTTCGAGCCACATTCTTCTATATCCTTGGCGCGCCAGATGCGACCTTCCTTCAAGTCCTGCTTCCATTGCTTTATGTCTGCCTTGTATTCATCCTTGGTAAGAAACTGAACGTCAAACGGATAAAACTCCCCCTGCATCCAGTAATCAAACAAAACGCCGAACACCTTCAGCGTTATCTTGCTGCTCTCCTTATGCACAACGAGGTTCGACTGGCTGAGATTTCCGTATGGCGACATCTTATATACCGCGCTGTAGGAATCGTTACTGACAGTATATGGCACGAACATCACATGCCCGGAACGTACAGAATCCTTGAGAATGGCAGAGAAGTCGCACCTTATTATCTGCCGTACAGTGTCGGCAACCACCTGTCCGTGCTTCTTTCCGTCGGCAAGTGAGTATATCTCACAGCTCAAGTCGTCGCCGCGAAATTCATACTTTCCGCCCTCCTTCAGTTTTGTTATATAGGGCATACGCTCCAAATCGGGTGAGAACACGGGCAGTTCCTTGTGCTTCACATCCACCACAAGCCCCCGCAGAAACTCCCTCGTTACCTTGTTTCCGTCAAGAAACACATAGAAAGACTTTATCCCATATTCATGCAGCAGCACCGGAACCTTGCCCCACGAGAGTTTCTTCTGCCGCCCGGTGGTGTCGTTGTTGAGTTCCAGATTGCGGAAAAAGCCCGTCAGTTTCATGCAATACGACTTGGGTTTGTCTATCACCACCTCTCCCACATTCATCTCCACAGGCTCCATTTTCAGTTCCTTAGGCAGCCTGCCAACGTCACACTGCAAGGGCTTGTATGCCACATGCGTGATGCGCAGCGACCTGCTCCCGCCGAGTTTCGGCAACAATCCCTCCTCGTCTGTCAATCCGAGCAGCGTTCCTTCATCGTCATACACCGAGGCGAGCATCACCGGCAGTCCGCTGTCGGCGTCCTTCACAACAGTCTGTCCGCAAACATTTGCCACAAAAATCATCGTAAGCAAAAAGATAAAACTTAGTCTTTTCATAGTAAAACTGATTTATATCGTCATGTGAAACACACGTTCATTCAAGACGCAAAAATAATCATTTCCGCGCTGAAAACCAAACCTTGAAGAGGTTTTTCACCACTATCAATAACACAGACGCGGCATATATGAAAACTTTTCAGCATTACTTGTGCGTTTTCCATTATTTTTATTAACTTTGCACGAACTAATATTAACCTACAATTTACTTATGGCATATACACGTATCACGGCAGCTGAAGCCGCTGCCCTTATCCAAAACGACGAGAACATCGGCATGAGCGGATTTACGCCGGCAGGCTCCGCAAAGGCAGTAACACGAGAGTTGGCAAAGAAAGCCGAGGCAGAGCATGCCGCAGGCAGACCATTCAAGGTGGGATTGTTCACCGGAGCATCAACAGGACAGAGCACTGATGGAGTGTTGACAAACGCTCAGGCAATCAAATACCGCGCTCCCTACACCACCAACGGCGACTTCCGCAAGACCGTGAACGAAGGTGGTATCGCATACAACGACATCCATCTCTCCCACATGGCACAGGAATTGCGCTACGGCTTCTACGGAGACATAGACTGGGCTATAATCGAAGTCTGCGACATAGAGGAGGTGGGCGACAAAATCCGCTGCTATCTCACCGCGGCAGGGGGCATCTCGCCGACAGTGGTGCGCCTCGCAAAGAAAGGCGTGATACTCGAACTGAACAGTTTCCACAACCCTAACGCCAAGTTCATACACGACGTTTACGAACCGCTTGACCCGCCTTATCGCAAGCCTATTCCAATCGAACATGTGGGCGACCGCATCGGTACTCCTTACATAGAGTTCGACGCCGGCCGGCTCACCGGCGTGGTGGAATGTAACCTTCCGGATGAAGCAAGAGGTTTCAAGGACAGCGACCCCATAACAGACCAAATCGGAAACAACGTCGCCGAGTTCCTTATCGCCGACATGCACCGCGGCATCATCCCCAACACCTTCCTGCCATTGCAGAGCGGTGTGGGCTCAACGGCAAACGCAATCCTCGGCTCACTGGCAAAGAACACACACGTGCCCGACTTCAACGTATATACAGAGGTGATACAAGACTCGGTGGTAGATATGCTCCTCACCGGTCGCGTGAAGGACGCTTCGGCATGTTCGCTCACCGTTTCAAACGAGTGTCTGATGCAAATCTACGACAACATGGACCACTGCCGAAAGCACCTCACACTGCGCCAGAGCGAGATTTCAAACTCTCCCGAGGTGATACGCCGACTCGGTGTGATTGCCATCAACACCGCAATCGAGGTTGACATCTACGGCAACGCTAACTCGACACACATCTGCGGAACAAAGATGATGAACGGAGTGGGCGGCTCGGGCGACTTCGAACGCAACGCTTTCCTGAGCATTTTCACCTGTCCGTCAACGGCAAAGAACGGTATGATTTCGTCTATCGTGCCCTTCTGCTCACACCTCGACCACAACGAGCACGACGTGAACATCATTGCAACAGAACAGGGTGTGGCAGACCTTCGCGGAAAGAGCCCGATAGAGCGTGCACATACCATAATAGAAAACTGCGCTCACCCTGACTACAAGCAACTGCTTTGGGACTATCTGAAGATTGCAAAGATGGGACACACCCGCCACAACCTGCCTGCAGCGTTCGCAATGCACGACACACTGACACGCAAGGGCGACATGCGCCTCACCGACTACGCAGAATACGTGAAGTAAAAAAACAAAAACTATTCCGCGAATAGGAATGAAACGAAACACGGATTTTCAATCGTAATGATTGAAAATCCGTGTTTTTAATTGCCGTAAAAAGTTGGATACGACACTATTCAGACTGCATGAAACGGAAGGTATGGAATATGTCGCCTGCCGTTACCACCACTTCGAACATGCGATCCTTAGCGCATGAAGGAGGGAAATAAACTTTCATTTTATTGCTTTCAATCTCCACGTAGATGGTTTTGTCTTTGAAAATCCGCCTGTCATCCGGATTTTCATAGTGTATCACGGTGCTTCCGTCTTCGGTTATTGCCACACTTGAAACCCAGAAACGATTGTAGTTCGTGCACGTGAAGATGCAACGGTCGCCGTATTTCGGCACATGAATGTATTTCTTGCCGTCTTTCGTGAGATAACCGAAGACCTCACTCTTCCACTTCATACTCTCCCAACTCATGTCATACTCATCGCCACAACCACACAGCATCGTGAACAATGCCAGCACGAGCAACATTTTTCTGAAATTACTATTCATGTTAAAAAAGGTTTAAAAATCAGTCACACATCGTCAACACGCCGCTTATACTGCTTAGGCGTGATGCCATAAAGTTTCTTGAAAGCGTGGTAGAAACCGGAATAATGCTCAAAACTGCAGTGGTCTGCAATCTCCTCAAGACTCATTCCGGGCTTCGTGTCAATCAGCGTTTTCGCTCTCTTCATCTTGATTTGCAGGATATACGCCGCCGGCGTTTCCCCTGTCATGGCGAGCATTTTGCGATGAAGCTGTCGGGAGCTCATGCAGAGCTTGTCGGCAAGGGCATTCACGTCTGCCTGCCGCTTGTCCATAAGCATATAAACCGTATCCACCATCTTCGCAAGGAAACGGCGGTCGGCATCGCACAGTTCCACTTCCGGTTCCTTGCCCTCCACGAGCGACTGTGAGAACTTCTCGCGCAAGTGGCGTCTCTGTTCCAACAGTTTCTCCACCCTTACACGCAGTTCCGTCTCGTTGAAAGGCTTGCTGAGATAGGCGTCGGCACCGGCTTTCAATCCCTCTATACGCTCCGCCTCGCTCACCTTTGCCGTGATTACGATTATCGGCACGTGGCTGATAATCTCATCCTTGCGCACCTCCCGACACACCTCAAGCCCGTTCATCTCCGGCATCATCAGGTCGGTGATGATAAGGTCGGGCATCACCTCGCGCGCTTTCTCTATCCCCTGCTTTCCGTTGAAGGCATAGCAGATGTCGTACATCGCCGACAAGCGGCTTCCGATATATTGCGCCACGTCGCGGTTGTCCTCTATAATGAGCAGCCGCGTGCGGTCGTTGTTCTCGCTCACGCTGTCTTCCGGCGTAATAAATTCATCGCTATACGTCGGCATCACATCCACGGTGTTCGATTGTTCGAGCCTCTTCCACCCTCCGTCTCCGTGCCTCATCGGAACGTTGATGACAAATTTCGTGCCCTTGCCCACAACGCTTTCCGCCCTTATATTTCCGTTCACCGAAGTCACTATCTGCCTGACGAGAGCCAGTCCGATACCGGTGCCGAGATATTTACTTTCTCCTTCCTCTTGATAGAACGGCTCGAAGATGTGCTCAATACTTTCGGGCTTTATCCCGAGTCCGGTGTCTGCTACGACAATTCTTATCCACCCGGCTTCCGCTTTCGCCACACTGACGCTCACTTCGCCGCCTGCCGGTGTGAACTTCAGCGCGTTTGCAATCAGATTGTTCATCACCTTATTCACAAAATCGGGCACAAAATCCATCTCCGCACTGCCGTTCGAGACGAACTTCAGGTCAATGCCTTTCTTCCTTGCAGGCTCCTTATAGGCTTCTGTAATCATCTTGATATACAATGAGATGTCGCCCTGCCGCCAGTCGGGTTCTCCCACTGCCGACTTCACCTTCGATATGTCGAGCAGTTGGTTGATAAGCGTCAGCAGACTGTTTCCCTGCCTTTCCATCACCACTCCCATTTCTCGCGTCTTTTCGGGCAGTTCCTCATTGTTTCCGATGTCGTGGCTCATTCCGAGAATAAGTGTCAGAGGGGTGCGGAATTCGTGAGTGATGTTGGTGAAGAACGTCTCGCGCAGCTCACTCAGTTGCTTCAGCATGCGGAGGTTGCGGGCACGTGCGCGCATGATATAGAACAACATCGCTATCACACCTGCCAGCAAGATCAGTATCACCGAGAATATCGCAATGCTCAAATTGCGCGTGAAGCGTTCGGTTTCATACCTTCGTTGGGCGTTACTCATCTGTATCGCCTGCCTGTTTTGCTCTATTCCGAGGCTCACGTTCTGTATCTGGTTGAGTTTCTTTATGTCAACAAGACTGTCTTGCATCTCGGCGGCTACCACATAGTTGTCCAACGCCCTGCGCCAGTCGCCCTGCCGCCTGTATATGAGGTAATATTGCCGGCGTATCTCAGACAGATGTTCCTTCGATTTTATTCTTTGTGCTATCTCCTCTGCCTTCTCCAATCGCGCCGTTGCCTCCTCATCTTGCCCGGTTTTGGTGTAGATGCGAGCCAAGGCGAGCAGCGAACCGAGCGCGTGCCACTCGTCTTTAGAGGCTTGCATCAGTTTGTAAGCCTCGTTGTATTCCTCTATCGCCTTATCATATCTCTTCTCTTTCTCGTAGAGCGAACCGAAGTAGGTGTGGCATAGCGATATGCCGAGCACGCTTTTTGCGTCCTTGTTATGTTTCATCGACTGCCGGTAATACACCCATGCCGAGTCAATCTGTCCTCTTTTTTCGAAGATACTGCCTATGTTGGCATAGTTTATTGCCATTCCCAGCGCACTGCCCAACCGGCATTCGCCTGCCAGCGAAATTCTTAACACGCTGTCGGCGCGCTCGTAGTTGCCTATTGCCATGTAGATGTTGCCAAGCCCGTTGAGCGACACCACCTTGTTTTTCATTGACACAGCGGAGACATCTTCATACTCCTCACATATTTTCAGTGCCCTGTAATGATATTTCGTAGCCACGTCGTAGATGCCCAACCGCCTGTAGTTTGTGCCGATATTGTTCAGAGCCTGCACCGTTTCGAGAGTGTCTTTGGCAATTTCCGCGAGTCGCAGTCCCTCGCTGTGTGTCTTCAGAGCCTCATCGAACCGGCTGTCATTGCGCTGTCGCTTTCCGAGTTCCCTCAACACCGTGATGCTTCCGAGCATGTTTCCCTCGCGGTCGAACTGCCGGCGCATCTCCTCCAGCGAGTCTTCCGTAGGCACAGCCATCACGATACTGTCTGTAGCATGGCGTTCCGCAGGCGTGGCATGGTGTGTAGTGTCTTTGCACGAGAACAGCATTACTGCCACGACAGCCGCGAGCAGCACTGCCATAACGTTCCTGCCGGCACGCACTTCTCTTCTCAAACACCTTATATATATATTGACCGGGCGTCTCATTCCCCTCATCATAAACGATAACAAGTTTTAAGAAAACGCCACAAAGATAATAATTTAAGCGAGCATAAGCAAAGAAAATGCGGTTTTTATTATCACGTCAGTTATTGATTTTAAAAATATCAAACAACTGCAAACCCTTTTTCGTCAGCCGGTATTTCTGTTTAGGATGATTAGGTTTATCAGGATATAACATATCTATCCAACCCTCTTGCATCGCAGGAAAAATGAATTTCTTCTTGAAATACCAACGAGACTTATACACTTGCTTATACACTTGCTTATACACTTTCAACAATTCTTCCACTGATAGATTTTGATTGCCAATGCTGATTATCAGCTGTTTAAGTTGCACATCAACTTGTACACCCGCTTCAATATCCGCTTTGTCACCCCATTTCTTAATTTCCTTTGATATAGGAAATACGATACGTACAAAATTGTCAGTAAAAGTGAAACAATCCTCACCATATGCTCTCAGTATGCGAGGTATGCCGGAACCGAGCGATTCCACCAATTCCAAATCACGATATATGCGCATAAGTTCTTTGTTTCGCGGTATAGAAATGCCATTAAAAAACTCTTCGAGACTCAACAATTCAGGTAATCGCCCTGCAGAAGTTATCTCTATACGGTTGGGGAATATTTCAAATTTTGGTGGAACTTCAAACGAATAGTCATTATGAACAATGGCATTGACAACAGCTTCGCGCAATGCAATCCTGTCCCACAATGGTCTTTCGTTCCGTTCTGTAGATGTAATGGTTGCTGCAACTTTGTTTTCTATTTCAAGTTTTGCCAACACGCTCTTCGTTGCCTTTATCAGAGAGCAATATCCATACTCGTTGTTCTCAATCAAATCGCATCTGTCAAGGCTCGAATATTTGGCAACTTTAATTGAATTGCTGTTCTCGTCAGCCAATAAATATGCCACGTAATTAAGTTTTCCGTCTTCTGTTAGCATTTCCAGACTGCGCTTGAAATTTTCGTTCAGTCGTTTGCCTCTCTCATCATAGTAAATACGCAGTTGCTCAAAAGAAAGGTCTTGCCTGTTTGAAATAATTCTGCCAATGGAATTGCGTGTGCGCATTGCAAACAGGCGGTTGATGTGCTGTTGCTGCATTGGTTCTGCCGAACTGCCCACTCGAATGAATGTTCCTTTAGGCGTCATACCATATTTTGACTTGAAATAAGGTTTTTCTATGCCACTTGCAACGGTCACTCTCACTATTGAACTGCCATTTCTGTATTCCGCAGAAATATCAAAAAGTCCCATTGCAGAGGGAGAAATATTGTTTTTAATGCGGTCTTTCAATCGTAGCATACAATCGTCAACATCATCAACTCCAACCGTATTTCCATTCTTATCCACACCGATATAGATATAGCCGCCCTCTTTGTAGTTCAGGAATGCCACCACTTCTTTCTCTATATCCAATTCAGGTGTAAGCCCTGACTTATATTCTATGCGATTCGTCTCACTCATACACTATATTGATTATGGGAAAAAACTTTCAGAAATGATAATTTCAAACGCATTTATTATTTGACTTATAATCATAAAATACAGTTTACAAAGATAACAAACTATTGGAAAAGGAGCAAGTTTTAGACTTAAATTATTTTATAATTCATTTTTAATTCGCATCTGATTTTCTCAAATAATAGGAAAAAAGAGATTGAGAATTAGCGAAAAACAGGGGATGTTTAAATATGTAAAAATGCGATATGTTACAAATTGACTATCTGATTGTTATATAATTATAATGTCTGATTTGAGCAAGTTTTGACAGTTAAGAATGTCTGATTTGAGCAGGTTTTTGGCAGATTTGAGCAAGTGGTGAAAGCGGTTTCGTTACTACCTTTGCATCAGAAGAAACAATCTGTTTGGTCATGCGAAAGGAAAGCCGGAATAAGAAACAGCTTTACGCTGAAAAGGAGATGCAGAAAATCATGGAAGAACGGATAGAACTTCTTGATACCATAAAGGAAATGGTGAGAAACGAGATAGACATTCGGCTTAAAGAACTTTCCTGTAGCAATAAGAATTAAGATTATATCAGCGGATAGCGCGTAAACTGAACCATTCACAATCTATATATACAAAAGCTTTCAATATGAGGGGTGCCGGACTATTTGCCGGCACCCATATCGGGAGTTTCCGACCTATGTCTCCCCGAGACGTCATCAAACATAACGCCACAAACCGATAGTGAGTTTGCAATATCGCCGAAATTGCAAAGTAAATTCGCCGATTTTACTATGTGAAAGATATGCTATTGCTTGCTAAAAGGACTGTTTTTGCCGGACAAAACGTAATCTTTCGGGTAGTCGGTATAACCAAACATGCAATAATATGTGTTTTTAATGGTATATTGCTAAAAGCATCAGTGTCTGAATATTTTTACCATACTTGTATTATTGGTGGAATTCTTGTAACTTTGCACCTGGAAGTTACGAAAAGAGTGTAATTTATTGGAAATGAGCGTAGGTTAATTGCTCTTGATAGTAATAGGTTACGATTTAGTTAGTTATCTACTGCATTATCCTTCTGCGCGTTGCGTAACCTTCAAAGAACTCTTCGTATGCA
>JAQYET010000024.1 GCA_028723525.1 Prevotellaceae bacterium
CGAGGCAACGTTTGTGTCCGCAGCGCACACCGCAGAGGATATCGAACGAACCCTGACCGCCATCGAGGAGAGCTTGGCCGCTGTACTTTAGGTCCCATTCTCTTTCAAAAGAGAGGAGGATTGGGTAACTTTGTGCACCTCAAACAACGGAGGGGTGACAGAGTGGCCGATTGTGGCGGTCTCGAAAACCGTTGGAGCTTCGTGCTCCCGGGGGTTCGAATCCCTCCCCCTCCGCCAACAAGGGTGTAGACCAACGAATTGTATGGTTTACGCCCTTTATTGCACCCTATATTCACTTCTTGTTTAACCTTGGCGTTTCCGAACGAGGTGTTTTGATAGGTGGCGTAATTTTCAGTAGTAGGGGCATTGGAAAATCCACTCCCATTAGCAGAGCTTCTCCTGCTCCCATAATAGGGAAGAAAGATAACATACTCTTATTAACTGACGACGCTGCACTTTCTACAGCCTTTTTGTCTTGTTCATTAATTAGGCGATGAACAATAAAAGTTCCCATTTGACTAAGTACACCTAGCGGAATATCTCTTGGCATCTGAGTCGAAAGACACAAGAATAAGCCATATTTACGGGCTTCTTTAGCAATAAGCTCAACACCCTGAAGATAAAAGGATGTGTCATCGTCCGCACTTATTCTTTTGTTCAAAAACTGGTGTGCTTCGTCTATGAATAGAAGAATAGGCTTTTCCCTAAAAGAGCTGTTCCTCGCCTTTCTTAAAAGTTGAGTAGCAATAAAGTCCACGATCACTTCTCTAATGGCAAAGTCATAAGATAGCTTTTCGAAACCTATACGCAATATGGAGCCTTTCCCATCAGTAAATGATTCAATTGTATCCATTATAGACTTCGAAGTATTTTTCTTATCAATGCCAAGAGCAGACTTCACAGCTGGATTATTCAAAAACAGATTAATACGAGCCAGTAGATGAGCACTATATCCTAGCTTAAACGCATCTTCAACGTATTTTTGACTCTGCTCTTTTACGCACTCATATCTCACTTGTTGGGCTAAACCCAATAAGTCAAAATCCCCATTCATACAGGATGGTAGATTTTGAGATATGGTTGATGACATGCTGGCAACACTTTGACCGACTTTTTCTCCTGAGAGTAATTTTCCAGCATGCACAAGTCTCAAAGTATTAATTGCTTCACAGAGTATTGTAGACGTGTTAGGTGAATGTTCACGAAACAAAGAACAAAAATCACTATTTGATAGTTGAGAATACGGGAAAAAGGAATCCTCGCCTACTATACAATGGTCTGCATTAGAGATGTTCTTATATTCCCCTGTCGCATCTATTAGAATGACCTTGTTGGACGTCTTATCTTGAACTAGTTCCATCAATTTTGCCATTGTCCAGCTCTTACCACCTCCAGTAGTCCCAAGAACTGCACAATGCCTACCAAATAAAGAATCTAATGAGACTTCACAAGCTACATTGTTTGATGTAAGGTTACCTAGTGGAGCGTATATTACTTTGTCGTACCTTCCGCCAAATTGGCTAACGTATTTTTTTATCTGCTCATTCGAGCAGGCATACACTTTAGATCCAATGTGAGGATATCGTCCAACAGTTTTTTCTATCTTTTCTGGATTGTAGATATCGAAAGACAAAAGAAGCTCTGCTTTTCCTGAAGGATGGAATATAGAGTCATCTTCTAAAATAGCTTTCTCGGTAATACTCTTTCGCTCGCTATCAGGAAGAGCTACCTCAGTAATTCTAGCCAAAAAGCCATATTGTTCGCCTTCTATTACCACAAAACAACCAACATGCCCTCCTCCAAATGCGTAACCTTCATAATAGAAAGACTGAAGCTGACGAGAAGAAGGAAAATGAATGCGAATATATTGCGGAGCAACTTCATTCACATAGCCTAGAAAATGATTATGACTGAATAGATTCTTCATTGGAGGAATATGTTTTATTCTCAGGAAAACTCTCTGTAAAATTCTTGAAGGTATCAAACACTATAGATACATTGCGCTTAACTTCGTTACCATCAAAGTACTCTTTTAATTCTTCTCGATCAATCGTTTCATTACTATTGTAGTTTACAATAACTAGCTGGAAGCTTGGATTCTGATTAACCGCTTCGAGAATTACATTTTGAATGTGTTTATCTCTAAAGCCAAAGCCTACAACTATCAAAAGAGTGTTCTCTCTACGCAAAGCTTGCTGAAAGCGCGACATCATCTCAAAATATGGTTGTTCATACGAACTTTCATATTTATCAGAAGCTGGATAAACGATTAATGGAGATTCGGTAGAATTCACTTGCTGGACTATTCCTTGTTCCGTTTTTTCCCAAGTCAAGGAACCATGCATTTTGTATAAATGAAAAACCTTAGACACAAAACTTTCTTCATCCTTGAGTCTAGTTCGCTCTCTTTGGACAATATCGTAGTCGAAATAGCGTCCAGAGAAAGTCCTAGGAAAAGTGAATGAAAAACCATCAATCACAGCATAGCCACCTTCTTGGGCTGCTTGTTCAAATAGAGTATCATAATTAGTAGTGAAGAGTTGTACTCTCGGTTCACTAGCCTTACGCGCTGTGATTTTATCTAGAAATGTTTTGTGTGGGGCATTTGAACTATCTAATTCTAACTGACATGCATCTCTTATGATTTTTTCTAATTGTTCTCGAAGAGGCTTAAGCCGAGAAGCCTTTTCTTCGCTTATTTTCTCAACTAGTAGGATGTGGGAAAGAAAAGCCTCAATATCTTTATCGTTTGCAATTCTTCGGAGTTTATTGTCGCAGGGTAAAAGTTCCTTATATAACTGTTTGATGACATCACGACCACTCTTCCACAAACCGTTTCTTGTCTCTCCCTTGTTAGAACCATTGTCGAGAGAAGTACCTGCAGCTGCGAGGATAATGATATGCTTAAAAGGCTGACGAAAGAATGTATCATAGAAGGCTTGTTTCTCAGCCTCTGCTCGATCTTTAGTACATCTCTTATCTTCATCTATTTTAGGAATTTCAATGTTGTTGCGATATAGTTTATCGCTATCATAGGAGACGATATCTCCTCGTCTTATCAGAATCTCCATATTCTTTTTTTCTTCGTCACTCATTTTCCGTTTTGTTTACTCGATTTAGATACGTTTTAAGCACATTATACTCCACCACACGCATAGTTTGCTCCATATAGGCGTAGTCGGGGCTGCCGTCTGCTTGGGAGGGGAGCATGATGATTTGTCGCTTCATACGTTGGGCGTTAAACTTGTAGCCGTAGGCATATTTACTGCGTTGCTGAGCAATGGCGGTAGAGAGGTAAAGGAGCGTATACTTATTGTTGGCGTTTTCGTCTTTCCAGCGTACACGCTTCACATCGTCAGAGAAGAGGGCTTCGTAGGGATGATAGAATGAAAAGCCTACACTACCATTGTAATTCACGCCCAAAACCTCTTTGTCAATACTTGCATTGATATTGTCTACAAATTCAGTAACGCCATTGCACACTTCAGAAGCTCCAACAAAAGGGCGATTACCTCCTATGGTCATATCAGCCTTAGTAAGCCTTACTCCATTAGCAATATATAGAATATCTTCCATAAAGAAAGGAGTCATTTTACCCCCCCCCGTTAACATTTGTTTGTATTTCTTGAGCTTAAAGTATCGCAACGCATCGCTAAGCGTTTCTTGTTCTACTTTCTTCATAAAAGCAGACATAAACTCCCAGTCGGGCGTGCCATCGGTTTGTATAGGGAGCATCAAGCGTTCTCTTGAAATGCGTAAATCATTTATTTCTCTGTTGAAGCTGTATTTTTCCGAGAGTCTACTGATGATTGGGAGCATAAATAGATAGGCATATTCGTCTATTCCCTTCTTATGGAGTGATGTTACATGGTCGCTTGCGACAAATTCAAACTCTTGAAAGAATGCAATACCAACACTTCCACTATTAGCAAGGCTTATACAATTAGAGAAAATACGTACCTTTTCCTTATTGCCAACGAATCCATCTATTCCATTATTCGCAGCTGTGGACGACACATAAGGGGTAGTTCCTTCTATATGGTCATCTTTCTTTAATCTTTTTCCTCTTTGTATACGAGTGAAGACATCAGAGATATAAAACTCTTTCCACTCCCTGTCATCCAATGCACCAAGAGTAATGAAATGCTCAAGTAGTTGTGCTTCCAGCTTGGGGAGAACTTCCGACAAAAGTTCGTTCTCTACTTGTTTCATGTAGGCTTCCATAAAAGCCCAATCTGGTAGATGATCGGCATCAATAGGTAAAAACAACTTTCCGCGTTTTAGGCGAGTTAAAGTTGCACCATAACTTCCCCAACTAAACTTTTGAACAAGTATCTTGATTAATCTAATAACGAATAGAGCATTATACTTATTAAGATGAGGATGTCTTACAACCTGAATATTCTGCCCAGTATAAAAGGGAAAAGATTGATAGAATACAGTTTGGGTATCGAGTCCAATAGTGATAACATTAGCTTCATCCATAGAGTAGCAAACCTGCTTATCAATAAAGCTATCAATACCATTATTATTTTCACTACGAGTGATATACGGGTTATTGCCAAGTGTACCTGTAAGTCGTTTCTTATCAATGCTACTACTAGTTGATGAAATATCAAAAAGATCCCCAAAGACAAACTCTCTCCACTCCCTATCAGTCAATTTTAGCTTCTTACTCATCGCCTGCCGTATTTTCAAAGAGGTAGCCTCTTCCGTGGGTAATCATATTGAACTGAAAAGTGAGATAGTCTGCCATCGTCTTGCGGAAGTCTTCCTCAGAAGGTATTTCGTCGTTGAAGTAGTAGAAAGAATGTAGCCACTCATCCTCCGACTCAATCGTTGTCTCCACGCAGAACTTATTTTCTGCTTCTATCTTACCATTCCACACATCAAGGAGATGCTGCTTGCGGTCTTTGGCAGTACCATTGTCCACCAACCCCACGTGTTTGGCGACAATGAAACCATCGTCCTCGAAGTTTATAAACTTGCACTTCTTCTCCTTTGGGTGTGGCACGCCTGCCGTAAAGATGGCAATACACGGATTTGTACCCACACCGTAGAAGGTATTATTATTGAGCGTTATCACCCCCTCGAGTGTGTGATGTTTGAGGATATTACGCTTGATGGTTTTCTCTGTAGTGGTCTTACCTGTAACAGAAGACTGCGGTATAATGACAATTGCCCTTGCCTCCTCAGTTAGAGAATCAAGCAAATGTTCAGTAAACGCGATCTCATACTTGTCAGGATCATCCTTACTTCCTTGCGAATAGGGAGGGTTCATCATTCCGACGGTGCAGTGCATCTCTTTTTGGATCTTAGTCGCAGCCTCAGCAAGGAAATCAAAGTTGTGCAAATTGCTCTTGCCATCGCCACGCAAAATCATATTGGTGGTAGCAATGGTAAACATATAGTCTTGCAGTTCAATACCCATCAGCTGTTCTTTGCGTATAGAGCGTTGTAGGTCTAGATCCTTCGTCTGCCGTAGCATCGAATGCATGGCAGCGATGAGAAATCCTCCGGTTCCACAGCAAGGATCGAGTACTCTGTCTGTGGTTTTCAACCCTACCAAGTCACAGAATAGCTCTGTAATGTGCCGTGGAGTAAGAACTATTCCCAGATTTTGCCCGTCCTTACCCGAGTAAGCCATAAACTCTCCATAAAACATGCCTAAATAATCATCTGCGGACTGAGAGTAAAGGATAGAACGATGTATACTCTCTCGTAAAAACTCGGTATACTCACGCAGGAGCGTTTTCTTGCTCTTTGGGTCTTTATCGTTGATCTTACGATTATCCCTAATCACCGAAAATTGCGCCAAAATTTTATCTCTTTTGGTAGTGGGTGAGACATTAGCTCGAGTAAGATTGGCTTCGATGGCATCATATATCTTCTTACCATCGGATTTAACCGTATCGCCCATAAGCTCGTCAATGGAGAATCCCCTAAAGCTTTCCTCTCGAAGTGCTAACAAGATCCCCGAAACCACAAGAGGTTTCTCTTGATTGGTCAGTCCACCTTTCCACAGCATCTCGTGCAGCGTCTCTGCATCCTTGAGTATCTCAGCAGTAGTCTTTTCCTCCTCACTTTCTTCCTGTAAAATCTCGCGGTGGTAGTAGCGATCGATATTATCTTCATTGAAAGAGATAAAAGTTTCTACATCCGCTAGCTCTTTAGGGTAGAGACTGTCATCTAAGAAGACAGGGGTAATACGATGACGCTTTTCATCTCCGGAGACCCCTATTGCAATAACCTTTTTGTAAGTAGTGTGTGCTATAATGTGCCGTCCATAGTGTAACGCTCCATTTACAGCATATCCCTTTTTGCTTGCTATGTCTTCAAGGAGATTATTTTCCTTGTCTCGCTGCTCGTGATAAAGAATATCGGCTTTATTCTCAATGACTAAAACAAAGTCTTTTACCACCCCAACAAACTCGGGCTTTCCCACCTTCCCGGTCTCTGCTTTAGAGGCAGTTTTCAATGCTTTCTCTACTTCGGGAATATCTGAGCTTTGGTAGCATAAATCTATGTGTGCCGACTTCAGCAGCTCATATACCCATATATCGGTTTGTGCTTCTTTCTTTGCCATTTTACTTTACTAAGTCTTTTGGTGACACTCCAAGCAAGTCCGCCACTTTGAAGATGGTAGCGAGGTTTGGCTGCTTGCGATTGCAAACATAAGCGTTGGTGATGCTAAAACTCATACCCAACTCCTTGGCAAGCCATGTTTGGGTGATGCCTCGTTTCTTCAAGTGCTCCTTGATGAGGTTGCCATGCCCTTTATTCTGTCTCATAGAATGATTTTTGTATTCGTTACAGATACAAATTTATGAACTTATACTGAATAAAACGAGAGAAAATTTAGCTTTAGCACTCTAGAGAAGGGGAGCGAACCTATATATCAAGTCCTGCGAAATGGGTAATTTTTGACCTAGTCAAAAGTTCCAACTCGAAGCCGCAGCAAACGAAGAGTAGGCACCCGCCCCCGCCATCCGTCGAGGTCGCACCAGTAGGGCACCAAAAAGTTTCCTACTGGAAAGAGATCGCTACTATCCGTCAAATCGTTTTGTTTCCTACCGGAAACATTTCGCTACTATCCGTCAAATTTTTCACGTCCTCCGAGTCGGTCATTTGGCGACCCCTGCAGGGTTGGCAGCACCCCTAACGGGGTTGGCAGACCCGGACACACAGAGTCTCGTTTATATTAGAAGGTGATGGAGACACATCGGGGGAC
>JAQYET010000025.1 GCA_028723525.1 Prevotellaceae bacterium
CTGAATATGCAAACACATTCAGTACTTTGTGAAGCATTCTGGTAGTGTCAAGTTTTGACTTCGTAGGAGTGTTTGCACTAATGAAACGATGATACTTGTCATACAAAGTGTTCTTAGCCGCTCTGATTTCACCTTTTGTGGCATTAGTGCAACTCTCTTTGTATTCTCTGAAGAAACGTTCAATACCGCTTGCTGAAACGACTTTACGAAAGAACACTTGTAGAAAGTTGAATGCATTCCTTTCACGAGAAGCAATGTACTCCAATATTTCCATATTATTTACACAGAATACCAAATGACGTTGTGAATCGTCAAGTTCAAGTACATGGGCATAAGCCAAAAGTTTCAATGGTTGAGCCAGAACCTTGTTATATTCATTATGGGCAGACTTGTTGTCTGCATACGGCTTATGAAACACAATTCTTGTATTTTCAATGAAGAATTGTGTCTTCCACAAATCGCTTACAGTGAATGCCTTTGTTGCACAGTCGGTGCTCAGAATGCAGTCTGCAATGAAGCAAACTACATCTGGGGTACACTTTTGGTCAACGAATCGACAGTTCTTGTTCTGTCTTATATCATAGTCGTTGTATTTGTCAAGATGCTCTTGTATATCTTCTATTCTCATATGTTATGCTGTTTTAATGTTCCAAAAAAGAAAACAGAATTGTTATCTATATTCAAAGAACGAGTTCCACGATTTCTTGCAACAGAATAGAAATTTGAGAATTCGTCTGTTGCGTAAAATGCCAAATCGTCTTCCGTAATGTTTACAGACGGGTCTATTGTCGTAAGTATTGCTACTGAACCATCAGCGATACAATTACTTGGCATAAAGCAAGCTCTTGGATTGTAAGTCAAATTCGGTAGTAGAATGCACTCTTGATTCATATATTTTGCGACATCAAGTCCGTCCAAATCATCAATATAACTGTCATAGTCTGCAATGTTAATGATTTTATTATTCCCGATATTGCGTGATTTCAGAACCCGAATGCGTCCGCTTGCTTTTGTACGAGCTTTTGTTATAACTCGGTCTCTGTATGCCTTAAATACATTAAAGTTAATCTTGTCGGCTACTTTATCGAAAGACAAATTTCTATAAATGAGCCAATATGGGAACTTGTCATCAGTAATATAGTCTTGTGGCCTACATCTAACATCTTCCGTTATATAGGACTCTATGGTCGTCATGTCTGGAGCTTTTCGAGTGTCAAGGACAAAACTTATGGTTTCTATTTTAACACCCTTAAAACCTTTCTCGCCAAAGTCAATAATATTGGCAATATGCTTTTCTCTCATTATTGATCTAGTCAAATTGAACTCTGGCGCATTTATTAGGCTCTTTGGTACTATCAGAGACACAACATTTCCAACACTCATCATTTTTTCTATGAAGAATGCAAAGATATTGTTTGTGTCTTTGTTCTGAGCCTGTTCCTTATACAAAGCAAGAAGTTTCTTGTCTTTTGTTATTTTCATATATGGTGGATTCCCTATCACAATATCATACTTTTTACTAAAATTATATAGAAGAGAATCTGCCACTATATAGTTGATGTGTATATTTTGTGGCATATTGATTTTGTCAACAAGAGCTTGTAGTATAGCTATGCTGTTTTTGTCAATATCCACAACATCAATGTTTACAACTGGTACATCTGCATACTTTTGTATCAAAGTTGGGAGAAAGTTCCCCACACCTACTGATGGCTCCAAAATATCAAGAATAGTATACTCTTTTGCTTCTGGAAGTTTGCTTATAATAGTGAAGCAGGTATCTTGCCTTGTATAGTACGCAGCATTATTTTCTCTTTGAGCATTTGCCAATTCTGCTATTTTGGATAACTCAGCGAACTTGTATGAATTGTTAGTTCTGATAAACCTTAGCAAGTTGTCAATGTCTGTAAGTTTTCTTCGCTCGATTATGCCTTTCGCATCTTGTTCAGTCAATGTCGGCTTGCACAAGACTCTACGTATCTTATTGGCTATCTGTCTGAAAATGATGGTTGGCACAGCTTCGCCCAAAGTTTGGCGAATATTCATTTCCTCTTTTTTAAGGAATGTTTCTTTTTCTTTAGGTGTTAAAGCATTGAGTTTCTCAAATGGAATGTCAGACCAATTGAACGACTCTGGCACAGACATCATAAGCATAACTTCTCTAATACTAAACACCCTATTATCTACAGGATGAACAGTATTTTGACTTGCCATGATATCATTCCGCGTATGTATGCATGGGGCAACCTTATCCCAATATTGGCGAGTGTACTTGTCGCCATTCTTTTGGGCGTTATATACAACAACTCCATTTTTAACCGTATGCGGAATGCGATTAATGTCTGTATTGTCAAACGCTGATTGTCCCTCTTTAATATCAGAAATCCATGCTTCCATTTTCGGATTGTATTTTCTGAAATTATGATATATGTCATTCTCAGAAATTTCTCCCATTTTCTTCAAAGATGGAAGATGCCCAATCACTTCTCTAAGTGTTCTCTCTGGTTGCTTGTCAGGGAAAACATCACATGGAGTTATCTCCTTAATGTCCTTTCTTACTCCAATTACAAGTGTACGAGTACGGCTTGATGGATTTCCGTAATCCTTAAAGTTTACAACTTTATACAGGATATTGTATAATCCACCAAGGTTCATTTCTATCGCTTCTTTTATGCTTTTTGCATTGCCATCAACATCAGTGCATACAGATGTCAAAAATGCTCGTACATTCTCAAAGATAAAGAATTTTGGCTTTATCTGATGAACCATTTTTATAGACTCGACAACTAAGGAATTTCTTATTATCTCATCTTTCTTTTTCTTATGATTAGCAACAGACATACCTTGACATGGAGGAGTGGCAATAAGTACATCTAAATCAGTAACATGAAAGCCCTTTTCCCACATTTCCAATTCTGCAAATACCTTATCCTTTGTCTCCTGTGTCGTCATATCTCCACAAATATACCCACTCTTGTAGACACATTTGTTGTTATAGGATTGTATTTTAAGACGCTTTTCAAGTAATTCTACAGTTGCAACACAGTAAAAGCCCTCTTCCTTAAAGCCATAACATCCCACGCCAGCACTGCTAAATAAGCTGACGTATGTATGTAGACCATATGAAGAACGACTTTCGGCAACAATAGCCTCTTCTATTTCTTCAGGGAGTTTATATGCTTTTGAATTTTTCATTTTGTTCTTTGTATTCTAAATTTTCTACAGCTAAGGAGAGGGCATTACGAGCAATTTGCCCATTGTCGGAAACAAGATCCGTAACTTTGTCTGCCAACCATAGAGCCAACAACTCTTTCTTGTCAATCTCAAAGACGGAGGCCAATAGTTCAACTTGTTCTTTTCGAGCTTTTCGTTCGCCTTTTTCTATTTTGCAATAGGTTGCCGTGTCTATATCTAATGCAGCCGCCAACTTTCTTTGTGGTAGTTGACTATGCAACCGTAAATCTTTAATTTTTTCTGTAAACAACATAATTCTGAATATTGTCTTGACAATTTATGGCAAAGATACGACTTTTATTCGAAAGAAAAGAATTTTTAATTCAATATTAGCAAGTGTACCCCATTATATAGAAAAAATACACATAACAACTGAAAATATTATTCAACTTTAATTGGTTTGATTGTTTTGAATAATCTCGTTGATTTCATTTTTAATGTCTTATTGTATTAACTATTCTTTCTAATAGTCTCAGGTGATGTGTTATTAAGTCGTAATTGATTGTGTGCTTCACAAATATTGAAGTGATATTCACTTCTAATATTGTATTGATATTCCTAATGAAACAATATGTATTCTATGTCTACAAGTATGTCATATTTGTACCATATACTATGTAATACATTGATATTCAATATGGTTTATTTTCGAGGAGGTGAAATAAGTATAAATCCTATTTAATCTGCCATTGCACAGGCGTTGTATTACGGAGTCTATACGGTAGTTTTTAATTCTGTAAAAACAGGCTTCGGGATACATTTTAAGCAAACAAAAAGTGGGAAGTCCGTTATCATGGACTTCCCACTTTTCATTATTACATTCCACGGTATTTTTGTCTTTTTACGGAAAAAGATTAGGTCTTTCTACGGAAAACACACGCAGATTATCCAATACAAACGCAGAGTCACTCCTTGACAATGAGTTTCCTTGTGCTCACTGTCCCGTCGTTCATTGTTTCGCGAACCATATAAACGCCGCGCTGAAGACTTTCGGGAGCCACTGCCAGACCGTCTATGGTGTAGTATCGGCGCGAGATAACAGCAGTCCGGGGTTCCGGTTTTTGCACTCCTGAGACAATCGACGGGTGTTGCAGTACGTTCAATGTGATTGTTGTCAATCCGTCTGAGAATGTCAGCACTGCCTGCCTGCTCTCCATTTCCGCTTCCAGAGGGTCGCATTTTATGCGGAGAGTGTCAAGTGTCAGTCCGTTTGGAGCGTTCACTACGGTGCACCATTCGGCATTGCTGCCCTTGAAAGTATAGCCGAGATAGGAGAAGATTTCCTGTTCTGTGATGCCCCCTTCGCCTTCCACCTCAACGGTTTCGGTGCCCACAGGCAGCGTCGTGATTACACTGTGAGCGATGCTCGGATAGACATAGAACGACGTTTGACCGCCCGGCGCACCTTGGAAATAACCTGTCATGGGTTTCCATTCACCGTTTTTGAGCATGTAGGCGGTGTTGTCTTTGTCGCGCATCGGTGCCATTGCGAACGAGAGTTTCAACGACTCGTTCATCTCTGGCAGGTCGGTCACGGTGACAAAGAATTCCTCGTCGAGGATGTGAGGCTTGCTGAACTCCACCGTCACCATGCCATTGTTGTTCTGTATCGCATAGCCAATCTCCGGTATTGTCCACGAGTCGAAGTCGATTACCTCGCCCGGCATGCCGTTGTTGCTGCGCGTGAGTGCGAATTTCACGGGCATAACCTGATCGTATAGTTCGCCTGCCGATGCTTCAGACGCATAGACATAGAAACCATATACGAGTATCGGGCGCGATGGTTTGGAGAATTTCTCGGCAAATCCCTGCAAGTCTGCACCGGCCACCTTGCATGCTCCGGGGAATTTCCCGTCGTCACCCATGTCATAGGTTGTTGGGATGTCGGTGTCGAGAAGGTTGCATATCAGTCCGTCGTATTTAGGCATTACGCTGTCGGTGGCAACCTTTGTCATGATGTCTGTCATCTCTCCGGTCTCTTCTGCCTCATCATTGTCTGCCACGAGCACGGCATATTGCTTGCTCATGAAGTTGTATGCTATCGAGGGGTGCTGCTCGGTGCTGTGCTCATCGGTTTCGGATGTGGGACCGTTGGTGAAGTTCCACGACCACGACGTGGGGAAACCGGTTGATGTGTCATGATATTTCACCGGCACGAGCGGCGCAACCATTTTCAGATGAGACAGCGCATCGCGGAATGAGGCAGGGCAGTCGAACGATGCAATGGGTTTCTTCCCCGTCACTCCAACGAAGCCTTCTATCGTCTTGACATCCTCTCCCTCGGCATCGGCTACCGTCAGCGTCACGTCGTAACTGCCGCTCTTGGTGTAGTAAACCACGGGATGTTGTTCGTCGGAAGTCTCCGGCACGCCGCCCGGGAAGTGCCATACCCACGATGCGGGATTGCCCGAAGACAGGTCCTTGAAGTGTATTTCCTCTCCGGCGAGCACGTCGATGTGGGTTGTTTCGGAAACTCCTGTCACCGAGACATTGTCGATGCCGTAAGCATACATGTAACCTCCGGAATTGAAATCGTCCTTAGTCCCTGCACCATATTCCAGCCTCAGCTTCACCGTTTTGCCTGCGAAAGTCTCAAGGTCGCACTCCACGGCATGCCATTTCGAGCCCGACTCTGTGATTGCCGTGCTTTTCCATACTTCTGTCTTGGTTGCGAAATCGTCGTCGGAGACGCTTATTGTCAGCGTGGCATAGTCGTTATACACCTTGCCTCCATACACCGCGGCATGCAGAACGGCATTCGAGGGCACACTCACTTCGGGACTTGTGGCTTTGGCGTTCTCCCTTTTCCACATCTGATAGGGCACATCGAGCGTCAGCGACTGCACGTCACCCTCCACCGAAGGCACAGGCATGAGTGCCGTTTTCCATGTCACGTAACCGTCATTACCGTTCTCCAACGTCCAGCCCCCGGTGCCGTTGTCGAAGTTCTCTGCCCATATTGTCTGCTGCTCTCCGCTGCCTTTCACCCCGAAATTGGCTGTCAGTCCGTTTTCGGCAGCCCTCTTCAGCCTTGCCATGCGGCGCGTGTCGGCCTTCGTTGTCGTGACAGGAGAGATGCCGGTGAGCGGTTTCTCCATTACGTGCGCCACCTTTCGGATTACTATAACATCGTCGTCGTCAGCCATTGCACCCGAAGCAATCGAGACGAGCACTATCAACAATAACAGGTTACGTTTCATTTTCGTTTGTCTTAAAGAGTTTATAATAATATAGAAAAAAGAGTTCGGACATCGTATGTGTGCCACCATTTCAACAATGGCAGAACTTCATACATACGATGCCCGAACTCCTGAATTACAGGATGTGCACTAAATGCCTTATCCGCAGTGGAAATGAGTCTTCACTAGCTCCTTGATAGCCTCGGGGTTGTTCTCAATGTCGCGGCGCAGCGTGGTGTCATCGAAAGCACGGAGTTGCTTGATGATACCGTCAATCATAGACTTGCTGAACACGCCCTTTTCCTCATATACGGCACGCTGACGCTCAAGACGGTCGGCAGAAGCGCAGCAGCTGTCGGGCAGTTGTGCCAGTTTCTCGAGCTTTCCGGCATTTGCAGCGTCGTGTATGTTGACATTCACGTATGTATTGTCTGCCACTTCGAGGGCATTTTCCATTTCGAAGCCATGACGACATGCCACACACAGACCGGCGATGAGCTGATAGAGGTCGGCACTTCCGTCCGGCGAGCGCATCTCTACGGTCTGCTTCGAAGAGGTGTCGATAACCGACTCCGGCTCCTGCGGGTTTGCAGCATGACAGAGGTCGATGCCTGCAGTCCAGCCCAGCGGCACTCTCACGAGCACGCTGCGGTTGCGGTCGCCCCAGCAAACGTTAGTCGGTGCTTCCTGATGCGGCACGAGGCGGAAGTAAGACGTCGGGTTCTTGTTGCCGAAAGCGGTGATGCTCTCTGCCAAGTCCATCATTCCGGCAATGGCCTTGCGTGCTGCCACGCTCAGCTTACCGTCTTCAATCATCTGGTTCTTGCCGTCTTTCACCATACGCATGTGTATGTGCAGACCGCTACCGGCCTTTCCTACGGTAATCTTAGGAGCGAAAGTCACTTCGAGACCCATTTCGTATGCAAGGTTTCTGATTACCCACTTTGCGAGCATCAACTGGTCGGCAGCCTTTTCAGCATATACCGGCATGAACTCAATCTCGTTCTGCTCGTAGAGCATTCCGTCCTCGGTGAAGTTGCCCACTTCAGAGTGTCCGTACTTGATTTGTCCGCCCGTCTGTGCCACGTAGAGCATGCACTGCTGACGGAAGTCGTTCATCTTGGCATACGGAGCCGACTCGTGGTAGCCGCGTTGGTCTATTGCGGGATACATTTCCGGGTCTTCGTCTATTACGTAATATTCCAATTCGCCCATTGCATAGAAGTCCATTCCCGTTGTCTCGCGGAACGCTTTGCACGCCTTACGCAGCGTGTTCTCCGGCGAAGAGGCAAGCGGCTGACCGTCTTTATCGAAATAACTGCACAGCATGCAGAGTGTGGGGATTTCTGCAAACGGGTCGAGGAAGGCTGTGCTGAAACGCGGCAGCACGTAGAGGTCGCTGCTTCCTGCCTCGATAAACGAGAAGAGGCTTGAGCCATCGACGCGCTCACCGCACGACAGTATTGTCTCCAAATAGTCCTTGTTTGTGATAACGAAGTTGAGTGTTTTCAACTTTCCGTCGCCGGCAGGATACATGAAGTTGAGCATCTTGATTTCGTTGCTCTCAATGAAGCGGATGATGTCCGCCTTTGTGAACTCCTCGGTCGGCTTCTGCAAGAATGCCACCACGGGGTTGGCATTCATTGCCAGTTCTCCTTTTGTCATAGTGATGTTATTAAAAGTTTACAAGTTAGTGATTTTGATTTATGTCTGCAAAATTAGTAATTTGTTTCTACACTGCCAAATAAAAGCGGGAAAATCGTTCAAAGTAGTTATCGGCTACCTGCCGCGGTTTCATAAAGCGAGGCAATAACCCGCCGGGAAAGGCGAGCCGGAAATGGCGGTGTGCAGCAACGCTCCCGGGTGATTGCCGACCACTTTTGCCGCGTTTGTCTCTGCGCTTTGCCCCAGACAGCACCACATATTATTATTTTATGTGAAGTAAAATCGGCGGAATTACAAAGTAAAATCGGCGAGATTGCGCGGTAATTTCGGCGAAATTGGTCGGCAAAACCGGCGATTTTACCTCCCTGTTGACATGCTTTCGGAAAGCCGCAGGCGATGAGACAGTAACCCACAGGGGGCTTATTCGGGGTCATGTGGGCGGAAGGAGCGGCAGGAGGGATAAAAAACGGCAATTTAAACCCCAATCGATCATTAGAACACTTAATGACCGATTGGAATTAAAACGCCGGCATACGGCCTCCCGAGAATAAAAATATGTGAAATGATTGCTATTGTCGAAATTAGTTTGTAATTTTGTACCCACAGTTAATTTAAGTATCAATCATATCTAAACTTTGAAATAATTACGCTATGGAAATACCATTCGCAGAATCTTGGAAAATCAAGATGATTGAACCGATGAGGAAGAGTACGCGCGAGGAGCGCGAACAATGGCTTCGCGAGGCAGACTACAACGTGTTTAAGTTGAGGGCAGAGCAGGTATATATCGACTGTCTGACCGACAGCGGCACAGGCGCAATGTCTGACCGACAATGGGCGGAGTTGATGCTCGGCGACGAGAGTTATGCCGGCGCAACATCGTTCTACAAGTTCGAATCGGTTGTGCAGAGGCTCTTCGGAATGAAGTATGTCATCCCGACTCACCAAGGGCGCGCCGCCGAAAACGTGCTTTTCTCGTATCTCGTGAAGGAGGGTAACGTGATACCCGGCAACGCTCACTTCGACACTACCAAAGGACACATCGAGAGCCGCAAGGCAAAAGCCATCGACGTTACCAACGACGACGCGAAGGATACACAGAAAGTGGTGCCGTTCAAGGGCAACGTGGGACTTGAAAAACTGGAGCGAGTGCTCGAGGAGAACAAGGGGAACGTGCCGTTCATGGTACTCACCGTGACCAACAACACTGTTGGCGGGCAGCCTGTAAGCATGCAGAACATACGCGAGACCTGCGAACTCTGTCATAAGCACGGCGTGCCTGTTGTGATGGACTCGGCACGTTTTGCTGAGAATGCCTACTTCATCAAGACCCGCGAGGAGGGCTATGCCGACAAGACCATAAAGGAAATAACGCGCGAGATGTACAGCCATGTTGACGCCATGACGATGTCGGCAAAGAAAGACGGAGTGGTTAACATGGGCGGTTTCATCGCAACCAACAAAGAGGAATGGTTTGAGGGCGCGAAGCTCTTCTGTATTCCTTTCGAGGGCTACATCACATACGGCGGCATGAACGGGCGCGACCTCAATGCCCTTGCCGTGGGTCTCGACGAGAACACAGAGTATGACATGCTGCACACACGCATACATCAGGTGGAATATCTCGCATCGAAACTCGACGAATATGGAATACCCTACCAGCGTCCTGCAGGCGGTCACGCTATCTTCGTGGATGCCGACAAGGTGCTCACTCACGTTCCGAAAGAGGAGTTCCCGGCACAGACGCTCACCTGCGAACTCTATCTTGAGGCAGGCGTTCGCGGTTGCGAAATCGGTTATATTCTTGCCGACCGCGACCCTGTGACGCGCGAGAACCGCTTCGGAGGTCTCGACCTGCTGCGCCTCTGCATCGCACGCCGCGTTTACACCGACAACCACATGAACGTGATTGCCGCCGCACTGAAGAACGTTTACGACCGTCGCGAGAGCATCACACGCGGTGTTGCCATTGAGTGGGAGGCTCCGCTGATGCGCCACTTCACAGTGAAATTGAAGAGACTCTGATACCGAGGTCGGTAATATAACATTGAGGGTACGTGGGATTTGTTACAGGTTCCGTGTGCCCTTTTTTGTCTGAAGAAAATGCAGCCACGCCCCCTTGTCTGCAATGAGGGACAGAACATAACTTTAAAACGATGGATATTATATTGGATTTACTTACCGGAAATGGTATAGGACATTCTATTTTCGTATTGGCTCTGGTAATAACCGTAGGAATATTACTGAACAAGATAAAGGTGGGAGGGTTCTCGCTGGGAGCGACATGGGTGCTCTTCTCGGGAATACTCGCAGGTCATCTCGGGCTGCAAATAGACCCTATGGTGCTGTCGTTCGTGAAGGAGAGCGGCATGGTGCTGTTCATCTTCGGCATCGGAATGATAGTCGGTCCGGGTTTCTTCTCCACATTCAAGCAGGGAGGAGTGCAGCTCAACCTGCTCTCGATGCTGTCGATAGCAATCGCAGTGGGCACCACGCTCCTCATATTCCTGTTCTCGGGAACGCCTATTGACACTATGGCTGGAATAATGGCAGGGGCTGTCACCAACACTCCTGCACTCGGTGCGGCGCAGGAAGCGGCAAAAGGCATCACCGGAACTCTGTCGGCAGACATCGGAATTGGTTACGCCCTGGCTTATCCCGTGGCAATGCTCGGACTGATACTTACCACCGGTTGCATGAAGTGGGCAATGAAAATAAATATCGACGAGGAGTCGGCGAAGATTGCCGCACGCGACAAATCGAAGCGCATGGAGGCTCTTGTGTTCTCGATAGAAGTGACCAATCCGGCTATCTTCGACAGCAAGGTGTCTCACGTGAAGGCACTGCTCGACAAGCACGATGTCATCATCTCGCGAATACTTCACAAGGAAACGGGGGAGATAGAAATGGCTCATCCGGAGTCGGTGATAAGGGAAGGCGACAAGGTGCTGGCGGTTTCGGAGCGAGGCGAGGTGGAAACCATCTGCGCATTCATTGGGCACAAGATTGAAATGGCAGACACACAGTGGTTCAAACTCGACCGCAGGCTCATCTCACGCCGGTGTCTCGTGACACAGGGTTCGGTAAATGGGAAGAGCATTGAGGAACTGAAATTCCGCACGTTATACAACGTAAACATATCGCGGGTGCAGCGTGCCGGAGTGCACCTCATAGGCAAAGCCGACCTGAGACTGCAGACCGGAGACACCGTAATATTGGTTGGTGAGGAGAACGACGTGAAGAGAGTGGAGCGGATATTGGGCAACTCGGCGAGCTCTCTGCGCCAACCTAACCTTTCGGTGCTGTTCTTCGTGGTGCTTATCGGTATCCTCGTGGGCAGCATAGAGTTCCCACTCGGCAGTATGCCGATGCCTGCCAAGCTGGGCTTCTCGGGCGGAACGCTGATTGTGGCAATACTGATAAGCAATTTCGGCACACGGTTCGGAGTGAATACACACAACACGCAGAGCGTCAACCTGATGTTCCGGGAGTTCGGCATAACGCTGTTCCTCGCCTGCGTGGGGCTGAGCGTGGGCGAGAGTTTCGTAGATAAACTGCTGGGAGGGGGATATATGTGGATGCTGTATGCTGCCGCAATAATGCTCGTTCCGTTGTGGATTACGAGCGTCATCGGGCGATACTGGCTGAAACTTGACTACTTCACACTTCTGGGTTACGTGGCAGGCAACATGACATTTGCCCCTGCGCTGTCAATGACTCCCGACGCTTCAAAGAATAATATCCCCGCAGTGAAGTATGCCACGGTGTATCCGCTCACGCTGTTCATAAGAGTCATGATAGCACAAATGTTGGTGCTGCTGTTCATCTGACACTCTATATGACAGAAAGACATGGTTTTTCAGACAGAAAACCGTGTCTTTCTGTCCGCTCAAAGATTGAGTGTCTTGTCCGTAAAGTAGCGCGGTCGTCTTTTTGTCTCTTGATAAATTTTGCCCATATACGTTCCAAGCACCCCAATGGCTATCAGCAACGCTCCGCCTACAAACCATATACTGACGGCGAGCGACGTCCAGCCCGGCAGGGTGTTGCCGCTGGCATGCTCTATGAGCGAATAGATAATAATCAGTGCTGCCACTATTGTGAAGACAAAACCCGACAGCGTTATAAGTCGCAGCGGTATGATAGAGAACGACGTTATGCCGTCGATGGCGAAGCCTATCATCTTCTTCAATGGATATTTTGACTCACCTGCAAAGCGCGCGGTGCGGTCATAATACACGCTACCTTCATTGAAACCGAGTGTGCGCACCATACCTCTAAGAAACATGTTGCGCTCCGGCATTGAAAGGAGAGCACACACTGCGCGCCGTGTCATCATGCGGAAGTCGGCATGGTTGTATATTATGTCGCTGCCTGCCATGCGCATCAGTTGATAGAAATATTGTGCCGTGAGACGCTTGAACGGCGTGTCGGTGCGGCGTTCCTTGCGTATTCCGTATATAATATCCTTGCCCTCTGCCACCATCTTTGCCATATCCACGATGACGTTCTCATCGTCTTGAAGGTCGGCATCGATAGTGACGATAGCATCGCACCTGTCAACAACAGCCTCCAGCCCTGCCCACAGCGCGTTTTGATGACCGGCGTTGTGAGCAAGTTTCAGCCCTGCCACGTTATCTCTCTCGTCGCAAATCTTGCTTATCAAAGCCCAAGTGGCATCGCGGCTGCCGTCGTCAACGAAAAGGATTTTTGCCGTGGTGTCAGCCTCTTGCGCAAGTCGTGTGCACAGAGTCTGCAACCTTTCCACCGTTTCCGGAAGCACTTCCTGCTCGTTGTAGCAAGGCACTACGATGTATAATGCCAGCGGTGAGCCTGCCTTTCCGTTGTCTTGCGAGGGAATATTCTTGTTGTCCATATCCTTGTTGTTGTTTCAATAATATCAATTTTCTTTCGGAACAATCCTTCCGTTCTCAACACTGAAGAGGCGTTCATATTCCTCTCGCGTGCGTTTCCAGCGGTCGTGGCTCCACAGATAGAGTGCAGGGTCGCGCCTGATGCTTTCCTCCAACATTTCGAAATATCTGCGGGTAATCTCGTCCTGCTCCATTTCTGCCGGGTTGAGCGTTATCGGCTTGAACGTGAACACATACTGTCCGCGGCGCGGCCGCTCGGCATCGACGTAGAAAACGGCGTTGTTCATCTTCCTTATTATGCGCTCGGCACCGGTGAATACGGGTGTTTCCTGCCCAAGGAAGTTAAGCCACAGGTGTATGTTTACCCACTTAGGCGACTGGTCGGCGATATATCCGAAGAGTGTCATTTGCCCCTCACGGCGATATTCCACGAGCCTTCTGAGTATGTCTTTCTTTGGTATGCACACTCCGCGCAACGCCTGTCGTATCTCTATGAAGAGAACGTCGAAGAAGCGATTGTGCAGCGGATGATATATCAGTCCGCACACCGCCGGTTTTCTTTTGCCGTCACTCCCATTGTCTGCGGCATGCTTACTCCACCTGCCAAAGGCGAGGTCGGTGGCAGAGAGCAGCTCCCAGTTGCCGTAATGCCCGAGCATTGCTGCGCAGTGTTGCCCTCGGTCGAAGCATTTCTCTAATTCTTCTGCCCCTTCGAAACGCACATGTTTCAGGAAAGTACTGTCGCTCACGCTCATCATTTTCAGTGTTTCCACGAAATAGTCTGACAGCCATCGATAGAACTTTCGTTCCAAAGTCTTCATTTCATGCTCGTTTTTTTCGGGGAACGACCGTCTCATGTTTTTCCTCACCACTTCCCTGCGGTAGCCCACTATATAATATAAAATAATGTATATGCAGTCTGACAGGATATAAAGAACCCGGTATGGAAGCAGCGACAGGGCATAGAAAGGAGACAGGGCGACCATTCGCATGCCCCTGTTTGAGAGCGAGAACGACTCTTTTATCTTCTTCACTACACTGCCCATTGCCAATATCCGCTACGTTGTTCCAAATCCTTTATGCCGCCGAAATGCACGATATGCCTCGCCACGCGGCGTCAATACCTATTTCACAATGCTCGTCACGGGGTTTCTCACACCGTACATACTTGTGAGAAAAGCCTTTGCCGAGCCAAATCGCAGGAACATATCGAGTCGCACAGGAACGTGATTTTTGTCGTCGGTGATATAAAAACGCACCACCTCCTTGTATTTCCCTTTCGAGAGTTCCATGTATGACAGTTCGAGACAGCGGTATTTCCTGCCGTTGTCTGCTTTCACAGTAGATTTCCCGCGGTAGCGTAACAGTGCCGTCTCTATGCCATTGCCGTCTGCCATCGGGAACTTCACCTCAAACCCTTTCTTCCAATTTGTGGGGTCGAAACTGCGCGCCCGGAGGAAGATATTCATCATATCGAACACACATTCGTTCTTTGAGGCATTGCACCAAGCATGTGTCCCGTCGTGCTTTTGGCGGTGTTGGCGCAGGTTTGTATTACCTCCTTTGTAGGTGTACCACACCTCGTCAACGGTATATCGTTTGCCCTCGTGCGCCCCCTTGCGGTAGTACAGAGGCTTCATGTCGATGGAACAGTAGCAAAGCAGGGTGTCTCGGAGCACGAACAGGTCGTCAACCCTTTTGTTTCCGCGCGTCACCAATGAGCCACGGTAAGCCTCCTGCCCCTTGAAATACGATTTATACACCGACATCGATGCCGTGCCTGCCTTCACCCATACGAACTGCCAGTTGTAGTATAGGTTGTAGGTCAGCGACTCTCCGGAATTGAATGCCGTGTTTCGGAATGAGCACTGCGCTGTTGCATTGACGGCAAATGTCGCCAGCATCAGTATTGCGAGTAATGTCTTTTTCATAACTTGTGTTTATTATATGTATTTTACCGCCGTTAAAGCAGTCACAACTTAGGAATATATTCAATTCCAAGTCTGCGCGCTCTTTCCATGTTGCGGTTCTTTATTCTTTTGTCTTTGTCGGGCTTCTGCTTAACTATCTCCGACGGTTTCTGCATTTCCGACGGTTTGGCATCGGGCTGCCACGATAGCGGCAAGTCCCACTTCGCCTTGCACTCCACCTTTTCGGGATAATAATACACCGTCTCTGCCTGTCGGTCTCCGGCGTAGTTGCCTGTGTCCCAAACCCCATTGCGGTTGGTGTCGATGAACATCCGCATGTAGTATGTTCCCGGATTGACATAGAAGAACTCCGCCGTGCCGTTGTCGGTGGAAACCTCCTTGTTCACGTTGTCGCTCCTGTCGAGCAGCTGCACCACCACTGTGGTGTCTTTCATCCCCGCGATGTTCACTATCACGGTGCTGTATTCATCGTTCGACCTCACCTTAAATCCCTGTTTGAACGACGGTGCCACGCGCCCGTATATGTCCATGAACGCTGCCGAATCTATCTCAAGGCTGTATTCTATGCCCGGTCTCCACTCTCCGAGAATGTCTATGACGCGCTCCGTTCCCTCACGTTTATGCACCACCAACGGCGCACGATACCACAGAGTGTCTATCTTTGAGTAGAGATGAACCTTGCTTGTGTCTGCCACGGAGAGCGGAACGTCGAACTCTATCGAGGGATTTCTGTCGGGGTCTGACAGCGAACTGACGTTATACACCGGCATTAGCGTTTCGCGAGGCATCTCGGTCCGGAACGGCTCTCCGCGCTTCTCGGCTCTCTCTTGTTTCTTTTTCCATTCGTCATACCTTTTCTGTTCACGCCTCATACGTTTCTCGTAGGTGTCGCGTGAGAGAATTTCGAGCGTGTCGGTGTTCTGCCGCAGTGCCCCGAGCGAGTCTGTCGCCATATACCGCAGTTCCACTCTTAGCGTGTCTTTGTTGATGAGTGCGGAGTCTTTTATCCAGTAAGTGAGTGAGTCTTGACGGCTGTTGGTCTCTATTATGAATGCGTCGCGTTCGTCGAAATTCAGTCCGCGAAGTAGCGGCAACTGCTCACTGCCGTAACTGAAGGACAACGAGAAGCGGTGGGCTTCCTTGCGTTCTGCCTTTATTAGGAAGCGGTCGGTGTTCTCTTCCTTAAATGCTCGCAGCACAATATTGTCCGGCATGAAGTGTGTGTAGTTCACTCTTGCGATGTCCTTGATATGCAGCGAGTCAACCCATAGCGTGTCTTGGCGCACGTCGGGCTTCGACCACGGTGTTATTATCTCTCTACTGAACGCCAGTTTCTCGCTCTTCTGTGTGAATTTAAAGTCGCCGTCGGCATCCTCCAAGGCGTAGATGCGGTAGTCACCGGGGGCTATTCCGCGTATCACGAAGTGCCCGCGACTGTCTGTCCGGCTCACTCTCAGCATCGGTTCTTTGCGGAACGCCGAGTCAGACAGGTTGCTGTAAAGTCCCACAAGCATGCCCTTTATCGGCTCGAGGTTCTGCGCTTCGAGCACATATCCCGACACTTCGAGCGTGTCGATGGTGTTTCCTGTGGAGAAAGTGTAGGTGTAGTTTCCCAACGGGTTTCCCTCGTTGTTGTCGGATATGGCGTCGCTGAAGTCTATTGTGTAGGTGGTATTCGGGCGCAGAGAGTCTTTCAGTTCTATCTTTATCTGCTTTCCCGCGCCCTTTATCTCGGGCATTTCGAGCTGCGGGGGGCACACCACGACCTTCTCCTGCGGGTTATCAAGTTTTATAAATTCATCGAAGCTTATGGTTATCTTGCGCGATGTCATCCCCGTTGAGTTGTTGGCAGGCTGCTCAGCGATTACCTTCGGCGGAGTCTCGTCATACCAACCGCCGTCGGGCTGACCCATTTTTGCGCACGAGAACAGCAGGCACACCAAAGCGCAAAGCGGCACCAGCCACCTTGCCTTCGCTCCAAAACCTTTCCTTTCTCGTTCGTCTGTCATGGTCTGTCTTTACTTGTCGTCATGTCATTCACTGCCATTCATTGCCACCAGTTGCTCGATATGTGTGCGACTGTTGCTCAATCGCGGCACCTTGTTCTGCCCTCCCAGTTTTCCCCTCAGCTTCATCCAGTCTTCGAAGAGTCCTTTCCGAGCACATATCACCTCCGGATGCTGCAGCGTGATGTCCTTATATCGTTTCGCCTCATAGTCGCTGTTTATCTCCTGCAGTTTCTTGTCGAGCAGACCGGCGAAGCGCTCGAGCGAGTCAGGTCGGTGCACAAACTCTATCAGCCACTGGTGTCTGCACTTCGCATCGTTGTCCATGAACACCGGTGCGGCGGTGTATTCATGCACCTCCGCACCCGTCTCCCGACATGCGTAGGCAAGTCCTTGCTCTGCGTTATCCACAATCAGTTCCTCGCCAAAAGCGTTAATGAAATGCTTTGTGCGCCCGGTGATTACGAACTTGTACGGAGCAACGCTCGTAAACCTCACCGTGTCGCCTATCACATACCGCCACAGTCCGCACGTTGTGCTGATGAGCATGGCGTAGTTAACCCCCGTTTTCACTCCCTCTAACGGCACAATGGATGCCTGTCTCTCCGGTTCTATGAGTTGCTGTGCCACTCCTGCGGTTGATATTGCGTCGTCGAACTTATCCATAGGAATGAATTCGTAAAACACGCCGTAGTCAAGCATCAGCAGCATCGACGCATCGGTGGGGTCGTTCTGTAATCCGAAGAAGCCCTCGCTGGCATTATATGTCTCCATATAGTGCATGTCGGGGTTGTCGATGAGTTGTTCGTATTGCCTGCGATAGGGAGTGAACGCCACACCGCCGTGGAAGAACACCTCAAGATTTTGCCATACCTCGTTGAGATGTTGCTTGCCGGAGAGTTCCATTACGCGCATCAACACCGAGAGCATCCACGACGGAACGCCGCTTATGTTGGTGATGTTCTTTCCCACTGTCTCACGCGCTATGCGGTCACGTTTCAACTCAAAGTCGCTCAGCAGTGCGGTCTTCTTGCACGGCACACGCACGAGATTTGCCAACGGATTGATGTTCTCGATGAGTATCGCGCTAAGGTCTCCCACCAGAGACCCGGGCAGATTGTAATTCGGAGAGTGGCTTCCGCCGAGTATGAGGGCACGCCCGTCGAACATCCTGCTCTTCGTATTGTTTGCCAGATACATTGCCACCGCGTCGCTGCCGCCCTTATAGTGCATGGCGTGCAGACCCTCGTGACTTACCGGAATGAACTTCGACTTGTCGTTGGTTGTGCCCGACGACTTTGCGAACCATTTCACCTGCCCTTGCCACAGTATGTCCTGCTCGCCGTGGCGCATGCGATTTATGTCGTGCTTCAGTTCCTCGTAGGTGTTCAGCGGCACCATCTTGCTGAAGTCCTCGTAGTTTTTTATCGAGTTGAAAGAGTGTTTCTGCCCGTATTCGGTGTGCTTTGCGCGCTCCACGAGATGCTCTAATGCCTCCCGTTGCAGTTGTAACGGTGCGCTGTCATGCAACAGCAGTTTCTTCTGCCGCGGTATGAACGCGTTCCTTATAATTCCTGTAAGACTCATTATTTAATGTCTGCGGTAAAGGTCTTTTTTACAAATTCGCTGTCAACTAATCCTCTTTCGGCTGCAAAGTTAATAAGAAAAAGCGAATACGAAGTATGTTATAGGTTAAAAAGTTAACGGTGTGAAAGGAAAAGCAGCATCCGTATAGCACGGCACTTCATAAAAAACAATGGCTAAAAGATATTGCTTTACACTATTTTTATTAACTTTGCACTCCGTAAAGAAATATCACGAGTGGGCTGCAACGCCTCCTCATTATAAACAAAAGAAACGACAAATGGCTCTGATAAAGGAAGTGAACGGTCTGGCTCCCAAGTGGGGTAAGGACTGTTATTTTAGCGAGAACGCCACTATAGTTGGCGAAGTGACAATGGGCGACGAGTGTTCGGTGTGGTTCAATGCCGTTGTTCGCGGCGACGTAGCACCGATTACTATCGGCGACAGGACAAATGTTCAGGACGGTTCGTGCCTGCATACCACGCGCCATACCGGTCCGTTGCACATCGGCAGCGATGTTACCATCGGGCACAATGCTACTGTCCACGCCTGCACAATCCGCGATCACGCCCTTATCGGCATGGGTAGCACGCTGCTCGACCACTGCGAGGTGGGCGAAGGTGCAATTGTTGCTGCCGGTGCGTTGGTAATAGGCGGCACGAAAATCGGACCTAACGAGATTTGGGGAGGCGTGCCGGCGAAGTTCATAAAAAAGACAAAACCGGGACAGACCGACAACGCGGCACACTATGTTGAATATATGAAGTGGTACGATTGAGTTTTTTTGTTGAGTTATGAGGGTTGAGCGTTGAGCGAGGTTTTATTCAACTAACCTTCGCTCAACGCTTAACCCTCATGGCTCAATCACATCGTAAAAGTTCTTCTGCGTCTCAACAAGAATATTGAGGGCACGCGGAATGAAGTCCTTATACACCGGATTAGAGTCGAGAATCGCCTCATACACTGCCCACACAGAACTGTTATCGCCCGATATAATGGTCTTTGCAACTTTCATTACACGGTTGATCTTATTGCATGCCGCCAGCACCTCAATAAGATTATCATCCGTAACATCATATATTTGTGGCAATGCAATCTGCAAGTAAGGCTCATCGTCTGACGTATCAAATATGATATAATTCTTCATCTGATACTTGAAAACGATGTCTCCGTCTTCATCTTTACTCGGCATCAGTCCCTCGCTTTGCAGGAAACTGATAATTTCATCTAAATTCGCCATTTCATTATCGTTTTAATTACATATTATCCATAGCCTCCTATCGTCTGCGGAATCATGACAATTACTTGAAACCGATGTGCGGTCTTGCATTGCCTGCTACCGTCTCTCCGAACATTTCCCTCATCCGCTCGTAACTTTTCACCGTTTCCGGACTTAGCGACGGACGATTACAACGTATGCAGTTCTCCATAAGTTCCTGTGTTATCATACTGTCGGAGAGTGCCGCCGTGATAGCCGAATCGTTCACAATGAAAGAGATGTCGCTTGAGATATAGTTCTCGGTGAGTTTCGCCAGACGGTCACAGTCTATGTCCTTGCACGGTCTGCCGGCAAGATGCAGTCTGAACATCTCGCGCCTTGCCTTCTCGTCGGGCATGGGAACATAAACCATTTTATCAATGCGCCCGGTGCGCAGTACGGCGGGGTCGATTTTGTCGGGTCGGTTACTGGTGCATATAACGAACAATCCTCGCTTGGCACAGTTGTTGAGTTGCGACAAGAACTCGTTCACCTCGCCCGACAGGTTATTGTTATCAATACCGCTGCGATTGGGTACCAGCGCATCGAACTCATCGAAACAGATTACCGTGGGCGTTTTTTCCTCCGCTTTCCTGAACAACTCTGCAATCTTGCCTTGCGTGCCGTGGATATACGTACTGCCAAGGTCGCTCGACTTGATATTTATGAAATTAAATCCTGACTCTTCTGCAAACTTTTCGGCAAAGAATGTCTTTCCGCAACCCGGAGGACCGTAAAGCAACATTCCGTTGGGCGGTGTCAGTTTGTATTTCTCGGCAAGGTCTTTGTTTTTCAGCACAAAAATAATCTTCTCACGCATCATCTTCTTCAGTTCCTCCATGCCAGCCACGCCATCGAAACCATTGCCGTTGCGTCGCTCTGCCTCAACACCGACCCGCATCTCATCATCTATTTCGTACCGGCTTTCGGTCTCAGCCTGCCTCTTTTCGCTCCTCACCTCTGCCTTTTTCACAGGCTTCTTGCCCTGAATGGCATCTACAAACTGCTCCAGCGTCATTCTCTTCTTCTCCGAAGCCTTCAGTGTTTGCGTTATGGCATCACGGAAATGCTCGGTCAGATTTTCCTTTTCGGGAATCTCCGGCGGTGTCATTATGCGCTTGGCACGCAGCGTGTTCCGTATTTTCTCCACATCGACAGGGTCACTGATGTCATACTGCCACGGCATTTTTCCGGTCAGCATGGTATATGCCACGGCTGCGAGCGAGAACACGTCGCCCGCCATATTATATACATTATTATATGTCTCCGGAGCGCGACAAAACGGGTCGAGGTCGGAGGTGAAGAACGGCGGTTGGCCGTCAATCGGTTCACATGTATGTCCAAGGTCAATGATGCGAGCCTTGGCTTTTGCCGACACCTCCGTAAAAATGATGTTGCACGGCGTGATGTCGTTATGCACCAGTCCGACCGCGTGCATCTCTTTCAGTCCCTCGGCTATGGCAAGAGTATATCGCAAAGCCTCTTGTGCATCGAGGGTTTGCCTCCGAGAGATTACCTCCGAGAGCAGTTCGCCCCCGAAATAGTCGGTAATGAGATAGCAGAACCGTTGCCCCTCAATCTCTATCAACCCGTCGGCGTGCAATCGCGACATGCCACCGCACTGCAGTTTATGATAGACGGCAATTTCTTTCACGCCGAACTCGCTGTCAACAAGCAGTTTGGGCACGCGCTGCATATCGAAAAGTTTCATAAAGAATGATGTACCGTTATCGTCGAGCACACGATAATTCTCATTGCACATTCCCTCTTTCAGGAACATCGCAACGGTATATTTTTCATCAATGAGGTATCCTTTTTCTAAGTGTTGCATTCTTGTCAGAAAATGTAAAAAAAATCAGTTACTTGTATTGCTTATTTCTTTTTTATACTTGCAAATTTACAAAACAAATCCCGAATGGCAATATTTTTTTGTTAATTCTTTGCAATATCATAACTTTAAACTACTTTTGCACCATGAAAAGTGAGAACACAATGATATATCATCTTGTCGCATTCCTTACCATTGCGGTATGGGGAACGACATTCGTTTGGACTAAACTGCTCATTCATAACGGTCTGTCGCCGGTGAACATCTTCACCATGCGTTTCCTGATGGCATATATCCTGCTGCTCGGTTTCTCGCTGATAAGGGTTCGCAAACACAAATTCATGTGGTTTGCCAACGGGTGGAAGGAAGAACTGAAGATGGTCGGACTGGGCATCACTTCCGGCTCTATGTATTTCCTTTCGGAAAATGCGGCACTGCAATACACCACTGCCACAAACGCATCGCTCATCGTATGCTCGTGCCCTTTGTTCACGATGCTGCTCTTCGCGGCGGTGTATAAGAGCGAGCGTTTCAACAAGATGCAGATTATAGGGTCTATGCTGGCGTTTGCGGGCATGGCAATCGTGGTGCTCAACGGTCGCTTCGTGCTCAAACTAAACATTGCAGGCGACTCGCTCGCGTTTGTCGCCTGCATCTCATGGGCTGTCTATTCGCTGCTCATGAAACCGATTATGGGGCGTTACCCCACCCTCTTTCTCACCCGCAAAGTTTTCTTCTACGGGCTCGTTACGGCTCTGCCTTATTACATCATCGACCCCAGACTACCTTCCGTGGAGGTGCTCATGCGCCCACAGGTGATTGCCAACCTGCTGTTCCTCGGTTGCGTTGCATCGATGGTGTGCTACCTTACGTGGAACTGGTGCATGGCGAAACTCGGGGCTATGGTTGCCACAAACTGGGTCTATTTCAACCCCATTGCCACAATCGTAGTGGCATGGCTTGTGCTCGACGAGAAGATAACGGGCTTTTTCATCGCCGGTTCGGCACTAATACTCGCCGGCATGTATCTCTCAGACAAGCGCGGGAAAGCCCCTGCGAAGGCTGAACTCCCTAAAACGTAACTCCCAAACCGAAGGTGAAAGGATATGCCGAGGGCGCAACACTGCGGTTGAACATCGCCGTGAGCGACTTGTGGGCATAGAGATAGAAACCGGCATGGCTCACCTGAAAGTCGAGCCCGAAGCCGAAAGTACGCATGTTGAGGTATGCCGACTCAGCATATCGGCGGTCGCTGTCGCTCGTCTTCCAGTAGCTGTTTTCGTCGTCACGCATATCCATCGAGCAGCCAAGACCAATGCCCAAGCGGTCTTTCCCGAGTGGGAAAAGGCGGTGCACCATAATCCTTGTGCGCATACCGTAGTATTTCATGTTGCCATGACGCCCCTCGGTGTCGCTCTTCACCACACTGTTCATGCTGTCGTCATTGCCCAGATTATAACCTTTCCTGAACATCATCTGCCCCAACACCAGCGAGATATCGTATGTCATGCCCCAACCCCTCTGTCCGTCTGTCATTTCGGAAGCCAGAACCATGATGCCCGACTCAATGTTTCCGAGTCCGCGCAGATGCAGTTCGCCGTTGTTGGCAAACCCGAAAGACGAGCTTCCCAGTGTTCCGCAACCGATGAAGAAAGACGGCGTGAGCGGTTTGTAACGACTGTTCTTGCCACTGTAAAACGGCGACCTGATGAAGTAGGTCTCCTCCTCCGTGATGTCGGAATAGCGCGCCTCATAAGACTTCTCGTAGCCGTTGCCTTTGCGGTCGAGCACCTTCACCGTCATCACATCTTTCTTCTCGCTAATCACTATCTGCCGGTCGTTGTAGTTCACCGTAGTGTCGTTTCTCTCTTCTGCCGTTGCCACGAGGGGCAAGAAAGCAGCAACCATAAAAACAAATGTCTTCATATCTTGAATATATAGAAATTATTATCTTCACAAAACCTTGCTCACCTGATAACGATTTTCCGCATCTCCTCCGGCGACAGGTTTGCCTCAATGTATATCACAGCCCCCGAAACATCGCTGCTACGGCGGAAAAGGATGAAGCGGTTGACCCCGCCGGCACCGGGAGGGAGCACATAGAAACCGTTCTCCACACAGCCATCAACCACCACCTCCTGCACTTTCCGCGCCCGCTTGCGGTCGGTCTGCACCATGCTCTCTATCTCCGCTCCGTAGCGTTTATATACAAGGCTCTTGTAGAGTTTCAGTTTTTTGCCCTTCAGTTCGCCGTCCACCAGCGTCACCATTTTGCAACCTTTCTGTGTTCCGAACCTACGGAAAGCCTCGCCAATGGCAAGATTGTCCTGTGCCCCTGCCGTAATGACAACAAAAAGAAGTGCTGCCACGGTCATCATCCTTATTATATTCTGTCTCATTGCCGTTATGTTTACTTGTCTGCGGATATTTCCTTTATCTTTTAACACACTCTGCTCCATTGCCGTGGGCGTTCAGATGCCCAATGCCCCGTACATTTCCTCATTGTCGGTGGAAACGAAGTTCAGGGCGTCAAGGGCTTCTGCCTCAACTACGGTGCGGTCGGTCACGCGCTTTCCATCTACCACTGCGAAACTCTCCGACACCTTGTTTCCGGGATATAGCAACCATGCCGAGAGCACTATTGCGACACTTGCCGCTATCTTTGCCACCGCATAGTATTCCCGACGACTCTTTACTGCCGGCAGCCTCTCCGCCTCTGTGAACTGCGAAAGGGCGCGCATCCACCTCATGTCGTCGCCGACGATTGTGGCGGGCGAAGCGAAATGCTCTCTCAGCAGGCGTTCCTCGTCGCCCGTTGTGCGCCCGTCGATGTATTTATCTATTAGTTCTCTCATCTCTTAATCCTCCTTTCCGTAAGTATGATATATTCTTCCCTGATTTTTCGCCGTGCCCTCGACAGGTTCTGCCGCAGTGCCTCTGCCGTGCACGAGGTGATTTCCATTATCTCGCAAGCCTCATATCCCTCCACCTCTTTCATCCAAAACGTCTGCCGCTGCAGCGGAGGGAGGCGGTCGATGATCCGCCTTATGAGTTCCATGTCGCCGAGACTTGTCGCTTCCTCGTCTGCCGCGCTGCCGTCATCATCGGTCAAGGAGCGTTCTGCAGCGGTATGTTCGCGCCTTTTGTTGTCTATGAAGCGGTTGCGCATTATCGTGAACGCGAGCGGAGCATTGTCTTTCCGTGCATCCAAAGAGTCGTGCATGCCCCACAGCCGGAGCATCGTCTCCTGCACCAAATCCTCGGCACTGTCGGCGTTTCCGGTCATCACGAGGGCTCGGTTCAGCAGCCAGTCCCTCATCGGCACGATAGTCTCTATGAAATCTCTCTTGACCATTCTGTTTCGTATATATAACGAATGTGATGCCATTTTGTGACATCACGCAGCATGAAATATAATCTTTCGTGAAGTAAAATCGGCGATTTTAGTATGTAATTTCGCCGATTTTGCCGAACAATTTCGCCGATTTTGCTCTGCAAAACCGCCGAAATTACATTCTGAATGATAACAAACCGTATGCTAAAAGGATGTAAACCGCACTGCGATTTAGCATCAACCACCTCACAACCCGACGCTCCTAAGTATTCTGTCGGTAGCTCCTGCCTGCGACACAACATACTCTCCGGCGAGCGTTCCGCGGCGTTTCAGTTCGCCGTCAGAGTCTGCAAGGCGGCTCATCAGCGAGGAGAAGTCGTCGTAGGAAGCGATTTCCATTCCTCCTCCACAAGCCTTCAGAGCCTGTGCTTCTTGGAAATTGGCGTTGTGAGGACCGAAGAACACCGGTATGCTCCACACCGCGGCTTCGGGCAGGTTGTGTATGCCGTCGCCAAATCCGCCACCCACGTATGCCACCGTACCATAGCGATAGATGCTCGAAAGCAGTCCGAAGCAGTCGATGATGAGTATGTCGGCATCCCTCACACCGGTCTCATCGGTCTGCGTGTAGCGCGCAACCCTGCGTTTTGTCATGGCAGTGATGCGCCGCAGATGGTCTTTATCGATTACGTGAGGCGCGATGATGAGTTTCCATTCGGGATGTTGTTCGAAGTATTTCATGAAGATGTCCTCATCGGGTTGCCATGACGAACCGGCAACGAAACAGCGCACCGGAGCACTGCCGACCTTTGAGGAGAGGAAACTTTCGATTATGGGTAGTTGTTTCGCCTGCTCTTTAATGTGCAGAACACGGTCGAAACGGGTGTCACCGGTTATGGTTACATTATTTATATTTATAGTGGAGAGGAGTTCTTTGCTTATTTCGTTCTGCACAAAGAAGTGGGTGAAGCACTTCAGCACACGCCCATATTCCCAACCATACCAGCGGAAGAATATCTGATCCGGGCGGAAAATAGAACTCACGCTATACACCGGTATGCCGCGATGCTTCAGTATGTGCAGATAGTTATACCAGAACTCGTATTTTATGAAGAAGGCTATCTCGGGGCGCACTGCACGCAGGAAGCGGCGCGCATTGCGTATGGTGTCGAGCGGAAGGTAGCAAACGATGTCGGCACCCTCGTAGTTCTTGCGCACCTCATAGCCCGAAGGCGAGAAGAAAGTGAGCAGTATCTTGTATTCGGGGTGCTCCTTTCTGAGCCTCTCCATTATGGGTCTGCCCTGCTCGAACTCGCCGAGCGAGGCAGCATGGAACCACACATAGCGGGCGTTGGGGTCAACCTTGCTCTTCAGCATTTCCACTGCCTTGCGTTCGCCGCGCCACATCTTGCGCACTTTCTTATTGAAGATGCCGGCAACTGCGACACAAATCAGATAGAGATATATTGCTATGTGATACATATATTCCTAAGCTTCTTGCTACGTCAACCAATATGCTTCTTTGTTCATGGGGCAACTTCGCTTATTTCACAGACAGCTTCTTGAAACTCGCCTTGCACTCATTCCCCGGCTTTGTCGGCAGGTAACATCTCGATTGCGCGGCGCATGCGGGCGAGCGTCTCTTCCTTTCCGAGGAAGGCTGTGATGTCGAACATTCCCGGACCCTTGCCCTCTCCCACGAGAGTGAGGCGGAAAGCGTTCATCACATCGCCGAGTTTGTAGCCCTTCGACTCCACCCATGCCATGACCACACGTTCCTGATTTTCGAGCGAGAAATCATCGATGTTCTCAATCACTTCCGTCAGTTCGGTCATCACCTGCGGCGAGTCGGCTTTCCAACGCTTGCGGACTGTCTTCTCGTCGTATTCAATCGGCGGAACGAAGAAGAACGAACAGAGTTGCCACAGTTCGCGAACAAAGTTCACACGGTCTTTCATCATGTGCACCACCTGCCGCACACGCTCCATCGACTCCTCCACTCCGTTGCCTGCAACGATAGGTGCGAAGAGTTCGGCGATGTCGTCGTCGCTCTTGTTCAGTATGTATTCGTGATTGAACCAGATGCCTTTCTGAAAGTCGAAACGCGCTCCTGCCTTGGAGCATTTTGCTATGTCGAACTGCTCAACAAGTTCGTCGAGCGTAAAGAGTTCCTGTTCGGTACCGGGGTTCCAACCCAACAGTGCGAGGAAATTTATCACCGCCTCGGGGAAATAGCCCTGTTCGCGGAAGCCGTTGCTCACCTCGCCGGTCTTCGGGTCGTGCCATTCGAGCGGGAATACGGGGAAGCCGAGGCGGTCGCCGTCGCGTTTTGACAGTTTACCCTTGCCATCCGGCTTGAGCAACAGTGGCAAATGGGCAAACTTCGGCATAGTGTCTTCCCAGCCGAAGGCGCGATAGAGCAGGACATGGAGGGGCGCAGAAGGCAACCACTCCTCGCCACGTATGACGTGACTTATATCCATCAGGTGGTCATCGACGATGTTTGCCAAATGATAAGTGGGCAGTTCGTCGGCACTCTTGTAAAGAACCTTGTCGTCGAGGATGTCGCTCTTTATCACCACATCGCCTCTTATGAGATCGTTGACGTGGATTTCCTCTCCCGGTTCCACCTTGAAACGCACCACATACTGGCTGCCGTCGTCAATCAGAGCATCGACATCAGCCTTCGACATGGTGAGCGAGTTGCGCATCATTGAGCGCGTAGAGGCATCGTATTGGAAATTCTTTATCTCCTGACGCTTCACATCGAGTTCTTCCGGAGTGTCGAAAGCGATGTATGCCTTGCCCTCATCGAGCAGTTTGCTTACATATTCCTTATATATATATCGACGCTCGCTCTGGCGGTAAGGACCATGCTGCCCTCCGAAACTGACGCCCTCGTCGAACTTCAGTCCGAGCCAGCGGAACGACTCTATGATGTATTCCTCGGCACCGGGGACAAACCTGTTGCTGTCGGTATCTTCTATACGAAAGACAAAATCGCCTCCATGCTGACGGGCGAACAGATAGTTGAACAATGCCGTGCGCACTCCTCCGATGTGCAATGCGCCGGTAGGACTTGGCGCGAAACGCACCCTTACTCTTCTTTCAGACATCTTTTGTTGCTTTTTGAGGGGCGGGAGTCGCTCGGCAGAGAGGCGAAAAGACTCGGCATGAGGGCTTTTGTGCTGCCGCCTAAAACACCCGCAGAATGTTCTCGTAATTAAATTTTCGTGCAAAATTACTTATTTTATTTTAATTATACGATATTTTTTTGTATTTTCGCAGGGTAATTACGACAAAGGAAGCAAAATGAACATTTTCAAGCATAGGAGACCTCATTTTTGGCGGAATATTATTATACGTGTGGCACTCGTCACGGTAACGGTGGCACTCATAGTGTGGTTCCTGCCGAAAAACAGCGGTCCGCAGTTTCAGTATGAAGCGGGGAAGCCTTGGGTGTACGGACCTTTCATAGCCAAATTCGACTTCCCCATCTACAAGACAGAGGCGGCTATAAAGGCGGAGAAAGACAGCATACTCAACCGTTTCGAGCCTTATTACAACTTCAACGAAAGCGTCGGACAGGAGGCTATCAAACAATTTCTGCACGACTTCGCAGAAGGTATTGCCGGGACACCGCCAAACACGGTGGCTGTGATTGCCCAAGACCTCACCCAGATATATAAGGCGGGGGTGATGAACACCCACGAATACTCTAAGAATTTCAAAGATACCACGCATATGGTGCGCCTCGTGGTGGGCAAAACGGCACAAAGCATAGGCGCAAGCAATATCTACAGCGAGATGTCGGCATACGAATATCTGTTCATCGACTCCCGACTGCTGCCGTACAGACAGGTATTGCAGCGGTGTAACCTGAACAAATATGTTGTGCCCAACATCATTTACGACAGCCAGCGGAGCGAAACGGAACGCATCGACATGCTCAGCACCGTGACAGTGGCAAGCGGAATGGTGATAAGCGGGCAGAAAATAATAGACCGCGGAGAAATTGTTGACGACAACGACGTGCTGGTACTGAACTCGTTTGAACGCGAAATGCAGCGGCGGCAGGCCGGCAAGGAGGAGATAAGCACCACGATACTGGGGCAAATTCTGTATGTCACAATCTTCGTTGCGATATTCACGCTCTACCTCGGACTGTTCCGTAAGGACTATTTCAACAACGCGCGGAGCATCACTATGGCCTATTCGCTGATTACACTCTTCCCGATTATAGTGTCGCTGATGGTGCGCCACAACATTTTCAACGTCTATGTGCTGCCGCTTGCCATAACACCGATGTTCATAAGGGTGTTTCTTGACTCGCGAACGGCGTTCATCACCCACCTCACGACGGTGCTGATATCTGCCGTGGCACTGAAATATCAGTATGAGTTTATCATCATTGAGGTGGTTGCCGGACTTGTGGCCATATACTCTCTGCGCGAACTGACACAGCGGGCGCAGGTGTTGCGGGTGGCTCTATATGTCGCGCTGTCAATGTATGCCGTATTCCTTGCAATGCAGATGATACAGGAGAACGCTATCGACAACATTGACACGGGCATGATGAAATACTTCGCGTTCAACGGTGTAATGCTGTTGTTTGCCTACCCTTTGATGTATGTGATAGAGAAGGTGTTCGGATTTACGAGTGCGGTTACGCTTGTGGAGCTGTCGAACACATCGAAAGAGCTGCTCAGAAGACTGAGTGAGGTGGCACCGGGAACATTCCAGCACTCCATCACCGTCAGCAACCTTGCTGCACAGATAGCCGACCGCATTGGGGCAAAGGCGCAGTTGGTGCGCACGGGAGCACTCTATCACGACATAGGAAAGATGACAAACCCGGTTTTCTTCACCGAAAATCAGGCAAGCGGAGTGAACCCGCTTGACAAGATGTCGTGCACGGAGGCGGCGCAGGTGATAATGAGCCATGTCACCGAAGGACTGAAACTTGCCGAACAAGACAACCTGCCACGCGAGATAAAAGACTTCATTAGCACCCACCACGGTGAAGGAAAGACAAAGTATTTCTACATTACATATAAGAACGAGCACCCGGACGAAGAGATAGACGAAATGCTCTTCACCTATCCCGGACCTAATCCGTTCACAAGAGAGCAGGCCATACTGATGATGGCAGACAGCGTGGAGGCTGCCTCACACTCGCTAAGCGAATACACGGAGGAGAACATAACGCAGCTCGTGAACAACATAATAGACGGGCAGACAGCCGAGGGCTTCTTCCACGACTGCCCTATCACGTTCCACGACATATTCATGGCAAAGCAAGTGCTCATAGAACGCCTCAAGGCTATATATCATACGCGCATCGTTTACCCTGAAGCCAAAAAGTAAATCAGGCACTCATAATCGGTGTTTGCACGCTAAATTTGCACTCATATTTCTGCACATTTTGCTCATTTTGAGCAAAAATGTGCAGAAATATAGTTAAAAAAGGCTAAGCAAACACCCCTCGATACGGGAAATATAGAACAATAATAGTAACTTTGCGACCAATTTTTACAAAGATTACTTAATATGAATAAGATTAAACTAAGCGTAACAACGTTGTTGCTTGCAGTCGCAGGCACTGCCTTTGCGGGTGGTATTCTAACAAACACAAACCAGAGCGTGCTGTTTCTCAAGAACCCTGCTCGCGGTGCAGCGATAGGTTTGGACGGCGTGTATAGCAACCCTGCCGGAGTGGTTTTCATGCCGGAGGGATTTCATCTGGCAATAAACTGGCAGTATGCTCATCAGACACGCACCATCACTTCAACCAATCCGCTGTTCCTTTTGGGAAAGAAGAACAGCAATGCGGTGAAAACATTCGAGGGCATTGCCGATGCTCCTTTCATTCCCTCGATACAGGCGGCAATGAACAAAGGGAACTGGAGTCTGCAACTGAATTTCTCCATGCCCGGAGGAGGAGGTGTGTGCGAGTTTGGTAACGGTCTCGGCTCATTCGAAAGCGCAGTGGGAATGATTGCCAAACAGCTCGAACCGCTGGGAGCAAGGGGATATGACGTTGACGCATACATGCGCGGACGGCAGTATTATTTCGGTCTGCAGGTGGGCGCGGCATACAAAGTGACGCCTAACCTATCGGTATATGGCGGTCTGCGAGCACTCTATGGCGACGCTTCTTACAAGGCAAGACTGAGCAACATACAGGTGAAAACGGAGTCGGGGACGTATGTTGACTTCGCAAGTTTCCTGAACAATGCCACAGAAAACCTAAACAAGCAGGTGTGGCAGACGGAACTCGCAATAGCCAACGGACTGATAACACCGGAGCAGGCAGCGCAGGGTCTGGAAAGGGCACATCACGCACTGACGCAACTTGAGACCCTTCAGAAATATTCGCAGGGCGTGAACCTGATGAGCATACAGACCGGATTCGGTATTGCTCCGATAATAGGTGTTGACTGGAAAGTGGGCGACTTCAACTTCGCAGCGAAGTATGAGTTCAACACTCAGATGAAGATGAAAAACCACTCCACGCTCGAAAAGGTGACGGAAATTGAGGCAATGAACAAGTTTCAGGACGGAACGGAGGTTGACGAGGATGCTCCGGCACTGCTCACCGTAGGCGCACAATGGACAGTGACACAAGGAGTGAACCTCAATCTTGGCTACCACCACTACTTCGACACCGATGCTCACTGGTATGAACACTCCGAAAAGAAACTCGGCGGAGGAACCAACGAGTATCTCGCGGGCGTGGAATGGGACATAAACGACAAGGTTAACGTGTCGGCAGGATGCCAACTCACGAGATACCAACTCACCGACGAATATATGAACGACATGTCGTTTGTGGTAAATTCATACAGCTACGGCTTCGGAATGACCTATAAGTTCAACAAGACTGTAAAGGCTTCGGTGGCTTATTTCCAAACAAACTACGAGAACTACGACCGCGTTACGAAGGCAAATCCCGAAACCGGAGCCACAATCTTGGGCGACTCGTTCACACGAACAAACCGCGTGCTGGGACTCGGAGTTGAAATATCGATATAAGATACGGCAGCAATCAACGAGTATCAGGCAGGGAAGTCTGCCCTGCGAACAATAACAAGAAGCCACTGCAATGCAATTACGTTGCGGTGGCTTCTGTTATTTTTTCTTTTAATGGAGAAAAGATGTGGCTTTTTAGAAATAAATTACGTATCTTTGCAAGACAAAAGTTAATGGAAAACAAATAACGGAATACAACTGAAATGACATACAAGATTACAGCCCCGAGCCGTATCGACACTACCATAAAACTGCCTGCAAGCAAGAGCATCAGCAACCGTGCACTGATAATAAGTGCCCTTGCAGGGGTCAGGACAAGACCGCAGAACATCAGCAACTGTGATGACACGGAGGTGATACTTAGGGCGTTGCTCGACAATCCATACGAAATAGACATAAAAGCGGCAGGGACGGCTATGCGCTTCATGACCGCATATCTTGCGGCAACACCCGGGGAACATGTCATAACAGGCACCGAAAGGATGAAACATCGCCCGATAAAATTGCTCGTTGATGCGCTGAGATACCTCGGAGCCGACATAGAATATATCGGAGAGGAGGGTTTTCCGCCGCTAAAGATACGCGGGACAATGCTCGACGGAGGCAGTATAGAAATCCCGGGCAATGTCAGTTCGCAGTACATATCGGCTCTGCTGATGATTGCACCGATGTTGAGAAAAGGGCTCGAACTGCATCTCACATGGAATATCATCTCTCGACCATACATCGATTTAACCATACACACGATGCACGACTACGGCGCACGGGTGGAATGGACAGACGTTGACACCATAGTGACCGAACCTACCGGATACCGGGAGCGGGAGTTCATGATAGAGAATGACTGGAGCGGAGCGTCTTATTGGTATGAGACGCTGGCGTTGCTTGGCGACCACGAAAGCAGGATAAGCATGCCGCGACTTATTGATGCGTCGAGACAAGGCGACTCGGTGGTGAGGTATCTCTTCTCGATGCTCGGCGTGAAGACGGCGTTTGATGACGGAATAAAGACCGCGCCTACAACAGTGACGCTGAAGTTGATGCACTCCATGCTGCCGAAACTCGACTTCGACTTCTCCGGACAGCCCGACCTCGCACCGACGTTTGTGGTGACGTGCGCCGCAATGGGCATACCGTTCCACTTCACCGGACTGGCAACACTGCACATAAAGGAGAGCGACCGCATTGAGGCTTTGAAACGAGAGATGAGAAAACTGGGCTTTGTGATAAGGGAGGAGAACGGCTCGGAACTGCTGTGGGACGGCGAACGATGCGACGCTACATGGGAACCAATCGACACTTACGAAGACCATCGCATGGCAATGGCATTCGCACCGGCTGCCATAAAATTCCCCGGACTGCGCATAAACAACCCGGAGGTGGTGACAAAGAGTTATCCCGGCTTCTGGAAAGACATGCAACAGGCGGGGTTCATAATAGAAGAGGAGTAGAAGAAAACAGCCATACTGCATCCAAACAGAAAATATTAACGGGAACGACATGCAATATCTCATCATAGGAATAATAGCCTTGGGCGTGTTTGCTGCAATTCTCGGACTGCTCTCACACAATAAAGACGGCAGCCCCGACGTTATTAGTAACAGCACGCCATCTTGCGCCACGTGCAGCGGAGAAGACTCGCGGTGCGAACAGGAGTGCATGATGGAGGCTGCCACAAAGCCCATAGAGTACTTCGATGACGAGGAACTCGACGCTTTCAGCAACCGACCGTCTGACAGTTACGGCGACGAGGAGGCTGAACAATTCCGCGAAGTGCTATATACGATGCGCCCGACAGAGGTGAAGGACTGGTGCAGAAGCCTCACTCTTCGCAGTATAAATCTGCCCGACCAAGTTAAAGACGAGGTGCTGCTGATTGTAGGCGAAGGATAAAGAATTATGATTATGAAGTTCAAGGAGCCATACATTGCCGTTGCCATTGTAGCAATATTGCTACTCGCAGCCTGTTCCACGCAGAAGAACACGGCGTCGAGCCGGTGGTGGCACTCGTTCAACGCCCGCTATAATACATATTATAATGGGACTATGGCGTATATAGACGCCTCGTTGGAGAAGGAGAACGGCAACAAGGATAACTTCACCGAGCGCATCCCTCTATACACTGTCGGCAACAAAGGGAGCAGAGAATTAGGCAAGGGTAACTACGAGCGCGCAATAGAAAAAGCGCAGAAAGCGATAAAACAGCATAGCATAAAGAGACGACCGGAGTGGAACAAGAGCCGCAAGAAGACCGAACGCGACAGGGAATGGCTGAGCAGACGCGAGTATAACCCTATGCTATGGAAGGCGTGGATGCTCATGGGACGCTCGCAGTTCTATAAAGGCGACTTCGACGAGGCTGCCTCAACGTTCTCTTACATGAGTCGTCTGTATGCCACACAACCGGCAATATCGGGCAAGGCACGCGCATGGTTGGCAAAGTGTTACATAGAACAGGACTTCATGTATGACGCCGAGGACGTGATTGCAAAGATGCGACGCGACTCTATGGATTGGCGTGCCGTGAAGGAATGGGACTACACCCTTGCCGACTATTACATACACACCAACCGCATTGAGGAGGCCATACCCTATCTGCGGAAAGTGATAAAGCACGAAATGCGCCGCAAACAGAAAGCCAGAGAGTGGTTTCTGATGGGACAACTGCAAGCCGAACTCGGCAACAATGACCTCGCATACAAGGCTTTCAAGCACGTCACAAGGCTCAATCCGTCGTACGAACTGGACTTCAATGCACGCATCGCGATGACAGAGGTGATGGCAAACGGGAAGTCGAAGCAGATGATTGGCAGACTGAAACGTATGGCTGCCTCAGACAATAACAAGGATTATTTGGACCAAGTGTACTACGCTATGGGGAATATCTACCTGCTGGAGCGTGATACCACGAAAGCAATCGAAGCATACGAACAGGGTAACAAGAAAGCCGCACGCGCCGGAATAGAGAAAGGTGTGCTGCTGCTGCGACTCGGAGACCTGTACTGGGCGCGTGAGAAATTCAGTGATGCAAGGCGGTGTTACGGCGAAGCGATCGGCTTGCTCGATAAAGACCGTAAGGGGTATGAGACCCTGTCTTATCGCTCTAAGGTGCTCGACGAACTCGTGCCGTTCACCGAGGCGGTGCACCTTCAGGACTCTTTGCAGGCGTTAGCGAAGATGCCGGAGGCTGAACGCAATGCTGCCATCGACCGAGTGATTGAAGCTCTGAAGAAGAAAGAGAAGGAGGAACGGCTCGCACAGGCTGAGCAGGAGGCGCAGCAACAGTTGGCTGCGAACCAAGGCGACATGAGTGACAACAGGCAACAGCCGCAAACACAGCCGCAAACGAAAGACGGCACGTGGTATTTCTATAACCAAATGGCAGTAAATCAGGGCAAGGCGGCGTTCCAAAAACTATGGGGGCGGCGCGAGAACGTTGACAACTGGCAGCGAGTAAACCGCACAGTGGTGGCACAACGCGACTTCTCGCAACTCTCGGATGGGCAGCGCGACTCGATAATGGCTGCCGAAGCGATGCAGGACTCGATAGACAACAAGACCGACAGTGCTGTCAACGACCCGCATAAGCGTGAGTATTACCTCGCGCAGATACCGTTCACGGAGGAACAGGTGCAGGCAAGCAATCTTATAATAGAGGACGGACTGTATAATGCCGGAGTGATTTTCAAGGACAAACTCGACTTCCTGAAACAGAGCGAGAAACACCTCACACGGCTCGAAAACCATTATCCAGACTACGAGAGAATGGACGATGCCTTCTATCATCTGTACCTGCTATATCGACGGTTGGGCATGGACGGAGTGGCAGAGACGTATCTCGACAAACTGAAGTTGAAATATCCCGAAAGCCGTTGGACAACGATGCTCTCCGACCCTCACTTCATTGAGGATGCCCGTTTCGGCACTATGATTGAAGACTCGCTATACGCTGCCACCTACGAAGCATTCAAAGGGAACCGCATAGGAGAAGTGAAAAGGAACGCGGAGACATCGAAGTCGCGCTTCCCAATGGGTGCAAACCGCGACAAGTTCGTGTTCATCGGAGGCTTGAGCAAACTCAATGACGGCGATGCCGACGGCTGTTTGGCAGACATGAACGAAGTTGTGAACAACTATCCCAATAGCCGTATAAGTGAGATTGCGGGCATGATAATCAACGGAGTGAACGCAGGAAGGAAACTGCGGGGAGGAAAGTTCGACATAGGAGACGTGTGGGAACGGCGCAGCGTGGTGCTAAACGACAGCGACTCGATACAGGCACGGAAGTTTGTTGCCGACCGACTGTCCCCTCATATCTTCATGCTTGTGTATAATCCCGACTCCGTTCAGGAGAACAAACTGCTCTTCGAAATGGCGCGTTACAACTTCACCAACTTCATGGTGCGCAACTTCGACATCAACATAGACGACTTCGACGGTCTCCACCGCATGCAGATAAGGGGTTTCCGCAGTTACGACGAAGCTCTGCAATATGCCCGGATGCTGTATAGGCAAGCAAATATCACGACACTGACGAAGAAAGCCCGAGGCATAATAATAAGCGAAACAAACCTGCCCTTGCTCGGAACTCAGTTCAGCCATAAGGACTACGACAAGTTCTACGACAAGCACTTCGCGCCGCTCAAACCCTCAACGTTGCAGTTGCTGACCGAACCGGCAGAGATAGAATACGAAAAACCGGCAGCGAAAGAAGAATTGCCCGACGGCGGGGAGGATGTTTATGACAATACTGAAGACAATGGCGTGGTGATGGAACAGATACCTGAGGACACCGTGGTGATGCCGGAAAATACAGAGACAGTTACGGAAGAACCGGCAAATGCGCCCGTAGAACCGCAGAATTTGCCACAGACAGAGGTTCTGCCGGAAACGGAACCGACCACTGAAAACCCGCAGGAGACTATCGTCGAAGAACCGGAAACGGTGAAGGAAGAACCGGAAAAGCCTGTCACCACAACCGTAACAGAACCGGCAGAGCCGAAAACACCGGTACCGGCAGAGCCAAAAGAACCAGTGACAGAGGAACCCGACGACGAAGGAATATACTTCTACGACGACGTGGAGACTGACAACGGCAATAAGAACAACAACAGTAACAACAACGATAAGAACAATGGTTTCGACCTTGAAGATGAATATTACGACCTTGACGGTTTCTAAAAGATGAACATGAGCAACGGACTTCTGCTTTGGGTTGACGACGAGATGGAACTTCTTCGCGCCCATATCATATTCTTGGAGAAAAAAGGTTACGAGGTGGTTACTGCCACAAACGGAACCGATGCGATAGAACTGTGCAACCGACGCACGTTCGACCTCATCTTGCTCGACGAGATGATGCCGGGACTTAGCGGACTCGAAACGCTCCAAAAGCTAAAAAACATACAACCGGCAACACCGGTGGTAATGGTCACTAAGAGCGAGGAGGAAGACATCATGAACCAAGCCATTGGATCGAAGATTGCCGACTATCTCATCAAACCGGTCAACCCCGTACAGATATTGCTCACTCTGAAGAAGAACATACACCAAAGGGAAATCGTGGCAGAGGTGACACAGAGCGGGTATCGACAGAACTTTCAGGACATCGCGATGCAGATTGCCGACTGCCGGACTGTGGAAGACTGGACAGACGTTTACAAAAGACTCGTTCACTGGGAACTGGAACTCACCGGAACCGAGACAAACATGAACGAGATTTTGCAGATGCAGAAAGAGGAAGCCAATGCAGGCTTCGCAAAGTTCATAAAGAACAAATACCTCACATGGGTTGACCCGAAGACCATTCAGACCGCAGAACGCCCGGTGATGAGTCCCGACATCTTCAAGAAAAAGATTTTCCCACTGCTGTCGGGCGGCGAGAAAGTGTTCCTTGTAGTGATAGACAATTTCCGTTACGACCAGTGGCGGGTGCTCGCTCAGGAAATTGGCGACATGTTCGACATAGAAGAAGACACCTATCTAAGCATTCTCCCCACTGCAACACAGTATGCACGCAACGCCATTTTCAGCGGACTGATGCCCTTGCAGATTGCGGAAATGTTCCCCGAATTGTGGGTGGATGAAGACGAAGCGGAGGGGAAAAACCTCAACGAAGAACCGCTCATAAGAACGCAGATAGAGCGATACCGACGACACGACACGTTCTCCTATCATAAGATTAACGACTCGTCGGCAGCCGAACGCTTCCTCGGGCAACTGAACCAGATGAAGCAGAACGACCTCAACGTCGTGGTAATAAACTTCATCGACATGCTGAGCCATGCACGGACGGAGTCGAAGATGGTGCGCGAACTTGCCAACAACGAGTCGGCATACCGCTCAATCACGCTCAGCTGGTTCCGCCATTCGGTCATGGCAGAGTTGCTGAAGGCTCTCGCACAGTCAGAATATACTGTGGTGGTGACAACCGATCATGGCAGCATCAGAGCCAACCGACCGGTGAAAATAATAGGCGACCGCAACACGAACACCAACCTGCGGTATAAGTTGGGTAAGAACCTCGCCTACAATCCAAAGGAAGTGTTCACCATAAAGAACCCCAAACAAGCGCAGCTCCCCGCACCCAACCTCAGCACCTCTTACGTATTCGCCACGGGAAACTCGTTCCTCGCCTATCCGAACAACTACAACTACTACGTATCTTACTACAAAGACACGTTCCAGCATGGCGGAATATCTATGGAGGAGATGCTAATACCGCTTGTGACCCTGCGCGGAAGAAAGCGGAAATCATAAGTGAAACAAGTCAAAACTATCAAGAAACAATGGAAATAAGGATAAACAGCATAGAAGAGATAAGGAGCGCGGCACGCCTGTTCATTGACAATATGCCGCAGGGAAGGGTGTTCGCCTTCTATGGGAAAATGGGCGCAGGCAAGACCACTTTCATTAAGGCAATATGCGAAGAACTGGGAGTGGCAGACGTAATCACATCGCCCACTTTCGCCATCGTGAACGAATATGAAGGCAATGAGGATGTAACGATATATCATTTCGACTTCTACCGCATCAAGAAAATCGAGGAAGTATATGATATGGGATATGAAGAATATTTCTTCAGCGGCAACCTGTGCTTCATAGAGTGGCCCGAACTGATAGAAGACCTCCTTCCGGATGATGTCACAAGGGTGACAATAGAGAAAACGGAAGACGGCTCGCGTCTCGTCAAGTTCTGATTACCAAAGCATAAAAAAAGCGTCCTCCGCAATACAATTTGCATAATACAGAAAACCGACCCGGCATGCTTCACAAAGCAATTCTTGCCGGGTCGGTTTTCTGTATGTTTCAATTAACGGCTTGACCAACCGGATTTCGATTAGAGCAGAGCCTCGAATTTCTTCCTCAGAACATTGATAGGAGCAGAACCGACGTGGCGATCCACTTCCTTGCCGTCCTTGAAGAAGATTATTGTGGGAATGTTGCGGATGCCCATTTCGGCAGCCACCTCGTCAGCCTCTTCCACGTCGCACTTTGCAACAACGATTTTCCCGTCAAACTCTTCGGCAAGTTGTGACACTACCGGACCTACCATTCGACACGGACCACACCATGTAGCCCAGAAATCTATCACCAAAGGCAGCGAGCCATTCTTGTAACTTTCAAAGTTCTCTTGTGTGATTTTTACTTCCATTTTGCTTTTACTTAATTTGTTCAACAATAATTATTCTTAATTACAATTCATGCAAACTGTGTGCCGCCCGTTGCAACACGGCGCATGGCACGCAGCGAAACGCCGCACCGAGCGGTTTGTTATGTCATTTTGTCGCTATGTCATACTCGAAAGAGTCGTTGCTGTCAAGATATGATATAAGCCCGTGATTCAGTTCCACACGTTTCTTCTTCGACCGCAAGGTCATCGGTGTGCCGTTGCCCGGAACGAAAATCTGCAGATAGACATCTGTCTCTCCGGGATATTCGTCGATAACGCTGCAAAGGTCGTTCACATTCTGTGTGTCAAGGTCAGACGCCTTCATCGATATTGTTATATGGTCGATGAGCGTATCTTTCACCGTGCTAAGCAGTTGAATATTGCTCACATTGAAACTCACATACTTTGAGTTCGGATAGGGCGAAGAACACTTTGCGCTTACATAAACGGAGTTTCCCACCTGCAACATACCGCTCCACCTGCCCCATTGCTCACCGAAGAAAGGCATTTCTCCGGCACCGTCGTAGTCTTCTATCGTCACGAAACCGCAGGGATTACCTTTCTTGTCGAAATGGTTTCTCACGTTTGTCACTATCCCGCCGATTGTCAGTTCCTGTCTGCTCAGCAGCGATTCCTTCTCTTCAAGTTCCGCACAGTGCGTGTTGCAGAGTTTCCTAAGCACCATAGAATAGTCGTCAAGCGGATGCGCCGAGAGATATATCCCCACCAGTTCGCGCTCCTTGTTCAGCCTCTCTATGTTGCTCCACGACTCCGCTTGCGGTATCGTCGGGGTTGCAATCTCCACTTCGTCGAGCCCACCGAAGAGCGAATTTGCCATTTCACGCTTCACATTCATGTAGTTCTGACCGTAACGCACCAGCAGGTCTATGAACAACTCGCCCTTATATCCGGGTGCAAAAAACTGCTCGCGCTTTATCCCAAAGCTGTCGAAACCGCCGCTGAGAGCCAGCACCTCGTAGGCTTTGCGGTTGACGTTGCTCCCCAACCGCTCCGCGAAATCGAATATCGACTTATATGCCCCATTCTTTTCCCGCTCCTCGATGATAGCCTTCGCCGCAGCCTCACCCATGCCTTTCACTCCTCCCATGCCGAAACGTATCTCGCCTTTCTTGTTGACACCGAACTTCTCATAACTCTCGTTCACGTCGGGTCCGAGCGTAAGTATGCCCATAGCCTTGCACTCGTCCATCAGCTTTGTTATCTCCTTGATGTCGTCCTTGCGGCGACTCATGATTGCAGCCATGAACTCTGCGGGATAGTTTGCCTTGAGATATGCCGTTTGGAACGCCACCCACGAGTAGCACGCTGCGTGCGACTTATTGAAGGCATAGGATGCAAACTTCTCCCAGTCGCCCCAGATTTTCTCCAGCACCTGTGGGTCGTGACCGTTTTTCTTGCCCCCTTCGATGAACTTAGGTTTCATCTTGTCAACGATGTCCTTCTTCTTCTTTCCCATCGCTTTGCGCAGAGCGTCGCTCTCGCCTCGCGTGAAGTCTGCCAGTTGTCGTGACAGAAGCATCACCTGCTCCTGATATACAGTGATGCCGTAGGTGTCCTTCAGATATTTCTCCATGCACGGAATGTCGTATGTTATCGGCTCCGTGCCGCTCTTGCGGGCAATGAACGAAGGGATATAATCCATCGGTCCCGGGCGGTAGAGGGCATTCATGGCAATGAGGTCCTCAAACACCGTGGGCTTCAGTTGGCGCAGATATTTCTGCATTCCGCTCGATTCAAACTGGAATGTGCCAATGGTGCGCCCCTCCTGATACAGTTTGTACGTAGCCGGGTCGTCAATCGGAATGTTGTCAAGGTCGATGTCTATGCCTCTCGTTTGCTTGACATTAGCCACTGCCTCCTTCAACTCCGACAGCGTTTTCAGTCCGAGGAAGTCCATCTTTATCAGTCCCGTCGCTTCTATCACGTGCCCGTCATACTGCGTGCAGTTGGTTTTGCTGTTCCTGAAATCGGGGTCGTCGGCAGTGGAAACAGGCACATGGTCGCTTATCGGGTCGCGACATATTATTATACCGCAGGCGTGTATTCCCGTTCCGCGCACCGTTCCCTCAAGCATCTTGGCATATTTTATGGTGTCGCTCAGTTTCCTGTCTTGCGACACTTCGGCCTCCCTCAGTTCCGGTGTACACTTTATTGCGTTAGGCAGGTTCATCTTCATGCCGTCGGGCAGACGCTCCGGAATGGCTTTGCAAAGCGCGTTCGATATGCTCAGCGGCACCTTCTCCACCCTTGCCACGTCCTTGATGGAGTTCTTTGTCGCCATCGAACTGTATGTTATGATGTGTGCACAGTTCTCGTGTCCATACTTGTCCATCACCCATTTCAGCACCCTTGACCTGCCGTCATCGTCGAAGTCGGTGTCAATATCGGGCAGAGATATACGGTCGGGATTAAGGAAACGCTCAAACAGCAGGTCATATTTCAGAGGGTCTATCTTCGTTATTCCGAGACAATATGCCACCACGCTGCCTGCAGCAGAGCCACGTCCCGGACCCACCATCACGTCGAGCAGGTTGCGTGCCGAGTTGATAAAGTCCTGCACGATGAGGAAATATCCCGGGAAACCCATTGTCTTCATTATGTGCAGTTCAAACTTCACGCGCTCCGTTACGTCGTCGGGCACGGGGTCGCCATAGCATATCTTAGCCCCTGCGTATGCAAGTTCTGCGAGATAATCTGCCTCGAACTTTATGCGATACAGTTTGTCATACCCACCGAGTTTCTCTATCTTTTTCCTGCTTTCTTCCGGCGGCATGGGGTTCTGTCCGTTCTCGTCGGAGGTGAACTCGTCGTAGAGTTGTTGTTCGGTGAACTTCTCACGCCACATCTCCTCCGTGCCGAACGACTCGGGAATGGGGAAAAACGGCATTATGGGGTCGTGGTCAAGGTTGTACATTTCCACCTTGTCCAATATCTCTATCGTGTTCGACATCGCCTCCGGAATATCCGGGAACACTTCCAGCATCTCCTCTTTCGTCTTAAACCACTCCTGCTTCGAGTAGAGCATGCGCGTGGGGTCGTCGATGTCCTTGCCTGTGGAGAGACAGAGCAGGTGGTCGTGAGCCTCCGCATTATCTTTGTCAACGAAGTGCACATCGTTGGTGCAAACCACCTTGATGCCATACTCCTCGGCGAGTTCCAGTATCACCTTGTTAGCCTTTTGCTGCAGAGTGAACGCCTCGCGGTTGGCTCTTATCGAGGGGTCTTTCACCTCATGGCGTTGCAATTCCAAGTAATAGTCATCGCCGAACACTCTCTTGTGCCACTCTATCGCCTCCCTTGCCCCGGCAATATCGCCGCGCAGCACCTTTGAAGGCACCTCTCCCGCGATGCACGCCGAGCACACAATGAGGTCTTCATGATAGCGTTCGAGTTCCTTACGGTCGGTTCTCGGACGATAGTAATACCCGTCTATCCAAGCATTGCTCACAAGTTTTATCAGGTTTTTGTATCCCCTCTCATTCTTCGCAAGCACAATGAGGTGGTAGCCGCTGCGGTCTATTTCGAGCGTCTTGCTCTCCTTATTCTTTCCCTTTGCCACATACATCTCGCAGCCGAAGATAGGCTTGAAAGGCTCCAGACCGTCCTTCCTGCGCTGCTTGTTCACGTCGTTAACATAGTCGTGAAACTCCTTTATGCCGAACATGTCGCCATGATCGGTTATCGCCAGTCCCCGCTGTCCGTCGGCTATCGCCTTGTCAACCAAGTCCTTGATTTTCGACTGACCGTCAAGGATGGAGTAGTAGGTATGTACGTGCAGATGTATAAAGTCCACCATGCTGTATTGTCACTTTGATGTTTTGAGCGTCAAAGTTACGTCTTTTAATCCATTCCGCCAAACAAAAAACATTTAAAAGTTACTACTTATCAATATTATTTAGTACCTTTGCGCCCATATTCTACGCATATATGCTATTATGGGAAAAAGAATAAGAAAACTCAAGAACGTAAGACTACACCGTGAGGGCACAGACACATTGCTCTATGTAGGCTTTATTCTTATCGCTGTGGCGGTGATACTTTGGAAATCGTTCGATACCAAGATACCTTTTTGGATTTTCACCGTCGTTGCCGGGGCGTTGTACCTTGCGGTTGTGAACTTCTATCGCTGCCCTAAGCGTTTCTACGATGGCGATACCGAGGGCATAGTAGTGGCTCCTGCCGACGGTAAAGTTGTGGTAATAGAAGAGATAGAGGAGACAAAATACTTTCACGACCGCCGAATGATGATAAGCATTTTCATGAGTCCGCTAAACGTGCATGCCAACTGGTTTCCGGTTGACGGGCGCGTAAAGTTCGTGAAGCACTTCGACGGCAACTACCACAAGGCGTGGTTGCCGAAGGCGAGCGAAGAAAACGAGCACGCCGACACCATGATTGAACTCGAAGACGGGCGCGAAGTGCTGGTGCGCCAGATAGCCGGAGCAATGGCACGGCGCATAGTGACATACGCCAAAGACGGAGAAGACTGTTACATCGACGAGCACATGGGCTTCATAAAGCTCGGTTCGCGCGTTGACGTTTTCCTGCCGGCAGACTGCGAGGTTTGCGTTAAGATGAACCAAATCACCACCGGCGACCAAACCGTAATCGCACGCATCTGACAATAATGGCAAACATAATAGTACGCAATATTCCCAATTCCATAACGTGCTGCAACCTCATAAGCGGTTGCATTGCCACGATGTATGCCTTCGGCTGCGACCAGAAGATGGCTCTGCTGTTCATTGTCATCGGCGCAACATTCGACTTCTTCGACGGCATGTCGGCACGACTGCTCGGCGTAAGTTCGCCAATCGGAAAAGAACTCGACTCCCTCGCCGATGTCATAACCTTCGGAATGGCACCGGCAACAATGGTGTTCACACTGCTTTCCGGTCTCAACTACCCCGCTACACTCGCCCCCCTGCGCCCGATACTGCCCTATACGGCATTTCTGATTGCGGCATTCTCCGCCCTCCGACTTGCCAAGTTCAACCTCGACGAGCGACAGGCGATGGGCTTCATCGGGCTGCCAACGCCTGCCAACGCCCTGTTCTGGAGTTCGGCGATTGTGGGCATCGGGGCAATACTTGCACACCATGAATGGGCTCCGATTGCAGTTCTCCCGATGATATTGCTGTCGTGCTTTCTGCTCATTGCCGAACTGCCGATGTTCGCACTCAAGTTCAAGCACACCGGGTGGCGTGGCAACGAGGTGAAATTTATCTTCATCCTTACCTGCGTTCCGCTGCTTGTCTTCCTCGGTTTGCCGGGCTTCGCGGCTGTTATAGCGTGGTATGTCGTGCTTTCGATGATAGTTTGGATTGGCAAAAACAATAAGGAAAGAAAGTGAAAGGATATGGCAGCGTTTTTTAAATTCATATTGATTGTAGGTTTCCTTGTCATTGTCGCAGTGGCATTGACGTTCTTTTGGTTCTACCGCAAGATACACAACATAGCCCGCTCTTTCGGCGTCGGTAAGGGCAAAGGCAACGATGAGAAGCGCAAAAGCGAGCGCAAAACCTACGGCAACCGCACCGGCGTAATCGATGCCCGCACCCCGGAGCAGGTCAACCGCAAGATTTTCAAGGACAACGAGGGCGAATACGTCGATTTCACCGAGGTTGACTGAACCTCACCGACACCCCCGACCTCTGCCCGACACTCCCTCACTTAAAATCTCACACCGCACCTTAATAAAGAAACCCCAATACCCACAGCGGCAGTTTCTTGTCCAAAGGAAATTCCATATCATCGGCAAGCACGTAAGAAAAGATTATCGCAATAAGCGATATTTGGCATAAATCGCTTATTGCAATAACCATTTTTAAGCCCCAATCGGTCATTAGACCGCATACTGATTATGTTCGATTGTCGAGCAGATTGTCCGGCATATTATCGAAGGCGTAGCGGGCTACGTCAAGATAATATGGCTGATAGGATGCAGGCAAGCGGACGAAAGCAGTCGTGGAACGATACAATTAACAGAATATAGGTAATTAAGTGTTCTAATAACCGATTGGGGTTAAAGAGTTTCAAAGTATAAAACAGCAATCAAATATGTATATTTTCGTCTATTATCGCAATACATATTGATTATTGTTTCATCTAAAATTTTGAAGGGAATGTAAAGAAACGCAGAGCGAAAAGACATTTTTTGCAGTGTCGTCGGGCACATGATATTATACGATAGGATAACTTTTTCAAAGTAAAATCGGCGATTTTGATGACCAAATTCGGCGAAATTGCAGAACAAAATCGCCGAAATTACTTTGCAATTTCGGCGATTTTACTTTTCATCAGTATGCTGTTTGCACCGCATTATATGGTTGAATGAGGAGCGTTTGGGCACAAGACATTGGTGACGAGGCAGAAACAGACGGAGAGAACAGAGCGTTTCAGTCTTGGAAATAGACGCGCTTCACGCGGTTGCTGATACCTGTGAGCACTTCGTAGGGTATGGTTTCGAGGGCGTCGCTGAGCACAGTGACAGGCAGGTGGTCGCCGAATATCTCCACAGTGTCGCCCTCGTGGCAGTCGATACCTGTGACATCAATCATCGCAACGTCCATACAGATGTTTCCAACGTATGGTGCGCGCATGCCGTTAACGAGACAATAACCTCGCCCACGCCCCAAACGTCGGTTCAGTCCGTCGGCATAGCCTATCGGAATGGCTGCGATGACGCTGTCGCGTGAGAGCACTCCGCGGCGGCTGTAGCCCACGGTTTCACCCTTGGGGACATGCCTCATCTGCAATATCGTGGTCTTGAGCGTACACACATTGTTCAGTATCCGGTTGTCGCGGCTATCCACTCCGTACAGTCCGATTCCCAATCGGCACATGTCGAGTTGCCTTTCGGGGAAATGCTCTATACCGGCAGAATTGTCGATATGCCGCAGGATTTTATGCGGGAAAGCCTCCTGCAGGCGGCGGCTCGCCTCATCGAAGAGGTTGAACTGCATCTCGGAGAAGCTATCGAAGTCGTCGCTGTCTGCCCCAACGAAGTGACTGAACACCGAGCGCGGCGTCAACGCAACCTGATGTTTCAGCCGTTCGATGAGCCGGGGCATGTCCTCGCGCGGATTAAATCCGAGGCGGTGCATCCCCGTGTCGAGTTTTATGTGTACCGGATAGCCCGCTATGCCCTCCTTCCGCGCTGCCGCAATGAGTTCTTCAAGCAGGCGGAACGAATAAACCTCCGGTTCGAGAGCGTGGTCGAACATTGCCTTGAAAGCAGTTGTTTCGGGGTTCATTATCATTATGTTACCCGTAATTCCCGCCTTGCGCAGCGTCACTCCCTCGTCGGCAACGGCAACGGCAAGATAGTCCACGCGGTGGTCTTGCAGCGTCTTCGCCACCTCCACGGCACCGCTTCCGTAGCCGTCTGCCTTTATCATGCACGCGATTTTCGTATCGGGATGGAGGAAAGAGCGGAAGTGGTTCAGGTTTTCTACAACGGCGTTGAGGTTCACTTCGAGAATTGTTTCGTGCACCTTCTGTTCAAGTCTTTCGGTAATACGGTCGAAAGAGAAACGCCGTGCTCCCTTGATGAGTATTATCTCGTCGCGCAGACCGGAGAGAGTTTCGGAGGCAAGAAATTCCTCCGTGGTATTGAAAAAACGCTTCTCGCCGATGTCTATCATGTCTTTCTTCGACGATATTTCCTCTCCTATTCCTATGAATTTCCTCACTCCGCGCTCCCTTGCGAGCTTTGACACTTCGCGATATAACGCCTCCGCCGGCATTCCACTTTGATAAATGTCACTGAGAATGAGTGTCCGCGAGAGTTTCGGAGCGGCATTCATGGGATTGTCCGGCTGCGAAAGGTCGTGCCGACGTTGCATGAAGTCGAGCGCGATGTCGAGCGAATTGATGTCGGAATTATATGAGTCGTTTATCAGGATGCAACCGTGCTGCCCCTGCTTCACCTCAAGTCGCATCGCCACCGGTTCTATTTTTTTCATGCCTTCGGCAATCTGTTCGGCAGTCATTCCGAGGTAAGCGGCAACCGCTGCGCATGCTCCGGCATTCTCTTTCGACGCCCGGTCGATGAACGGCATGTCGCCTTCGTATGGGCTGAAGGGCACCGTCTTGCATTTCAGCGCGGATATATTGTTGCGTATCGTCTCATCTTCAGCGTTATAGAACACCACTTCGGCATCGCTGAAAAGCGACATTTTCTCGCGGCATTTCTCGTCTTTCGTGGCGAAGTTCTCCTGATGCGCCGGTCCGATGTTGGTTATAACGCCTATCGTGGGGCGTATCATCCTGCCGAGCGACGGCATCTCTCCCGGCATACTTATTCCTGCCTCGAAGAGCCCTATCTCCGTTCTGTCGTCGAGAAGCCACACCGACAACGGCACACCGATCTGCGAATTGTAGGAGCGCGGACTGCGTGTAACCACCCGCGTGGGCATCAACAGTTGGTAGAGCCATTCCTTAACCACGGTTTTCCCGTTGCTTCCCGTAATCCCCACCACCGGGATGTGGAAGTTCTCACGGTGGCGTTCGGCAAGCCGCTGCAGTGCTTTCAGCGTTGAACCGACGAGCAGGAAATTGCTGTCGGGATATGTCGTGGCATGGTTTTCGGGGAGTTTCTCCACCACGAAGTTACGCACTCCGCTCCTGTAAAGCCCACTGAGGTATCTGCCTCCGTCGTTTCTCTCTGTCTTTATGGCAAAGAACAATGTTGCCTCCGGAAATCTAAGGCTGCGGCTGTCGGTAAGCAGCCAACCGATGTCGGCGTCTTTGTCACCATACCGTTCAGCTCCTGTGAGTACTGTTATTTTCTCTATCGTGTACATCTTTCTGTGGTGTTATGTCATCGGGAAGCGGTTGCGGAGCTCTCCCATGAGTGCAAATTTAGGATATTTTTCCGAGAAGGCTGCGAGTTTCTCATGCGTTTTTTGCATGAATAGACGATATTCCTCGCTCCCGGAATTGAACGGACGATGCCCGAGAGCCTCTTTCAGCGGTCGCCACTCGGCAAGATAACGCTTCGCGTCGGGCGAGAAACAGTTCTCCACCAGCCGCTCCCAGATGTATTCCACCGCCTGTTCGGAGGGGTGTATCATGTCGGGCGAGTAGAAACGGTAGTCTCTAAGTTCGTCGTTAAGTATTTCGTATGCAGGGAAATAGAATATGTCGGAGGGCGAGTTTGCAATCACATCGCGCGCAGCAAGGAGCAGAGTTGCCTTTGCCAACCGGCTCTCATGGTAGCCGTATTTGCGGTATCTTATCGGACTCACCGTGAACACCACGCGCACGCCGGGGTTGCTCTTGCGCAGCGTTTCGACAGCACTGTTCAGGCAGTTGGCGCATTCGTCAACCGAGAGTTCGCACTCCTGAAAGAGGCTTTGCGGGCGTTTCATGCAGTTATCCACTATTTCGCCGGTCTCTTTCAGTATATACACGTGGTTTGTTCCGAGGGTTATAAAGCACGTGGCAGGACTTTCCTGTGGCTCTGGGGCTATTTCCGACAAGTATCTCTCCACCGTATGCAGCACACTGGCAGGGTTATACATCGTGCCATAAGGGTTTACGACAACCGGGAACCCCTCTTCCTTGAAACGCCTGCCGATATTATCGGCAAAGCAACTGCCCACAAACAGCACCCTCTCGCATGGCTCAATCTTCCACGCCGGACTGCCAATCTTCACCTCTGTCCTAAATTCCATGCCACAAAATTAGTGCAAATCGAGTGAAATACAAAAAGAATTTATTCTTTTTTATTTCCGAGATGCAGCCTAATTTCACGGGCGAAGACCGTAGAGTTAGTGCAAATCGAGTGAAATACAAAAAGAATTTATTCTTTTTTTATGGTAAAAACGGCTTATTCAACAGAAACTAATTACCTTTGCAAAACAATAAACATAAACGCCATGTATGCCTATAAATATCCGCACCCGGCAGTCACTGCCGACTGTATAGTGTTCGCTCGCGAGAACGGGAAGACACGAGTGCTGCTCATAAAACGCAGGAACGAGCCATGCAAAGACATGTGGGCTCTGCCCGGAGGGTTCATGAACATCGACGAGAGTGCCGAAGAAGCGGCAGCGAGGGAACTGAAAGAAGAAACGGGAATAGATGCAGGCAGGGTGATACAGGTGGGGGCTTACTCCAAGGTTGACCGCGACCCGCGCGAGCGTGTCATAACAATCGCCTTCTATACCATTATAGACAAGATACGTAAAGCGGTAGGACAAGACGACGCAAAACAGGCTGAATGGTTCGCCATAGACAACCTTCCCGAACTTGCCTTCGACCATTCTGAAATACTCTCTGACGCTATCGGGATGCTGAACAGAGAACCATGATTTTATATTTCATCGCTAACGACCGGCAATGAATTTATTTACCATGCCCGTGATGTTATACCATACATTATAAAATAAAAAAGAACGAGGCTCTTTTTGCATTTCACTCGATTTGCAATAACCTTACGGTCTTCGCCCGTGAAGTTAGGCTGCATCTCAACAATAAAAATAAATTGCTTTTATTTTGTATTGTTTTCGATTTGCACTAACTTTGCACCCGATTAAAAGTGAAATATAAGAATGCAGGACATTAGGAACATCGCGATCATCGCTCACGTTGACCACGGAAAGACAACACTCGTAGATAAAATGATGCTCGCAGGCAACCTGTTCCGAGAAGGACAGAACCTCAGCGACCAAGTACTTGACAGCAACGACCTTGAACGCGAGCGAGGGATAACAATTCTGTCGAAAAACGTCTCAATAAACTATAAAGGAACAAAGATAAATATTATCGACACTCCGGGGCACTCCGACTTCGGAGGCGAGGTGGAGCGTGTGCTAAACATGGCAGACGGCTGCATATTGCTCGTTGATGCCTTTGAAGGTCCGATGCCACAGACGCGTTTCGTGCTGCAGAAAGCATTGGAGATAGGACTGAAACCGATTGTTGTCGTCAACAAAGTGGATAAGCCCAACTGCCGCCCGGAGGAAGTTTATGAGATGGTGTTCGACCTCATGTTCGCACTCAATGCTAACGAAGACCAGCTCGATTTCCCCGTAGTGTATGGCTCGGCGAAGAACGGTTGGATGGGAGAAGACTATTCGAAACCCACCGGCGACATAACATATCTGCTCGACAAGATTGTGGAGAAGATACCGGCACCGCAACAGTTGGAGGGCACTCCGCAAATGCTTATAACGAGCCTCGACTACTCTTCATACACCGGACGCATCGCAGTGGGGCGCGTTCACCGCGGAACTCTGACCGGAGGAATGAACATCACGATAGCACATCGCGACGGAACAATGGAGAAAACGCGCATAAAAGAACTGCACACCTTCGAGGGTATGACCCACGTTAAGACCGACAAAGTGACCTCCGGGGATATTTGTGCCGTGATAGGACTGGAACATTTCGAGATTGGAGACACGATATGCGACTACGAAAGCCCTGAAGCCCTGCCCACGATAGCAATCGACGAACCCACGATGTCTATGCTTTTCACCATCAACGACTCGCCTTTCTTCGGGAAAGAGGGCAAGTTCTGCACATCGCGACATATCAACGACCGCCTGCAGAAGGAGTTGGAGAAGAACCTCGCGCTGCGGGTTGAGTCTTACGAAGACTCCACCGACTCGTGGATTGTGAGCGGACGCGGAGTGCTTCACCTGTCTGTTCTCATCGAGACAATGCGCCGCGAGGGGTACGAATTGGAAGTGGGACAGCCGCAGGTGATATACAAGAACATGGTGAATGACGGCGAGAAATGGGTTGAAACAAGCGATGCCAACGCCGCAACCACGCGCTGCGAACCAATAGAAGAACTTACAATCAACGTCCCGGAGGAGTTCGCATCGAAGATGATTGACATGGTGACGAAGCGCAAGGGGGAAATGACGTCAATGGAGAGTCAGGCAGAGCGCGTGAACATTGAGTTCGACATACCCTCAAGGGGCATCATCGGACTGCGTACCAACGTGCTCACCGCAAGTCAGGGAGAGGCGATAATGGCTCACCGTTTCAAAGAATACCAGCCGTTCAAGGGCGAGATAACGCGCCGCATCAATGGTTCGATGATAGCAATGGAGACAGGTACGGCAGTGGCATACTCGATAGACAAACTGCAAGACCGCGGCAAGTTCTTCATCGACCCGGGCGAAGAGGTGTATGCAGGACAGGTGGTCGGAGAGCATGTTCACGACAACGACCTCGTGATAAACGTGACAAAGACAAAGCAACTCACCAACGTACGCGCCTCGGGAAGTGACGAGAAGGCTCGCGTGATACCGAAAACGGTGATGAGTCTTGAGGAATGTCTTGAATACATAAAGGGCGACGAATACGTCGAGGTGACACCTAAGTCAATGCGTATGCGCAAAACCATACTCGACCATGACCAGAGAAAGAAAGCCATGAAAGAGGCTTAAACGACATAAAAGGAAATCCCCAAGAGCGAGAAAGGCTTTTGGGGATTTGTTCTTTCAGCATCTTCGCAACCATTATCAGCATGAGAAAGACAGACAAACAAATCCTTGACATCGCCATTCCGAGCATCATCAGCAACATCACCGTTCCATTGCTGGGGCTTGTGGATGTGGCAATAACGGGGCATCTCGGTGCCGCGTCATACATCGGTGCCATTGCATTGGGCGGCATGCTGTTCAATATCATATACTGGATTTTCGCTTTCCTACGGATGGGAACAAGCGGACTGACATCGCAATCGTTGGGACACGACGACACCGAGAACATCATACGCATGCTCGTGCGCAGTCTTGCTATCGCCTTTTCTATTGCCGCAGCGTTGCTGTTGCTGCAAATTCCCATCCGCGAACTCGGTCTGCTGATAATGCAACCCACCGATGAAGTGCGCCGCATGACCGTCACCTATTTCAATATATGTATCTGGGGAGCACCTGCAACACTCGGACTGTTCGCCCTGAACGGCTGGCTCATCGGCATGCAGAACTCCCGGATACCGATGTCTATTGCCATAACGCAAAACATTATCAACATTCTTGTGTCGCTGCTGCTGGTCTTCGGCATCGGCATGCGTGTCGAAGGGGTAGCCACGGGAACCCTCATCGCCCAGTGGTGCGGCTTCCTAACCGGTTCATTCCTATGCTACCGCAAATATTTCCGAGGCGGACACATAATAAAAAGACAGTTCCCGATTTTATACTACTTATCCCCCACCTCTCACGCTCAACCCGCATCGCTCATTGCTCCGACAGGCTCCGACAGAAGAGACTTTCGCAACGAAGCGGAGAAAGAACGCCCATCGCCAATCACCTACCGCCGCTTCTTTGTACTCAACCGCGACATCTTCCTACGCACCTTGTGCATAGTGAGCGTTCTGACGTTCTTCACCAGTGCCGGTTCTTGGCGCGGCGAAGTGACGCTTGCAATCAACACGCTGCTGATGCAACTCTATCTCCTCGTGAGCTACGTGATGGACGGCTTTGCCAATGCCGGCGAAGCAATGAGCGGGAAATACTTCGGGGCAGGCGACAAGGCTGCGTTGCGCGCCACGGTTCGCCGGACTTTCTTCTGGGGAATGATAGTGGCTGCGATATTCACGGCTACCTATATCCTCGGCGGAAAGCCTTTCCTTATGATACTTACAGACGAACCTACCGTTGTGGAAGCCTCGACGATATACGTGTGGTGGGCTTATCTTGTCCCCTTCTGCAGTGTCGCAGCGTTCCTTTGGGACGGGATATTCATCGGTCTCACCGCCGCCCGACAGATGCTTCAATCGATGTTCGCTGCCACGGTAATCTTCTTCGCGGTGTATTTCCTCACTGCCGACGCCCTCGGCAACCACGGTCTGTGGCTCTCTTTCCTGTGTTACCTCTTCGTGCGTGGCGTGATACAGACCGCACTCTTCCCCGGAATAATGCGCCGCCTGTTCCCTACCCGGGATATTTAAGGTTTTCCTCGCCGGCTTGTTCCAGCACTTCCTCAAGATATTTACGCGCTTCGTAACGTGCCATAGGCAAGTCTTGCAAGAGCCAGTTGCCACAGTCGCGGGGCGATGCGCCGGGAATGTCGCCCTCGTAGTCGGCAACAAAGCGGAAAGTGCGGCGCATGAGGTCGAGAATATCGCGCGGTTCGAGGTCGCCTTTCATCAGTAAATAGTTGCCGGTGAGGCATCCCATAGGTCCCCAGTACACAATTTTGTCTTTCCACTGCTCATCATTGCGAAGAAAGGTTGCGGCAAGGTGCTCGATAGTATGTATCGCTCCGTTGTGCAACACAGGCTCACGGTTGGGTTCTTTCATGCGAATGTCGAACGTGGTAACGGTCTCTCCGCCCACCCTGTCTTTCCTGCTGACATATATTCCGCGCAGCAGGCATTCGTGATTGATAGTGAATGATGGTATCTTTTCCATGCTATGAGGTTTTAAAACATATAATATCGTAAACCAAAATCGGCGAAATTGCACTGCAAAATCGGCGGTTTTGCTTTTCAATTTCGCCGATTTTACTTTGCAAAACTGCCGATTTTGCATATCAGGTTGTAATAATCAGAGTCGCTCAAGGAATGATTTCGTCACCCCGAACGACCCTTTCGCGAGCCGCTCCCAGAAGTTGAAATACATCGCAGCATCCACATCCTTTAGCGGAATGTCGCTGATTATGCGGAAAGAGACGAACGGCACGCCATAGATATGGCACACCTGCGCTATCGAACAACTCTCCATGTCAACAGCCATTGCCTCGGGGAAGCGGTCGAGAATGGAGTTCATCTTCTCTTTTGAGTCAACAAACCAGTCGCCGCTGACAGTCAACCCGGCGTGTATCTCCGGCAACCCTGTCTGCAAATCGTTCAGAGACAAAGCTTTCTCCACAAACTCCGCAGGTGCGACATAGCGTTCCGGCATGCCCATGACCTGCCCGAAAGCGCACTCCTTTCCGCAGTAGGCGTCGTGATAAACACACTCGCGAGCCACCACGACCTCGGTTATGTTAAGGTCGGCTGACGCTCCCCCCGCCACGCCTGTTGACACAACGAGCCGGGGCGAGAACTTGTCTATCATTTCTGTAGCGCCGACGGCAGAGTTCACCTTGCCTATACCGCACCGCTCAATGATGATTTCGTTGCCCCCGACGGTGCCGAGATAAAATTCGCGCCCACCTATCTTTTCTGTCCTTTCACCCTCAAGAAGAGCGCGCAACCGGCACAGCTCCTTCTCCATTGCCACGATAATGCCTATTCTCATCAATTAAAAAGTTTTCCGCAAAGTTACTTATTTTTTCGTCTATCAAGCCATTATCTCGAAAAAATATTTAATTTTGCGCTCTGAACGTACATACATCAACAGAACATAGGATGAAAACGCTGAAAAAATACCTGCCCGACCTGATTGTCGTGGCAATGTTTTCGATTATCTCGTTTGCATATTTCTTCCCGGCAGACATCGAGGGACGAATACTCTACCGCCACGACTCATCGGCGGGGAAGGGTCTCGGGCACGAACTGACGGAGTATTACGAACAGACGGGGGAACACTCGCGCTGGACTAACTCTGCCTTCGGCGGCATGCCGACATATCAGATTGCGCCGGCGTACAGCAGTACCGACGGGCTTGGCGTTGCCATCGATGCTTATCATCTGTGGCTGCCGGAGAACGTCTGGCTCATATTCGTCTATCTGTTAGGGTTTTATATCCTTCTCCGCGCTTTCGATTTCCGCCAGTGGATGGCTGCTCTCGGTGCGGTGATGTGGGCTTTCAGCAGTTATTTTCTCATCATCATCGCTGCCGGTCACTTGTGGAAAGTGATGGCTTTGGCATATCTGCCGCCGATGATTGCCGGCGTGGTGCTTGCATATCGGGGCAAACTGCTGCGGGGCTTCATCCTAACGGCGATATTCACGGCATTTGAGGTGAAGGCGAACCATGTGCAGATGACATATTATTATCTGTTCATCATCGCGCTCCTCGTCATTGCGTTCCTTGTGGAAGCGATACGGCAGAAGGAGCAAAAGCGGTTTATGAAAGCCACGGCGGTGTGCATCGCCGGAGCCGCAATAGGCATAGCGATAAACCTTTCGAACCTGTATCACACGTGGCAGTATCAAAATGAGTCGATGAGAGGTAAGACCGAACTCGCCAAGGGACAGTCGGCAGACCAGACAGACAGCGGTCTGGGGCGCGAGTATATCACACAGTGGAGTTACGGCATAGGCGAGACGTGGACCCTGATGATACCCAACACCAAGGGCGGGGCAAGCATGCCGCTGTCGCACAACAGCACGGCAATGGAGAAGGCCAACCCGGAATATGCCGAACTCTACAACCAAATGGGGCAATACTGGGGCGAGCAACCGGGCACGAGCGGTCCGGTGTATGTCGGTGCGTTTGTGCTCATGCTGTTCGTCTTAGGACTTTTCATCGTGAAAGGACCGGTGAAGTGGGCGTTGCTGGCAGCCACGATACTCTCTATATTGCTGTCGTGGGGACATAACTTCATGCCGCTGACCAATTTCTTCATCGACTATTTCCCGATGTACTCCAAGTTCCGGACTGTGGCGTCGATACTCGTCATTGCCGAATTTACCATTCCACTGCTCGCGATGCTGGCACTGAAAAAGGTGATTGACGAGCCGGAGGTGCTCACGAGGCAGATTAAATCGGTGTATGCAAGTTTCGGTCTGACTGCCGGCGTGTGCCTGCTTTTCGCCATAGCACCGACATTGTTCTTCAGCGACTTCATATCATCCACGGAGATGAACGCCCTTGCCAATTTCCCGGCAGATGTGCTCAGTTCGCTCCTTCCCAATATCAGGGAGATGAGACAGGCTATGTTCACAGCCGACTGCTGGCGTTCGTTCTTCATCATTGTGGCAGGAACGCTGCTGCTGTTGCTGTTCAAGGTGAAGAAAATCAACGCCACCACAATGACGTTCTCGCTGCTCGCGCTCTGCCTCATCGACCTGTGGCAAATTGACAAACGCTATCTCAACGACGACATGTTCGTGAGTGCTGCGGAACGTGAGGCACCGATAGAGATGACACAAACCGACGAACAGATACTCGCCGACAAGACTTCGCTGGGCAATTTCCGCGTGCTGAACTTCGCCTCCAACACTTTCAACGAGAACAACACGTCATACTATCACAAGAGCATCGGCGGCTATCATGCCGCGAAACTGCGCCGCTATCAGGAACTTATAGAGAGTTACATCGCTCCGCAGATGACCGTCACTGCCCCTGCCGTAGCCAATGCTATGGGCGATATGACAAAACTCAACGGCGACAGCCTGTTCCCTGTGCTCAACATGCTGAACACTCGCTATTTCATAATGCCACTGCAAGGCGGACAGACGGCTCCGATAAAAAATCCATACGGGTACGGGAACGGCTGGTTTGTGGATAATATAATGTATGCGGAGAATGCAAACGGAGAACTCGATGCCATCGGAAAACTGGCACTGCGCCATGAGGCGGTGGCAGACAAGAAGTTTGAGAAAATTCTCGGACAGTCGAAGGAGCAGACCGGAGAGGCTACCGTGACGCTGACATCATACAAACCAAACCATCTGACGTATGACGTGAAGTCGTCAACAGGCGGCATTGTGGTGTTTTCCGAGATTTATTACCCGGGCTGGACAGCCACAATCGACGGGCAACCTGCCGAGGTGGGACGAGCCGACTATGTGCTGAGAGCCGTTCAAGTGCCGGCAGGCAGCCACAAGGTGGAGATGATGTTCTATCCGAAATCGGTTGACAACACCGAGCGGGTGGCATATATCGCATATCTGCTGCTGTTTGCGGTAATCGCAGGCGGAGCGTTCTTCGAGTGGAAAAAACGTAAGACGAAGGAAATAAACGACTGAAAAGTTTGGCGGTTAAGATAAAAAGCCGTACCTTTGCATCCGATTTTAAAATTATAATTAACTCATTCACATCAATTCGCTATGTATTTAGACAAAGCCAAGAAAGAAGAGATCTTTGGACAATACGGAAAGTCTAACACTGATACCGGCTCACCCGAGAGCCAGATAGCACTGTTCTCATACCGTATTTCCCACCTGACGGAGCACTTGAAGAAAAACCGTAAAGATCATACTACCGAGCGTTCACTCATGAAGATGGTAGGAAAACGTCGTGCATTGCTTGACTATCTCAAGGATCGTGACATTGAGCGTTACCGCGCAATCGTCAAGACCTTAGGTCTCCGTCGATAATAATCGGCAGGCAATATCACGCCAAGGCTTCAAGAAAAAGCCCGCTCCTCACAACGAAGAGCGGGCTGTTTTTTTTATTTCACGTAACGGGTTTGAACCCAGATTTCAATGTAAATCATATTGAATCAGGTGCGATCAGTAGGAGGCGGAGCAAGGGATGCCGGCAGAGATCACGCGGTCGCGTATTGCGTCGAGCACTTCGCGCGGTGCTTTGAGCAGTCCCTTTTCGGGTGTTTCGCGGTCGATGGTGTAAATCATGACGCTCTGCGGGGCAATCTCCTTAACCCTTTCGAGCCACGGGGTGACATACTCCTCGCCGGTATTATCCACATCTACGCCGCCACTTATGCCACGCAGGAACATCGTTTGTATGATTGCGTGACCATTGAAACGCTTCATCCCCTCTATCACCTGTTCCACATCGTACCACTTCCCGACAGGCCGGTCCACCTTATTTATATATATAGGGTTCACGGTATCGAGTTTCACGATGTTGTTATCCACACGCATCAGCGCATTGTGCACCTTCTCCACGTGCAACAAAGTGGCATTGGTGAGCACGCTTACCTTTGCTTTGGGGAAATAAATGTCGCGCAAACGCAGCGTGTCGTCAATGATTTCGGCAAAATGGGGATGAGTGGTCGGTTCTCCGTTGCCGGCAAAGGTGAGCACATCGGGAGCCGGACCGTTTTTCTGCATATCCTTCAGCCGTTCTTCGAGGGCGACGATTACCTGCTCGCGCGACGGATGAGAGTGACGCGGGCGGTGGTCACTGTTGAAGCCACACTCGCAATAGATGCAGTCAAACGTGCAAATCTTGCCATCGTCGGGAAGCAGATTGATGCCAAGACTCACCCCTAAGCGACGACTATGTATGGGCCCGAAAATGGGCGAGGGATAAATTATTGTGCTCATGGTGGACAAAGTTACGTAAATAAAACGAGACGCAGCGAGGAAAAGATGGAAAAGAGAAATTATTGTGTTAAGAGTGGTTAATCATTTCGTCGGTAGCGTTTTTTTCAGTAATTTTGCAGCAAGTTAGGGTTGTTACAGCCAAAAAAATGGGAAGGAAACGAAAGAACTCCGGCAGACGAAGCAGTCTGCAGGTGATTACATTGTGTATAAGCACTGCCTTGGTGCTGATATTGGTGGGCATGGTGGTGTTGTCTGTGCTCTCGGCTCGCAATCTCTCCCGGCTCGTAAGGGAGAACCTCACCGTGACGATGGTGCTCGCCGAAGACATCACCGAGTCTGAGGTGGCACAGTTGATGAAAGGAGTTGAGAAGGAGAGATACGTGCAACGTGTGGAATACATCAGCAAAGAACAAGTGCTGAAAAAAGAAACGAAGGCGATGGGGGCAGACCCTACCGAGTTCATAGGATATAATTTCTACACAGCTTCGCTCGAACTTAACCTCAAGGCAGACTACGCCAACCGTGACTCTATGGCATGGATTGCCGCCTCGCTGAAGAAGCATAATAAGGTGAAGGAGGTGGATTACCAGCAGGATTTAATGGATAAGGTAAACGATAACATCGGCAAGGCGAGCATTGTGCTCATCGTTTTGGCAGTGCTCTTGTCTGTTATCTCTTTCTCTCTGATAAACAACCATGTGCGCCTCGGCGTCTATGCCAGCCGTTTCAACATACACACGATGAAACTCGTGGGAGCCTCGTGGGGTTTCATACGCCGCCCGTTCATTTGGCGTGCCATAGCAATCGGCGTTGCTTCTGCCACTTTCTCAATCGCAGTTCTCGGCTGCGGGGTTTACGCATGGTACACTCAGACACCGGCAATACTTAGTGTCATGACATGGCAAGTGCTCACCATAACCGCCGGAGCGATGCTCCTCTTCGGTATCATCATAACAACCTTCTGCAGCTATATCTCTGTGAGCCGCTTCCTGAGAATGAAAGCGGGCGACCTCTACAAGGTTTAGCACACACACAGGAGCAGAGAACGGCGCGAGACTTTCGGCTTACCGCAAATCAAGACAAACAAAACTCACATTAAATATATGGACAAAAGAAATCTTGCCTTTGGCAAAATGAATTTCATTCTCCTTGCAGCAGGCGTGGCAGTAATCATAATCGGGTTTCTGCTAATGAGCGGCTCGGGGACAACCGAACAGGTTTTCAACAACGATATTTTCAGTACGACGCGAATAAAGGTTGCCCCGGTGGTTACGTTCCTTGGCTTCGTCTCTATCATAGTTGCCATTATCTACAAACCAAAGGATAAGGACAATAAAGAGATTGAAGAATGACGATATTAGAAACCGTTATCATCGCGATTGTCGAAGGGCTTACCGAGTTTCTCCCTGTGTCGTCAACGGGGCACATGATAATAACTCAGAACCTGCTGGGCGTTACCGAGCGCATGCAGCACGACGCGGAACTGGCTGCCTTCGTGCATGCTTTCACGTTCATAATACAGTTTGGCGCAATTCTCTCAGTGGTGTGCCTGTACAGAAAGAAGTTCTTCAACATAAATCGTTCGCCGCTCCCTGAAGGCTCTACGGCATGGCAGAAACTGAAGCACCGATACTATTTCTATTGGCTGCTGATAGTGGGCGTGCTGCCGGCAGTTGTGATAGGACTCCTCGCAAAGAAATCGGGCGTGCTCGACCGGCTGCTCGACAGTGTTGAGGTTGTTGCCGTAACATTGGTTCTGGGCGGCGTCTTCATGCTTTTCTGCGACCGCATATTCAATAAAGGAAAGGAAGAAAGCGAAGTCAACGAACGCCGTGCATTCAACATAGGTATGTTCCAATGCCTTTCCGTGATACCCGGAATGTCGCGCTCCATGTCAACAATCGTGGGCGGAATGACACAGGGACTCACACGCAAGAAGGCTGCGGAGTTCTCGTTTTTCCTTGCTGTGCCGACAATGGCAGGGGCAACACTGCTCGACCTTCTCGACCTTCTGAAAGGCGACTCATCATGGGCAACGAGCCACAATGTGATGATGCTTCTGCTCGGAAGTGCCGTGGCATTCGTCGTGGCACTGCTGGCAATGAAATGGTTCGTAAGTTTCCTCTCAAAATACGGCTTCAAACTGTTCGGCATTTATCGCATAATCGTGGGCTGCATCATACTTATTTTGCTTCTCACAGGGCATTCACTAACAATGGTTGATTGATGAATTTCAAGGACGGAGAGATACTGTATATCGACAAACCATACCGTATGAGCAGTTTCGGAGCACTGGCTCACATACGTTATCTGCTGACAAAAAGACTGGGATATAAGGTGAAAGTGGGGCACGCAGGAACACTTGACCCTCTCGCTACGGGCATACTGATACTCTGCACCGGGCGTGCCACTAAGCGCATTGAGGAACTGCAGAAACACACTAAGGAATATGTGGCAACGCTGCAGTTGGGAGCTACCACCGCAAGTTATGACATGGAGCACCCTGTGAACGCCACTTATCCCACCGAACAGATAACCCGCGAGAGTCTGGAAGAGGCTCTGCGGAAGTTTGTTGGCGACATAGAGCAGGTGCCGCCGGCATACAGTGCGTGCAACGTGAACGGCAAACGGGCATATACGTTGATGCGCAAGGGGCACGAGGTGGAACTGGCAGCAAAGCCGGTTCGCATAGAAGAGATTGAACTTCAGGCTTTCGACAGCGAAAAGATGCAGGCCACGATACGGGTGGTATGCGGCAAAGGAACCTACATCCGCTCGCTTGCACGCGACATCGGAGAGGCTCTCGGCAGCGGCTCATACCTCACCTCCCTGCGACGTACACGTGTGGGAAAAGTGACGGAGGATATGTGCCATACGTTCGACACTTTCGATGCTTGGCTGGAAGGGGTTGAGATTGAAGGGTAAGCGATGAGCATTGAGCCGTCTTTACGTGCCTCGCCTCGAAAGCGTTTTCTATCGAAGCAGAGCGGAGCGTGAGACATTTACATTTACAGGAAAAGAGAAAAAGAAAGATAAATATGAAACTATCGCAATTCAAATTCAAACTGCCGGAGGAATCAGTGGCGCAGACTCCTTCGTATCACCGCGACGAATGCCGCCTTATGATTTTGCATCGCAAGTCGAAGAAGATAGACATGTATCGCACCGATGAGAACGGCGAACCGCTGAAAGACGACGAAGGCAATCCTGTCTTTCTCGACTTTCGCAACGTGCTCGAGCACTTCGACGACGGCGACACGTTCATATTCAATGACACAAAGGTGTTCCCGGCACGCCTGTTCGGAACGAAGGAAAAGACCGATGCCAAGATAGAGGTGTTTCTGCTGCGCGAACTGAACGAGGAGATGCGCCTGTGGGACGTGCTGGTGGAGCCGGCGCGCAAGATAAGAATAGGCAACAAACTGTTCTTCGACGACTCGGGGACAATGGTGGCAGAGGTTATCGACAACACCACAAGCCGCGGACGCACACTGCGTTTCCTCTATGATTGCCCGCACGATGAGTTCAAACGCGAACTGTTTGCACTCGGCGAAGCGCCGCTGCCGAGGTATATCGTGGACAACCGACCGGCAACGGCAGACGACCTCAACGACTTTCAGTGCATATTCGCTAAGAACGAAGGAGCCGTGACGGCACCTGCGGCAGGACTGCACTTCAGCCGTGAGATGATGAAACGCATGGAAATAATCGGCATAAACTTCGCATACGTGACCTTGCACTGCGGGCTCGGCAACTTCCACGACATCGAAGTGGAAGACCTCACGAAGCATAAAATGGACTCGGAACAGATGTTCATAAACACCGAGGCATGCCGGATAGTGAACGACACGAAGACCGCCGGGCGGCATATCTGCGCCGTGGGAACGAGCGTTCTGAAAGCGACAGAGACTGCGGTGGGCACCGACGGCCTGCTGAAAGAATACGAGGGGTGGACCAACAAGTTCATATTCCCGCCATACGACGTGACACTCGCCGACTCGATGATAGCCAATTTCTACCACCCCTACTCCCCCCTGCTCATGTCAACGGCGGCATTCGGCGGCTACGACCTCGTGATGGAGGCTTACGAACTGGCAGTAAACAACGGCTATCGCTTCGGATGCTACGGTGATGCGATGCTTATCTTAGACGACTGATGCACACGGTTTACCTTAGTCTCGGCAGCAACCTCGGAAACAGAGAGGAAAATCTGCACAAGGCTATAACGGAAATAGGAAAGTTGGTTGGTGAAGTTGTTCGCCAATCAACTTTTTATGTAACAGAGCCTTGGGGCTTCAAGTCGGACAATCTCTTTGCCAATGCCGCAGTATGTTGTGTCACAGAGCGTTCCCCGAGGGAGGTATTGGCACTGACACAGGAGATAGAACGCCGCATGGGAAGGAGCAAAAAGTCATCCGGCGGCAACTACAGCGACCGCATCATCGACATCGACATACTTTATTACGACGACATAACAATAGACGATGCCGACCTGAAAATCCCTCATCCGCACATCAAGGAGAGGGAGTTCGTGATGAAACCATTGGAAGAAATATTCAGATAAAACCGTTTCATAACGAGCGTCTCTACTCTCGTAAAATTCAAAACATCGCAGGAGAAGAATAAATGAAAAGGTTCGGAAATTTGCTTTCCGAACCTTTTTCCTTCGCTTCCGTCGGGATTACTGGACTCGAACCAGCGACCTCGCGCCCCCCAGACGTGTGCGCTACCAACTGCGCTAAATCCCGAACATTGAATAAATCGTGCAGAACACTGAATTATCCGAGTGCAAAGGTATGGACTTTTGACGAGAAAAACAAATATTTGAAGATATTTTTTGTTGCCGACAATGCAAAATGAAAACTTACTGCCGACAAATCAAAAACCTGCTGATAGGAAACCGCAGAAATGCTATCTCAACGACAGAACTGCGTTATCACACCGCTACTGCATATATAATGGAGCATCGCTCGGTATAAACCTCCGCACAAAACCGGCGAAATTGCTGACCAAAATCGGCGAAATTGAAAAGTAAAATCGGCGATATTACTCTGCAATTTCGCCGATTTTGCAATGCTGCGTATATCAAAACACAAACCGACGGGGCATATACGGCGACGCGAAACGCCGTCAATAGATGTCTTCAGAAAGGAAATAGCACTGATGACGGGTGTTGATGAGTTCTAAAAGAGAATTCAGACGCATATCCACAACGGGCATGTTGCGATAGAAAGACACCTGTGCCTCGTAGCGTTTGCGGCTTCCACGCTCTATCATTTCCTTGGCATTGGGCGGAATGAAGAATGATGCCCGCTCGCCGACGCACGAGAATATCTCGTTTTGAAAGTTGTATATCGACACGAAATCCAAGTCGGCAAAGTGGATATACCGGTTGCTAACCAGCTTCAGCCAATGCCCGAGTTCAGAACTATGCGGATGCCTGTGTACGAAGAGAATTTTCTTCTTAGGGAACAGTTTGCGGAAAACGTGTATATAGTGGAAAGCCAACATCTCCTCCACTCCTACAATAAGCACGTCGCGCGGCACGCTGAATATCTTATATTCATATATATACACATAAGTGCCCCGTGGCGGATTTATCACGAAGTTCGACCCTCCGACCTGCGCTTCTATCGGCTCCATAGAGGTTACATAGAAGCCCTCCATATACCCTTGCTTAGCGTTGCGGGAGTCGGTCAAAGGCTCTGCGACCTCCTTCTGCGGCACGTCTCCCGCCTCGGCAAGCCTGAAATTGAGGTAGTTCTGAAGATCCTGTATGTTCAGTTTATCCGAGAGAAACTCCTCCAACAGTTCTTTGCTCGCAGCCTTGAATGTTATCCTTGTGCCGTGTTGCGTCGCAGGCAGGAGCACGCCCTCTTGCTTCATACGGTCGAACAATCGAGTCTGTGTCTCGCTTTGCGTCACTTCTTCCCCGTTATACAGAACGAGCAGACGTTTCAAAGCCCCCATTGTCAGTTTTTGTCTTTTCATCTCACGTATCCTTTAATAAATAAACATCAGTCATCTAATCCTTTGCAAACTTACGGAAAATATTTGATATTTTGCACAAATATTGTAAAAAAGTTGCAATTTTGTTCCAATATTTACGGAGTTAAAATCTTTTGGAACAATTTTATAATAACTTTACGCCATGCCATTCCACCCCTCTCCGGCAGCCGGCAGAACATTGTCGGCAAACCGTTCCCTGCCCCGGTTCGGCACATCAGACTATTTATTCCATAACCACAGGAAGCCTCAAATCATTTTACAATTCCTTAATTTTCAATAAAATAGCATCCGGAGGCTTGTCTCTCTGTCATTTTTTCATTACCTTTGCAGCGCACAAAATAAGCAAAAAGCAGTAATAACGCGGCTAAAGGTGTCTTATTATCGTAATAAGATGAGCGTGACAAAGCCGTGAAAAACATTCGAGTTATGAAGAAATTTATAAGTATCATCATCCTAATGCTCACATTGTGTGTCAGCAATGTCGGTGCACAGGAAAAAGGAATTGCCAGTTACTACGGATTGAAAGCCCACGGACGAAAGACGAGCAGCGGAGAAAGGCACAACGCCTATGGGCTCGTATGCGCCCACAAAAAGCACCCGATGGGCACGAAACTCAAAGTGACCAATCTGCAGAACGGCAAGAGCGTGGTGGTGAGAGTGAACGACCGCGGACCGTTTGCCAAAGGCTGGGTGGTGGATTTGTCGTGGCAGGCAGCAAAAGAAATTGATATTCTGTCGAAAGGAATCGCGAAAGTTTCGGTGGAAGTTGTGAAAGACGAGGAGGAGAAAGAGACCCCAAAAGGGTAGCGAAATCCCTTATTTCAGCCACTTTTTACAAAAAGGCAGCATGTAAGTGAAAATTTTCCGGGAATTACTTGGAGGTTTAAAATAAAACCAGTACTTTTGCTGCATCTACTTGACAAAATGTCAACGTTTAACCTATATAATTATAATTAAACTCATACTATGGAAGTTAAAAAGATTATGCAAGCCTTGGAGCAGAAGCATCCGGGCGAGTCAGAGTTCTTGCAGGCTGTGCAGGAAGTGCTTGAGTCTATCGAAGAAGTTTACAACCAGCATCCCGAGTTCGAGAAAGCAAAAATCGTCGAGAGAATGGTTGAGCCGGATCGTATATTCACTTTCCGCGTGAACTGGATTGACGACAATGGCGAAGTGCAGACCAACCTCGGTTATCGCGTGCAGTTCAACAGTGCCATCGGTCCGTACAAAGGCGGTCTCCGCTTCCACAAGGCGGTTACTCCTTCAATGCTGAAGTTCCTCGGTTTCGAGCAGACTTTCAAGAATGCCCTCACCACTCTGCCAATGGGTGGCGGTAAGGGTGGCTCTGATTTCGACCCGACAGGCAAGTCTGAGGCTGAAATCATGCGCTTCTGTCAGGCATTCATGCTCGAACTGAAGCACTGCATCGGTCCCGATCAGGATATTCCTGCAGGCGATGTTGGTGTAGGCGGTCGCGAAATAGGCTATCTGAACGGTATGTATCAGAAGCTCACACGTGAATATCACACAGGCGTGCTCACCGGTAAGGGCATGACATGGGGCGGTTCAGAATTCCGTCCGGAGGCTACCGGTTACGGTGCACTCTACTTCACAGAGCACCTTCTGAAGAAGGCAGGCAAGGACATCAAGAACAAGAAGATTGCAGTTTCAGGCTTCGGCAACGTGGCTTGGGGTGCCTCTCAGAAGGCAGTTCAGCTCGGTGCTAAGGTGGTTGCTATCTCAGGACCTGACGGTGTATGCGAAATCCCTGAAGGCATCACCAACGAGATGATTGACTATATGCTCGAAATGCGTGCTTCCAACCGCAATAAGGTTGAAGACATGGCAACCAAGTTCCCCGGCAAGGCTAAGTTCACAGCCGGCAAGAAGGCTTGGAGCATTCCTTGCGACATCGCTCTCCCATGCGCATTCCAGAACGAACTTAGCGAAGACGACGCTAAGGAACTGAAGGCTAACGGCTGCTGGTGCTGCTGCGAAGTTTCCAACATGGGTTGCCAGCCGGGTGCTATCCACTTCTTCCAGAAGAACGGTGTGCTCTTCGCTCCGGGTAAAGCAGTTAACGCCGGTGGCGTTGCTACCTCCGGTCTTGAGATGACACAGAACGCAGCTCACCTGAGCTGGTCTGCAGAAGAGGTGAACAGCAAGCTCCATTGGATTATGGAAAGCATCCACGAGCAGTGCGTTAAGTTCGGTACACAGCCCGACGGCTCTGTTGACTACGTCAAGGGTGCAAACATTGCAGGCTTCATGAAGGTGGCGCAGGCAATGCTCGAACAAGGAGTTGTGTAAAATACACTCTATATTCTAAATGTTTTTAATTCTTGTCCGAGCCAATCGTGAGATTGGTTCGGACATCTTTTTGTGTTCTATCGCCAACTATGGACACCGCAGAAGATGCCCCATCGGCTCTGCGATGCAAGAACATAACGAGACCGACGGAGCCTCGTTTCTGTGATGGGAACAAGTTATTGGGATTGCAAAAACGTCTCTCCTACTGCCGGTTCTTTGAAAGGCAGAGCAGGATGTCGCCCTTCTCAAGCGTCAACCTGCCATTAGGCACAATCACACTTTTGCCTCTCTTCACCATCATCACAAGCGTTCCTTCGGGGATGTTCATCTCAGAGAGTTTGCTCCCGGCGGCAAACATCTCGTCGGTCAGTACAACCTCATATAGTTGCGAGTCGAGTTCTTCCGGAATTTCCACTCCAAACTCGTTCCCGGTCTTCTCTTCCGGCATGTCAAGTTTCAGTTTTCGGGCAAGCAAAGAGATTGTAGTGCCCTGCAGGGTGAGCGAAACGATGGTTATGAAGAACACTATATTGAAAAGCATCGACGCTCCCTCCACGTTGTTAATCAGCGGGTAAGTGGCAAAGATGATAGGCACTGCGCCGCGCAATCCCACCCAAGAAAGGAACACTTTGGCACGAGCGGGCATTGACCTGTAAGGAACAAGACAGAGAAACACGCTCAACGGACGGGCAATGAATATCATGAACACGCCGATAGCGAGAGACACGATGCCCACATCGAGCATTTCTGAAGGATTAACCAGCAATCCTAACGTTATGAAAAGCACTATCTGCAACAGCCATGTCAGCCCGCTGAGGAATGTTGACATCTCTTTCCGATACGACAAACTGCTGTTTCCAACAACCAAACCGGCGATATAGACAGCCAGATAGCCGTTGCCGCGGAGCATGTCGGTGAGAGTGAACGTTATGAAAATGATACTCAAGAGCAAAACAGGATATAAAGAGGCATTCGGAAGGTTAATCCTGTTAATCAGCCACACACCCAAACGCCCGGCGAGATAGCCAAAGAGTCCGCCAAAGACGAACTGTTCGGAGAGTGTCAGGAGGAGGTGAGGCACCGACATCTGCGTTCCCGAAACCACCACTTCCATGAGTGCTATGGTGAGCATATATGCCATCGGGTCATTACTTCCGCTCTCCAGTTCGAGGATTGGGCGCAGCTTGTTTTTCAGTCCGATGCCCTGTGTGCGAAGAAGGTTGAACACCGAGGCAGAGTCGGTTGACGACATCGTGGCAGCAAGGAGCATCGACACCATCAGCGAGAGTTGGATGTCGAGCGCCGACCAGCGTGACAGTCCGTAGATGAAGGCACCGGTAAGTGCAGTGGTGAGCACCACGCCGACGGTGGAAAGCAGCACTCCGGGACCGATAATGGACTTTATCTCCTTGAATTTCGTGTCCATCCCGCCCGAAAACAATATCACGCTGAGTGCAATCATTCCGATAAACTGTGTCCGGGCAGGGCTGTCGAAGTGCATGCCAAGCCCTTCGCTGCCGAAAGCCATGCCCGTGAAGAGGAAGAGCAAGAGTGTGGGAATGCCGAAACGATAACCGGTCTTGCTGATAATGATGCTTACCAGCACGATGAAAGAGCCTATGAAGAATATGTTTTCTGTAGTGAATGTAATCATATTAAAGAGTTTTGAAACCTGAAATGGTCTGCCTTTGTCGCATCCAATAACATGTATATAAAATGCGAACCGACATAAAGTCGGCTCACAAAGATACGGAAAAATATTCAGAAAAACGAATAATCGCAGTCAATTACTCTTTTTTGCCCCCCCAAAACACGGTGACAATGGTATTTCATCGCAACACAATGTCGGTACGACCGGCTGCCTACCGCTGTTCATATTCCGGCCGCAGAACCTATTTTCTGCTTGTGCTGACGTCAAACTCCGTTATCCGCGACGTCACCTGCTCGTTGCCCTGAATGGCTCTGATGCGGAAATGCGCCGTGCCGTTCTTCAGTCTGTTGCCTGCCTTAACCATTGCAGTGTAGCGTATTCCGCGGTGTGGCGCGATGCTCTCCACGTGGATTGACGGCGAGATATAGATTTGCTTCGAACCCGATGTCTCCTCCACAATCGGCTGAACATCGAATAACGTGCGGTCTGAATTGTTGTAAACCTCGAATATCACCTTGCTTGTCTCGCGGGCACGGAGGGTTTTGTCCATGTCTTCATCCACGAAACGAGCATTGCGAATTTCCAGTTCCGGGTTGAAAAGTGCACTGACGCCACTGCTATTTGAGGTCGAAGGCTCAAACGAGCGGGGCGTTGAAGCACTATAATCGCTGTTGTAGTCGATGTCGTTATAGTCGTAGATGCGGTCGTCGCCGCTGTTCGTTGGGTCGTAACCGCTGCCCCTGTCGTCATACGAAGACATACTGTCGTCACGTTTTGTGCGGTTTTCGTAACTATTGCGACGCTCATATTCCATGCGGTCAGACCTGTATTCCTCATAACGACGTTCGCGCTCGGAGTTATCCACCGCGCTGCCTATTGCAGCACCCACCGCAGCACCGCCAGCCATTCCAATCAATGTGCCGATATCACTGCCCCGGGCACCGCCCGTTATTCCGCCAATCGCCGAGCCGATTATCGAGCCTATGCCTGAGCCTTGATAAGCACCTACGCCGGTGTAGGTTGTGCAACCACTGAGCAAAAGGGCTGCCGCAGTCACTGTAAGAAACGTTTTTTTCATATCCTTAATATTTAATCCTATCGGTATGTTATACACTATCCGCAGCAAAGGTATGTTTTTTTTACGAAACAATGCTTGTTTTTCCCCTATTTTAAGATAGGGAAATCCCTAAAATATTTTTCATTCATTCTCGTTTTTCGGCATTATTCACATAAAAATTCGTATGTTATAATATCTTTGTATATCGGCATTGACATTCCTAACCTGCCTGCAAGGATTACCGCTTCAGACCTCATAAATAGGATTTCCGTCAAATGTGACTTGCTGACATCAGGCAAGGGCGTCAAGGGAGGATACAAAACTTTACAACAGCATCAGTGCTACTGACGTTACAACGAAGGTTGGCATCTACACCCTCGATGACAAACTCATGCGCAAGCAGGCAACAAGCCTTGAGGGTCTCTGCGGTCTTTATATCATCAACAACCAAAAAGTTGTGGTGAAGCAATCGCATTCCGCAATCATCTTCAGGTTTAATTAAAAACCTGATTATCAACAATATTAAACCGCTGCATCGCGAACAATGCAGCAGTTTGATTATTGTTGATACACAAATTCAGATGTAACCCTTCTTGATTGATTATATATTGCCCGTCAAAAGCATGTCTTTCACTCAGCAAAATCGGCGAAATTGGTCAGCAAAATCGGCGAAATTACTGAGTAATCTCGCCGATTTTACTTTACATTATATGCCGAAACGGGCTACCATATACAGCCATCTGAGCGCAAATATGCGTTTAAACTTGTAGATGATTGTCTGTCAAGGCGTTTCAGACGTTCAGTTCTTTACCTTCTTCTTACCGTCAACGATATACAGTCCTTTGGGCAACGTGTCCCAATTATTGCTTAACATAACACCGTTTATGCTGTATATCCCCTTGCCGTATGCCGGCACAGAGTCGGTGTTAACGGTCTCAATGCCGGTTGCAAGACCCTTTATGAACCTGATGTTGTCAATGGATATAAAGTCATGTCCCTTGCTATCGCCGTGTCTGAACGCAACATATTTCGTTCCGGCAGGGAGTGACAGGGTGCGTTCTTCCCAAGCTGAAAAACCAAAATCCAATACTGACTCCACAAGATTTTCAGGACGCTCTGTAATCAATACCTCGGTGAAGTCGGCAACATTCTTACCACTCTTTGAAGCCAGCACCTGATAGTTATCTGCATATCGCGGGTTCATGGCAAACCTATAATTCACCTCCACGACATCGTCAAGCAATGGAGAGACGAGATAGTTATCAGGTGCTATCTCATCGGTAAAATACGAGCGACTGGTAATCATATATTTTCCGAAGAAAGCAAGGTCCGGAATTTTCTCCGTTTTCCAATTAAGTCCGTCATTATCCGCATCTATCGTGCTCCATCCTTCGGGCAGCACATCTCCCTCGAAGCTTTCGAAAATGGAAACAAACTTAGGATTGTAAGCCCCGGCGGAAGCCATCTTTGCCACGCCACCGGCCTCGTTTACAGCCTTCACGAAGGCATCTGCATCTTCCTCCGTGATTGTCTCTGTCAATATGCAGGGTGCACTTCCCACGAGGTTTTCTGCCTCATTCAGTCCTATGCCTAACGTTTCTTTCACCACATTGATTACCGCCGCCTTACTGTCTTTAAAGTCCTCAAGCACAACGTCGCACGTTGCGGCAACGTTGCTTACTGTAATGTCATCAACAAACCATCCACACAATATTCCGTTGTCATCGTATGCCCGCCACGAAAGATTTATCGTTTTGCCGGCATAGGCACTGAGATTAACTGTCTCCGCAGTCTCATATATATTCCTTTTATTGGCTCGCCAAATCTCTGTCCACGTATTTCCACCGTCTGCTGAGATTTCCACAGCCCATACACTGGGAACATCGGAAAATTTATCTTGGTCTATACCGTGCCAGAATGTTAGTTCGGCATTGTTCTCAAGTTTCAATTTAGGAGAAATAAATCGTTCATCCTGCTTCTCATTCGACAAAAAAACGAACATTTGCTTCTCTCCGTCATGCGGTATGAAAGTTTCTCCTCCGTCAAGAGCTTCTTCTCCCCACTGACGCCATGTGCGTGTAAAATGTTCACCCGGATAAGGACTATTGCCTGTGGTCATCACCCGCCAGCCATCGGCAATGATGTCTCCTTCAAAACTGTATTTGTAATCATTCTGCGCCTGTGCATCGGTAGTCCACAACACCGCAGTTGCTGTAAGGACTGCAAAAAGTAAATTTTTTCTTTTCATAGCATATTGTCTCCCCTTTACCCCTTGCGGAGAATGCACTCAGAGACCCGGGCATTTCATTAGTAATCGAATTTAACTCATCGCTTTTGTTTATATGCACAAAGATAAGAATATTCCCTAAATACAAGTATAATCGCCCTATTCCTATTATAATATATTAACTCTACACAAACTTATTTAACACAAATTCGGCGAATTATAAGTGTCTGTAAATTTGGTGATCAACGAAAAACCATCAGCCTTGACCCAAATTATTTGCCCCCCTTACGTGCCTCCAACAGGGGAAGACCGAAAGGGGGGCAACGTTCATTCGTCTGTGTCGCGGTTCCGGGTGCCGTAGTCATCCCAAGGATTGCCGGTGTCTTCAAACGAATCGAAAAAAGCCTCCTTCGACTGAATCTCTGTCGCTTCCTTGTTGTCTGACATGCCAAGCTCTTCCATCACATTACCTGCATTAAGATTGATGACAGACGACTGAGGGCGCATGTATGTTTCTTTACGATTATCCATAATTGTGTCTCTTTATTTTTTTATAAACTTCTTTCCATTGATGATGTTGATACCTTTTGCCGGAGACGAGAGCCTCATGCCGCGGATGTCGTAGATACGCTCGTCGCCGGACGTGTCGTCGCGTGAGATGTCCCAAATGTTTGTCACCGTGAAGTCGGGGAAGACGAACATCTTTACCTTGGAACCCTCGGCAAGAGGGATGTAGGCTTTGCCCGCGGGAATGGTCGGCTTATCTGACCGGGTGGTGTAGAACCCCGTGCGATAGGGACCCTTGTATGGTTCGTTTGTGCCGCTCTTGGTAAGTTGCGTCAGCACATAGACACGCTGCGGCAGGGTCGTCTGCACGGTGACACCCTTGAGCATGTTGGTCTTCGTGTCGATATTGTCATAGCGCGACTCGTAGATGGTGAGTGTCGCGCCGGGATTGCCGTGAAGCACGTAGCCCTCGCCCTCTTTCATCACGTCGCCGTCAATCGGTTCTATGCGCGCCTCGTTGTTGTAGTCGGCATAGACCACCTTGTTTGCCGTAAAGCCACGGAGTAATTGCGCATCAAAGCCTACGGGCGTATAGGTCGAGAAACCTTCATCGTTCAGCTTCACCGTGGTGGTCTGCAGCGGCATCAGTGCAAACCAGCTACAAGGAGATATTGCTCCGTCATTGCCGGCAGTCAGGTATTTGCCGTCAGGTTGCTGCCCGCCTAAGACTATCTTCCCCGTAGCCGGGTCTATGGTGAAGAACTTCTCGGGCTGGCGTCCGCCCAAATCATAGTTGTTTCCGCTTATGCCTTTTTCTCCGCTTTTCGTCATGATGAAAAAGCCGGGCTCGGGAGACTCGTAGAAGTCTATACCGGCAGATCCCAAGCCGGCACCGTCGAAAGGTGCAGGTCTGTTTTCCTTCAAGCGGTATTTGAGTTCTATCTCTTGGCAGTCGCCCTGGTCATACTTTATAATCCCGATTACTCCTGCCGTCATCCAGAGCGATTTGTCGAAACTGTCCTCACTTCTGAATATCGAGGTATTCTCGCCAAAGTCTGAGCCTGTCAGGGCAGCGGGTTTGGCATCGGCAGCCACGCCGTCGAGATGGCTTCTGCGAATGAAGTTTCCCCCGCTCTCTGAGCGCACAACGTATGGAATGTCTGTAAAAGCCACTAATTGCATGGGGTTTGTTGACCAATGGATATTTCCAACGACGTTACGCAACTCCAAATACTTGAGATACTCTTCCCTCACCTTTGCCTTGGCATCGTCAGACGGACTTTGTTCGTAGGCCTCTATCGCACTCTTCAAAGGTCGGGCGGTCGCTGCCGTCGGCGTGAGCACATATTTCCCGGCGACGGCGACGTGCTTCTTGGCCATTGGGAGGGTAATGTCTGTAAACCCCGCGCCGTTGTAATCGTAGGCGTAAGCACCGATGATGGTCGAAGGTTCTGCCCATCTGCCCCTCGCGACGCCAAAAGCCTGTGGATACTGGGCAAGTCGCGTGTACGTGCTCTTGTCTTTCAGCGAGAAGAGACTCGCCTTGTTGTCGATGATCCACTTTCCGTAGCCCTTTGTGTTTTGTTCGTTGGCAGCCTTGCTCTGTACCTCCTTGTCGAAAAAGAGGCGGAAGAAATGATCGTTTGCTGCTTGCCCGAAAGGCTTCAGGTCGTTGCCTGCGGCATTCAGCTTGCAGACAGAGGCCGTCTGAAAATATTGTTTATTGTATGAGAGGGTTGTGTTGCGTGCGTAAGCACCGGACGCTGTGTACACTAAGCCATTCTCTGCATAGCCATCGGCTGCCCCGTCTGTTGCCGGACGAAACAAGACCAAAGGCATGCGTGTGGCTCTGTTCACCACAAGATAGCCATTCGTATCGTCACCCACAAAGCACCAGAGCTGGCTGTCATCACCCGTGACGGTGTAATGGCGGATACGCAGGCGGGACAAGGGTTTCGTTATATGACCCGGCAGATACTTAGAATAGTCAACATCTACTCTGACTGTCAGCGGCGTGTGGTGGCGTCCTACAACGAGGATATACCATTTTGCCTTTGCTACGACGCTTTCAGGCAGAAGCCCGGTAGATTGAAAGGCATTCATTTCCTCCGTTGTTACCTGTGTAGCCTCCGGAATACCCGCCAAAGGTAAGTTGAGTTGGGCTGATAATTTTGCAGCAAACAAAATTGCCCCAAATAACATTACTATTTTTCTTAGAACATTCATTTTCTAAAATTCAATTATATAGTTTAACATTAAAATTCTTACTTCATCAGCATACTGATACGCAACAGCAGCATTTGAACTGTTGTCCTGAAAACAAAGTCGTCAATCGACTTGAGCTTCACACAGTAATTTATCATCGGAAACTGCAAGAATGCAACATGGATGCACTCGAAATGTCTTCACTTTCTGAAATTTCGCGCAAAGGGAGAATATATAGAAAGAATTTACCCCCCCCGTGTTAAATATTATTAATTATATCGATTTTAATATTATTTAAGGCTTGCCCCTCCCGGGTGGCTTCCATAAGCAAGTGCAAGGTTACATATAATTCTTTTTTATTGCTGTCCGAAGAAATGTGTACCTTTGTTCATGGTTATATTGTTTTCGGATAAAAACAAAGGTAACCAAAAAGGCTGAAACCCGAGAGAGGGCTTCAGCCTAAATTTTTATGTAGAGAAATACTTTTACCGGACAGCAATAATTGTTAATCTGTTATACACTTCTTGTAAGTGAAAGCCTTATCATTGCCTGTCACACGGACTACATAAACTCCGCGCTTGAGGTTGTCATTGGCTACCTTACGACCTGATGCGTCATAGACTGCTACTGTATATCCTGCCGGCACCACAAAGCGGCGGTTGCTGAATGTGAGGAGCCGGGCATTGCTGTCGTCGTTGATGACGCTAATGCCGCTGGTGGCCAAACGAGCCTCGGCAGAGTTGTAAACCGGTGAGTTGAGTGGATCGGTGTAGTCATAGTTGTTGAGGAACGCCACTATGCGCATGTCATCAGCCTTCCATGACGGATCAATGTCAAAGGTAAAGTCCTCAGAGTAAGTATAATTGCTTAGGTCAACGACTGTGCCCCAAGTGCCATTGACAATCTTGCGAATAATACCATTCTCGGCATAGTCGCTTCCCGGCATCTTCACCTGGTCTTCCACGGCATATACCGTGAGGCGTAGTGATTTCTGATGAGGCATCTCTGTGACCTGGCTGTTGATGTTGACTTTAGCCGTAGCCTTACCGGTCTGTAGATTGCGTGTCACGTTTACATCGAGTGTTGCAAAGCTTGGGATTTTGTACATGACATCAAACATCTCAGTGACGTACTCGTTGTAAGGTATGAAGAGTGCCGGTCCGCGTGTCTCTGTGTTCTCAAAAGCCTGACGGTTGACCATCACTGCCGGTGTGAACGTAGCGTTGTTGTCAAAGAACCAAGCATAGGGTGACTCCTCAGGTAGGGCGAGGGCATCGCTCACATGGTGCTTAACCCAAATGACATCATTGCGATCTCTGCATGAGATACCATATACGCTGTCAGCCTGTTGGGTTTCTATGCCTTGTCCGGAGGTAAACTCTTCGAAAAGTATGGTGATGGGCTGAGGCTCTGCATTTTCAGGCATGACGTAAACATAAGATGGGCGTGTGTTGTCGGAAGCATCCTCGTCTGCGCCGCCATTGATCTTGGTGATTACAACATTAAAGTCGATATTGTTGACCAACGGGAAGACGAGATTAGGAATTTTCACCTTAGTCATCTCGTTGTGAGGAAGCTTTATGTCCTTCACATCTGCCGTGGCGAATGTCTCACCTTTGTATTGTGCTTCGAGAGTGAATCCTGTTACTTCGCTCACACCATAATTGGTCACCTGCATATCGAGCGTAGTTGGAGTGTTCTGGCGCACTATGTCATAATTGCTTACCCGATCGAGACCAAGGTCAAGAGATGGATATTTCTTGCCTTTGACATAAGCACGTATGCAGAGGTCATAGTCAATGGTGCGTGAGTCAACCACCCACCACTGTCCATTGATTCCATACCAGTTTACGCCAGGTGTACCACCAGGCTCTCTTTCAAAAGAAAGGATGCGCTTTGTGTTTACTTCATCGGCTGAAGGATAGGAGACATAGCCTATATAAATGTCCTTGTCTGCCTTGATTACGTAAGGCTTATTGAGCTTGACATCATTCCATCCCTCCTTGTGGTTGGTGATGTTCTGCACGGTTCCGCCTGTGCTCTGAAGGTCGGTCTTTATGAATACTGTCATAAAAGAACCAGCCTTCTCCTCATTTGCAAAGCTGATTTGATAGATTGTGTCACCCTCGTATTTCTCTAAGGTCTCCTTCTTGATAAGGATTGCGGCACAGAGCTGGTCATTGCCGGTAGGGTCGTTTTGGGAGATTAGTGAAGAGCTTATCTTGTCTCCGTTGCAATATCCCAAACGAATAGTTGGCTGCTGTGCAGCCACCCCCATTGTGAGGGTGGTTGCGCAGAGCACTGATAACATTCTATTGCTTATTTTCATTTTCCGAGAATCACTTTAGATGTGTAAGCATTTCCGTCGCGTCCGGTAGCCTTCACTATGTAAACGCCGCGCTGCAGACGAGTGTCGATAGAGCCCTTGACATTAGTGTGATGGAAGACTGTGCGTCCGCTCATATCGATAATGGTGAGAGCTTTGAGTTCGACTGATGTGATGAGCATACCATTGGCAGTGAATGCGAACGGTGTTGCATCGTTCATGCTCACTGAACCGATACCGTTGGTGAAGTCGATAGCGAAGTAAGCCACCGGCTTACCGGCTACTGCGTAAGAGTTCTCGGTGAATGTGAACTGACCACCGCCACCTTGATAGCGCAGTGTGCGGAGTTTGTTCCAGTTCTCGCCGGCGTACATGTCAAAGAGGGCGGGGAACATTTCAGATGTGATACCTTCCTTCCATACCTGAACTACGATGTTCTTGGTGTGGTCATAGCTGAATGGCACACTGAACGGTAAGGTCATAACCTGTGCGCTACCGCTCTTGATGGTCTGCTCGCCTTCGTATACAAGGGTGAGGTTACTGTTGTTGATCCAACCGGAGTTGTCTGTATAGATGTCGGCAGAAGTAGTGGTACCCATGTAAACCTTCACCTTGACAGGTTCTGTATCAGCAGATATCTCATTAGGAGTATATGAGAATGCTATACCCTTGATTTGACCGTCTTCCTTACCAAGTTCTTCTTTGGTGTACACAGTCTGGATAGTAGAGTACTCGTACATGAAGCTCATAGGCTCTGATGTTGACTGTGAGAGGTCAGAGTTCTTGCATGTTACGTTCCAGTCGAGTGCGTCGGTCTTCACGTCAGCCTCTACGCCTTTGCTGAGATCGTTCTGTGGGTTTTCATCACCTTCGAGCACAACATTACCCTTGAGAATAATCTTGCCACTCTCATTGGTGGTGAACGGAACAGTCACATTCTTGGTAGCATCGGGTGCAATGGTCTCATTGACTGTAGTTTCGCCGATTACCTTTCCGTCCTCGTCAATGACCTGAGCCTTGTAGTTGCTCTGTGGGGTGAGACCGAGGTTCTTCACAGTGACAGTAGCCTTTGCCTCCTTGCCGGAGCCTACCTCTGTTGGGAGGATTAGGTTGATGGCTGAGAGGTCATTGTTATATACTCTCTCAAGGCTGAACGCATTGACTCCGAAGTATGACATGTAATCACTTGATGGGCTTGTGCAGTGCACAGAGATTAAGTAGTCGCCGTCGGCAGCAGGTGTAAAGATATCAGAGAAGTTCTGAATGTCGTCTGCAAAGGCAGCCATCACATTGCTATGAGTAGCAATTACGTTGCTCTGACCGGCTGAAGTGACTTCCTTACCGTAGGTAAAGGCGAAGGTATGAGTCTCGCGAGAGTCACCAAGAATGGCGTCGATGCTGACGCGATATGGCTTGCCACCCTCAAGATGGATCAGCGGGCTGACGAGATAGTCATCCACAGATCTGTGTGGATCCATATAGATGCGGAAGTTCTTGAATGCGTCGAAGTTGCCTCCTGCGTATGCGAAACTCTTACCGCTAAAGTCGTTGTCTATGGTCTGCCAACGTCCGGCCTGGGTTGTATTGTCGAAGTCCTCATAGAATGATGGCTCGTAAGCTTTACCTGTGAAGAGTGGTGTCGTAGATGCAGACTCACCGGTGCCATAAGCATTCTTGGCAGTTACGGTGTATGAGTATTTGTCATAGAAGCCGGGTGCGGCATCGTTGTATGATGTGGCAGTCACATCTGTGGCAATAACCTTGTTGCCCGGATTGCGAGTGATGTCGTATTTGAGCGTTGTCTTGTCATAGTCTTTGCCAGTGTGGCTTGTTGCAGGCTGCTCCCATGTGAGGTTTACGCCGCTGCCATTGGCATTGGCTTGCAGATTGACCACATTGCCCGGCACGTCCTGACCAACGAAAATCTTTATGCTGTCGGTGAGACCTTTCTCTCCGCTCTTGCGGTAAGAGGTAAGGTAATAAGTCACTACACCTTGCTCAGGGCTGTTGTCAGTCCAAGTCTTAGCCTCTCCCACGGCACCTGATACGTGAGCCACCACATTGCTGCGGCTATTGCGGCTGATGGCTACTTCATAGAATGCGTCGAGGGCATCGCCACGCCAGTTGACTGAAGGATTGGTCCAATTGATTGTTGTTGTAGGTTTTGTGCCATCTGCCACGCTGATATTGAGGTCGGTGACCTTACCGGCTGCCAGGCGGCTGTCTGCTCCCTCAAATGGGATATAGAGGCCCACTACCATATTCTGAAGGAAGTCTGACTCCTTCTTAATGGTATTCTTCTTTATGTCTATGACATACTCTTTCTGGTGTCCGTAACCGTCTGTGCAGAGCCAATAGAGGAGGTTGCTGTTGTTGTCAAACTCCATAGTGTGTTGGAAGTTAGGGATAATACCCTGTCCGTCTATCTTCAGCTCAGTCTTCTTTATGGTGTTATAGTCTTCATTCGGGTCGAGCTGTACGAGGTAAGACCCCTCATAATACTTGTTATCCTTGTCGGGCTTACCCTGAATGACGTAAATGTTGCCGTCATAGTCAGCAGCCAATGCCCACGCATAGTAGTCGAGCTCCTTGATGAGAGTGTAACTTCCGTTAGTGATGTCAATGGCATATAAATCCGTAGATGCATAGTCCTTAGTGCCATAAGCCAGCGCAAGGACCATGTTGCGCTCACGGTCGTATGTCATTTCATAGATTGTGGGCCAGTTAGTGTGGTCCTGCATGTCGGCTATGGTGGTCATCTTGCCGGTCTTGAAGTCGATGGTGACAAAAGACTTTGGCAGGTCCACAAAGGTATAGCCATTGACAAGATAACCATAATACTTGCCATTTACCTCTGTACCACAGCGGATTCTCACAACGTGGAGTCCGTTGTCTGTGGGGTCTATCTCAGCTATGTTAGTGAGTTGGTGTGCAAATTTGCTTCGCCACGACACAAGGTGAAGGGGACCTTCGGCGTCTTTCATAGTGGCGCCATACATGAGGATACCTTTGTCCTCATTGAGGTTGATGCTCCTTCTCACGGTCTTGTTGTCATTTGACATGACAACATCCGCTGCCGAAACAGCAGATGAGGTCAGTGTCATAACCGTGAAAAGTGCAGCTGAAAAGAAATTCATTTTCATTGCTTTCTGGTTATTGAGTTATTGTAGATTTAGAAAGTAACCTTAACGCTACCCTCGTTTGTCTTAACGATATAGGTGCCGTTAGGCAGAGAGATGAGAGATGTGCCGTTGGCACGTCCGTTATATACGCAAGCACCGTTGATTGTGTATATTTCCACATTACCGTTGGTGGTCACAGAGAGCTTGCCGTCAACAACCTTCACAGGAGCATTGGTAAGACTTACATTGCTGATGCTGCTAATCACCTCACCGATGTTCTTGAGCTCAGAGAAAGCACTCTCCTTCAACTCACGGGTATAAGGGTTGGTCTTGATGGCGCTCACCCTGTGTGAGAGCTGCTTGTTCTTAGCATACTCAGGTACAGTGACATCTACAGATGTATCTGCATTGTAGCGTGCGAAGAAGAATGGATCGTTGAGCTGATCACCGCGGATATAGTTCTGATTTATCTTCAGGTCCTGAATGTAGAGGTTGCCGGGAGCATAGATGGCATAGATACCAATCTTTGAACGAGAAGAACCCTTTGTGAGCTCGACAGAGAAGTTCTTGAACTCTGTAGCAGAAGGATTGCCGGTATAAACAAGCTCTGCCTGTGTGTAGTCCCCCTTGGACTCGTCCCAGTTGAAGAGAGCAACACAGCAGCGAGTAACGCGATCCTCTTTAGAGCCGTCCTGCAACCAAACAGTGGTATTCTCGCCACGGAGGTTCATGTTGATACTGATCTTGCCACCGTCCTTAGAGAGGTCGAGTTCTGGAGATACGAGACCTGCGTCAGAACCATTGTATACGTACTGGAAGCCGTCCACAGCAACACTGTTAGGATAAGGCATACCGTTCTTGGCAACCCAACCTGCTTGATTAGAAGGATTGATGAGATATGCGTCGAAGGTATAGGTGGTCTGATTGTCCTCAGTCCATGTCATGCCATCCGGGTTGTTGTCGAGATAGCTCTGTGGGAGTTTCAGACCGCGGAGAGAGTTGTCAGTAATGGTGAAAGGACCATCGTTCTCAGCCTCGCGCAGAGCGTAAGCCCAGTAGTTGTAAACCTCTGCAGAAGGAACTGGGCTCCATGTTGCAGTGTAGTTCTCTGAAGAGATCGTGAGATCGCCCATCACAGGAGATACGAGGTCGAATACCTCATATTCCGGGCACTCAAATGACTTATGACCATCCTTGTCCACTGCCTGTACACTATAATAATAGGTATCACCTGATACGATGTTGTCCACCTTGAATGAAGTGCCGTTTACGGTCTGGTTCTGCAGAAGATATGTTCTGTTGCCGTAAGCGCCCTTGGTATACACATTCAGGATGTAAGAAGTAGCATCTGGGACGCTTGACCATTTTGCCACAAAGCTTTCTCCATTATAGTCAGCATAGTGCTTTGCCTCAGGCATGTTGATGAAAGGCTTCACAGTGAACACCTTTATATCATCGAGGTAGATGTTGCCCCAGCCCGGATTCTGTGGAGGATTGAATGCAAGGTTGAAGAGAGTGTAGTGACCTGCGCCATAAAACATATATGTATATGTCTTCCACTCTGAAGTGATGTCCATGACATAGTCATCTGTTCCGATGAAGTCCCAAGAGGGTTGCATGTTGTAAGTCTCGGCAGCGCCAACGTTGAGTGGCTGAGCCATCATTCCGTTGTCTGTGCATGCTTTGAACTGGATGAATACCACACCCTGATTGCCGGCGCAGTCCAACATAGGAGTGTTGACCTTACCGCCCTCATCACCCATGATGGCAACGCAGCCACCGGCAGGATAGATGTTGTAGCCGCCCCAGCCTTCTGTGAGGGTATATTCAGGCTTCAGGTTGATCCACACCGGGTAACTTGAGATTTCGTTAGAGGTAAGCTCTGTGTTGCGGTCAGGCTCACCAATTTTACCGGTCGTCATTTTTGAGAAGTCCTCAAAGATGACCTCCTGAATAGTACCGAACTGTGTGGGATCGTCAACAGCCACCATTTTGGCAGGACCGGCGTTGAGCTTACCCACTGAAGGCTGGTTAGTCACTACAGTAGCAGCTGCCTTAGCACCTCTACCTAAGATGTTTTGTGCCTGTACGCCGTTGGTACCAACTACCAACATGGGGCATGTCAAGGCAAAAGCGAAAAGTAAATTTCTTCCCATAATATTATTAAGTTTAATTTTAGATTGTCGCAAAGATAAATAATAGGTCACTTGTTTGCAAATAATTGGTAGATTTATGATTTCTAAAATGCGAATAATAGTAAAAGTAGCATTTTCAAAACACGCAGGAAGCGCATTCTTTCGGCAATGTAACTATTAGTGGTGTTGGGATTGAGCATCAATGGGCTGCTCTTTCTCACCTTGGGGGACATCGCGATGACTCTCTGCATGGAACTTGAGAACTTAGACGGTGGATTCCATAAGCAAGTGCAAGGTTACATATAATTCTTTTTTATTATTTCTTCCGGTTTCTTAAATCCATTCTTTTTTCTTGGTCTTTTGGTTTAATTCTCTTGCAATGATTTCATGTGCTGCAAATTCTGTCCCATTATCAGTTGTTATGCTTTTTATAGGTATGTTTTCTCCTTTAAGCATTTCTACCATAGTCTTGGCTAAAGGTACTAAATTTAAATACCATTAAACATTTGCAAATTGGGCACAAAAAAAACTTCCGTCCCACTCTAAGGAACGGAAGTTTTAGTTTAAGGATATGAGTTTTATTATGCCTTTTCCTCTACTGTCTCTGCTTGTGCCTCTGCTGTCTCTGCCGGGGCTTCCGCTTTTGGAGCAGCCTTCTTACCGGCACGGCGTGTACGCTTGGCAGCAGTTTTCGGAGTCTTAGCCATGTTCTCGTCGAAGTCAACGAGTTCTATGAAAGCCATTTCAGCACCGTCACCCTTACGTGCGCCGAGCTTTATAACTCGTGTGTAACCGCCGGGACGGTCGCCAACTTTCTGTGCAACTTCTCCGAAGAGGGTCTTCAGCGCCTCTTTGTTCTGCAGGTAGCGGAACACTACGCGGCGGGAGTTGGTCGAATCATCCTTGCAACGGGTGATAAGAGGTTCTACATACTTTTTCAGTGCCTTTGCTTTGGCAACGGTCGTAGTGATTCTTTTGTGCTCAATCAGCGATATAGCCATGTTAGCAAGCATGGCGCGACGGTGATCGGCAGTACGACCGAGGTGGTTAAATTTCTTACCGTGTCTCATTGTTTGTTTTTCTTTCGGATAGGAATATCTGTTGCCAGATGCTTGTCAACCGCTTATTCCTTTTCCAGTTTATACTTTGAAATATCGGTTCCAAACTGCAGATTCAGACTCTCAAGCAAATCATCAAGCTCTGAGAGCGATTTCTTACCGAAGTTGCGGAACTTCAGGAGGTCGGTCTTGTTGTACTGTACGAGGTCGCCGAGTGTATCTACATCTGCGGCCTTCAGGCAGTTGAGGGCACGAACACTGAGGTTCATGTCAACAAGACGTGTCTTGAGAAGTTGACGCATGTGGAGCACCTCCTCATCAAACTCTTGGTTGCCGTCGATGTCGCTATTTTCAAGCGTTATCTTCTCGTCAGAGAACAGCATGAAGTGATAGATGAGAATTTTCGCTGCTTCCTTCAGCGCATCCTTCGGATGTATGGAACCATCCGTCGTTACTTCAAGGATGAGTTTGTCGTAGTCGGTCTTTTGTTCTACACGATACGGCTCTACTGCAAACTTGACGTTACGGATAGGGGTGTAAATAGAATCGATTGGAATTACATTGACATCGGTGCAGAACTCACGGTTCTCATCAGCCAGAACGTATCCGCGACCTTTGTTTATCGTGAGGTCGAGCACCATTAACGCCTTTGAATCTAAATGACAAATCACCAAATCAGGGTTTAACACTTCAAATCCAGTCAGATACTTGCCAATGTCACCGGCTTTGAATTCGGTGGAATTCTCTACGGTGATACTAACTTTCTCGTTCTCGAATTCTTCTACTACTTGCTTGAAGCGCACTTGCTTCAGATTCAAGATGATGTTGGTAACATCTTCTTTTACACCGGGAACGGATGAGAACTCATGCTCAACACCGGCAATCTTGATGGTGTTGATGGCATAGCCCTCGAGTGATGACAGGAGTATGCGGCGCAGCGCGTTACCAATGGTCACGCCGAAGCCCGGCTCAAGAGGACGAAATTCGAACTTACCGAACTTGTCGTTTGCCTCCAGCATCACTACTTTATCAGGTTTTTGAAATGCTAATATCGCCATGAATTTAATGATTTGATTAGTTCTTAGAATACAATTCTACGATTAACTGCTCCTTGATGTTCTCAGGAATGTCGGCACGGTCGGGTACGTGGAGGAACTTGCCGCTCTTAGAGGCTGCATCCCACTCCATCCAAGGATATTTGCTGTGGTTGTAGCCGGCGAGTGCAGTTTCAATCACCTCAAGAGACTTTGACTTCTCACGAACACCGATTACCTGTCCGGGCTTCACTGAATATGAAGGAATGCCTACTACCTGACCGTCAACAACAATGTGTCTGTGGTTAACGAGCTGGCGTGCCGCTGCACGAGTAGGTGCAATTCCAAGGCGGAATACTACGTTGTCAAGCCGACGCTCAAGGTTCTGAAGGAGCACCTCACCGGTGATACCGCCGGACTTGGCTGCCTTGTGGAACAGGTTGCGAAACTGACGCTCAAGCACACCGTAAGTGTATTTAGCCTTTTGCTTCTCTGCCAACATGACCCCATACTCCGAAGTCTTGCGACGACGGTTCTGGCCATGCTGTCCGGGAGGGAAGTTTCTCCGGGACAAAACTTTGTCAGCACCGAATATGGGTTCTCCAAATCGGCGTGCAATTTTTGATTTCGGTCCAATATATCTTGCCATAATACTTTGATAATTATTCTTTTGTTGTTATTATTCCCGCAGTCATTCAGAACACCCGAATGGTGCAAGAAGCTTTGTTTTATACACGACGGCGCTTAGGAGGACGACATCCATTATGTGGCAGTGGTGTCACATCAACGATTTCGATAACTTCTATTCCGGCGGTGTGAATTGCACGGATTGCACTTTCACGACCATTGCCCGGACCTTTGACGTAGGCCTTCACCTTGCGGAGACCGAGGTCATACGCAATCTTTGCGCAGTCCTCTGCCGCCATCTGTGCTGCATAGGGAGTGTTCTTCTTTGAACCGCGGAAGCCCATCTTACCTGCTGAAGACCATGAAATCACTTGACCGTCACCATTAGCCAATGTTACTATGATATTATTGAAAGAGCTGTGCACATGAAGCTGACCGAGAGCGTCAACCTTCACGTTTCTTTTCTTTGCGACTGTTTTCTTTGCCATAATTCTTAATTGTTACTTTTTAATTGATAATTGTGAATTACTTAGTGGCCTTCTTCTTGTTAGCAACAGTCTTCTTCTTACCTTTACGTGTTCGGGCGTTGTTCTTGGTGCTCTGACCACGTACCGGAAGACCATTACGATGACGGACTCCACGATAGCAACCAATATCCATCAGTCGCTTAATATTCATCTGGATCTCGCTGCGGAGATCACCTTCAACTTTGTATTCAGCGCCGATAACTTCACGGATTTTGGCTGCTTGATCGTCGCTCCACTCGTTGACCTTGAGTTCGCGGCTTACACCAGCTTTATCCAATATCTTTGCTGAACTACTTCGACCTATACCATAGATATAAGTCAATGCGATTTCGCCACGCTTGTTCTGGGGCAAATCTACTCCAACAATTCTTATTGCCATTGTTTTTAATGTAAAAAATAAAGTGTTAAATTTCAAAAACCTGCTAAAAAGCATGCAAAGTTAAGAATAAATTCTGTAATTCTTTTCCCGTTATGCTTATTTAACATTAACCCTGACGAAGTTTGTACTTGGGGTTTTTCTTGTTGATAACGTACAGGCGACCTTTTCGACGTACTATCTTGCAGTCGGGTGTGCGCTTCTTCAGTGATGCTCTTGTCTTCATATTATCTCTAAGTTTATTTGTATCTAAATACTATTCTGCCCTTTGTAAGGTCGTATGGACTCATCTCCACCTTTACCTTGTCACCGGGCAATATCTTGATATAGTGCATTCTCATCTTTCCTGAGATGTGTGCTATGATGGGCACACCGTTCTCGAGTTCTACACGGAACATTGCATTCGAGAGTGCTTCTATAATCGTTCCGTCTTGTTCTATAGCCCCTTGCTTTGCCATTTAACGTTCTCTTGTTCTATTGATTTATGTTTTCTATTTCTTCGAAAGTTGATAAAATCTCTGCCTTGCCTTGCCTTATGGCAATGGTATGCTCGAAATGGGCTGCCGGTTTTCCGTCTCTTGTGCGGATTGTCCAACGGTCGGGCATCATGTATATGCTTCTGTCGCCCATTGTTATCATGGGTTCTATAGCAATACACATTCCTGCCTTGAGCATAACACCGTTGCCTCTGCGACCATAGTTGGGCACCTGAGGGTCTTCGTGCATTTCACGACCGATGCCGTGTCCTGTCAGTTCTCTAACCACTCCGTAGCCTTCTTTCTCACAATGGTCTTGTACGGCACTGCTTATATCACCGACGTGTCTGCCTGCCACGGCGTTCTCTATTCCGAGATAAAGTGCTTCACGAGTTGTCTTGAGAAGTTGCTTCACCTCTTCGGAAACCTCACCCACACAGAACGTGTAGGCAGAGTCGCCGTTAAATCCGTCAAGCAACGTACCGCAGTCAATGGAAACAATGTCTCCGTCCTTGAGCACATCGTCATCGCTTGGCACTCCATGCACCACAGCATCATTCACAGATGTGCAGATGCTTGCGGGGAATGGCACTCCGTATGGACTGGGGAAGTTCTTGAACGTGGGCACTGCGCCATGATCACGTATGAACTCATCTGCTATTTTGTCCAACTGAAGTGTGGTGACACCCGGCTTTATATGTTTGGCTAATTCGCCGAGCGTCTTACCAACAAGTTGGTTTGCCCGGCGCATTAGCCCGATTTCATCTTCTGTCTTCAGAAATATCTTCATCTAAAACAGAAAAGAAATTAGTAAGCAGAAACTCCGCCACGCTGACGTGATGTACCCGAATTGAGCAGTCCGTCGTAGTGACGCATGAGCAAGCGACTCTCAATCTGCTGCAACGTGTCTATCACAACACCGATGAGAATCAGCAAAGATGTTCCGCCAAAGAACTGTGCAAACGAGTCCTGCACATTCAAGAATCCTGCGAGAGCTGGCATAATGGCGATGAAAGCTATGAACAGAGAGCCGGGAAGCGTGAGGCGTGACATCACGGTATCAATGAACTCTGCTGTCGGTTTTCCCGGTTTTACTCCCGGAATGAAGCCGTTGTTACGCTTCATGTCTTCTGCCATCTGTGTCGGATTCAGCGTTATTGCCGTATAGAAATAAGTGAAAGCAATTATAAGTATCGCGAACACTACATTATACATTACACTGCGATGATCCATCAGGTTGCGCATGATGTACCCCGGCTCACTCACATAGCTGATTACGGTCAACGGAATGAACATCAATGCCTGAGCAAAGATGATAGGCATCACGTTGGCTGCAAACAACTTCAAAGGAATGTACTGACGTGCACCTCCATACTGCTTGTTACCCACAAGTCTTTTTGCATACTGCACGGGAACCTTGCGAGTTCCTTGAACGAGTAAGATTGCGAGACACACTACGACGTAAAGGATAAGTATCTCGATTATGAACATCACCAATCCACCGCCTGTAATGGCATTAAATCGTGACCCCACTTCCTGTATGAATGCCTGCGGAAGGCGGGCAATGATACCAATCATAATGATTATCGAGACGCCATTTCCAATACCCTTATCGGTTATGCGTTCGCCGAGCCACAGTATGAACATGCTACCGGCAGCGAGAATTATCGTTCCGACGATAATGAAATAATTCCATGAAATACCTGTGGCAAGTGCATCTGCCGACTGCGCGCGAAGATTGATGAGATAAGACGGAGCCTGGAAGAGCAGGATGCCAACCGTAAGAATACGGGTGTACCACTGTATCTTCTTGCGTCCGCTCTCACCTTCTCGCTGCATCTTTTGGAAATAAGGCACAGCGACTGCGAGCAGCTGCATGACGATTGAAGCCGAGATGTACGGCATGATTCCCAACGCGAATATCGATGCGTTGGAGAATGCTCCACCTGAGAAAGCGTCAAGGAGGGACATCAGTCCGCCGGCTGTCTGCGAATGCAACTTCCCAAGGCTTCCCGGGTCAATGCCGGGGAGCACGACGAAAGAGCCGAAACGATAGATTGCGACGAACAGGATGGTGATGAGGATTCGCTCTCGCAGATCCTCAACCCTCCAACAATTCTTCAGGTATTCAATAAACTTTTTCATTTAAGTTCAGATTATAGTTGTGTTACCACCTGCTGACTTAATAGCCTCTTCAGCAGTTTTAGAGAAAGCGTTTGCTTCAACGTCGATCTTTGCTTTAAGTTCGCCGTTACCAAGAATCTTAACCAGCACCTTGCCGTTTGTGAGTCCGGCATCAACGAGTTCCTGTATGCCGATCTTTGTCAGATTCTTTGTCTCTGCAAGTTTCTGAAGAGTTGACAGGTTTACGGCGAAGTATTCCTTGTGATTTATGTTCTTGAAACCGAACTTAGGAACACGACGCTGCAATGGCATCTGACCACCTTCAAATCCAATCTTTCTCTTGTAACCAGAACGAGCCTTTGCACCCTTGTGTCCACGAGTTGACGTTCCGCCCAGACCTGAGCCCGGACCGCGACCGATGCGGCGGCGAGAGTGTGTAGAGCCTGCTGCCGGCTTTAAATTATTTAATTTCATAATTGATAACTCTGTTTAAACGTTAGACTGTAAGTTTACTCTACAACGGTTACCAGATGATGAACCTTGCGTATCATTCCGCGAAGAGAGGGAGTATCCTCACGTTCTACCACCTGAGAGATTTTGCGAAGCCCCAACGCTTCGAGCGTGCGCTTCTGGTCGATAGGAGCACCGATCTTGCTCTTTATCTGCTTGATTTTTAATGTTGCCATATAAAACTCCTAACTTTTTTAACCGTTAAACACTTTTTTCATATCCACACCGCGCATTCCTGCAATAGTGTAAGCATCACGCAACTGTGTAAGCGCAGTTATGGTCGCTTTCACGAGGTTGTGAGGGTTGGAAGAGCCCTTGCTCTTTGCAAGCACGTCTGTAACGCCTACACTGTCGAGAACAGCACGCATTGCACCACCGGCAACGAGTCCCGTACCGGCTGCTGCCGGCTTCAAGAACACCTGTGCTCCACCGTAGCGTGCTTCAACTTCATGAGGAATTGTACCTTTCAGAACCGGAACCTTAACGAGGTTTTTCTTTGCAGCCTCTGTACCCTTTGCGATAGCAGCGGTAACTTCGCCTGCCTTTCCAAGACCCCAGCCGATAACACCATTGCCGTCACCGACAACAACTATTGCTGCGAACGTGAAAGTGCGACCACCCTTTGTCACCTTGGTAACTCGGTTAATAGCGACCAAGCGGTCTTTCAACTCAACGTCACTATTTATCTTAACTTTATTATTCATTGCCATAATAATCTTTTAGAATTTAAGTCCACCTTTACGAGCACCTTCTGCCAATTCCTTAACACGTCCATGATACAAGTAACCATTACGGTCGAATACCACTTGCGTGATGCCTGCAGCCTTGGCTTTCTCTGCGAACAATTCACCAACCTTTGCTGCCTGCTCTTTCTTAGGAAGTTTTTCCATACCGAGCGAAGAGGCTGCACAAAGAGTAGTACCGGTCAGGTCATCAACTGCCTGTGCGTAAATCTGCTTGTTGCTACGGAACACGCTCAAGCGGGGACGTTCTGCAGTCCCGTTCACGTTCTTGCGAATTCTGAACTTTATCTTAATTCGTCTTTCTACTTTCTTTGTTGTCATAATAGTAAAATCAATTAAAATTACTTAGCAGAAGCCGACTTACCAGACTTCCTGCGGATAACCTCGCCTTTGAACAGGATACCCTTACCCTTATATGGTTCAGGCATACGGAAAGAACGAATTTTTGCACAAATGAGTCCGAGCAACTCTTTGTCGCAAGACTCTAACATAATCTGAGGGTTTTGGTTACGCTCCATCTTTGTTTCAACCTTTACTTCTTTCGGAAGTTGCAGGAAGATGGGGTGAGTGTAACCAAGTTGGAATTCCATGATATTGCCTTGATTAGACACACGGTATCCTACACCTACAAGTTCAAGCTCCTTCTTGTAGCCCTCGCTCACGCCAACAACCATATTGTTGACCAAAGCGCGGTACAGACCGTGGAACGCATTCTTCTGCTTGTAGTTTACCGGGCTGTTCTCATCAACCTCGAAAATTATCTGACCGTCTTCCATCTTCATCTTTATGGAAGCATCTACTTTCTGGGAGAGTTCTCCCTTCGGTCCCTTAACGGTTACTACGCCGTCATTCTGAGTGACTGTAACTCCTGCGGGGATTGCTATTGGCAATTTACCTATTCTTGACATATATAATCCCTCCTTATTTAATAGATATAGCAAAGAACTTCACCGCCGATTTTCTGGGCAGCAGCCTCTTTGTCAGTCATTACACCCTGCGACGTAGATATTATTGCAATACCCAGTCCGTTAATTACTCTCGGCATGTCTTTGTAGCCAGTGTACTTACGAAGACCTGGCTTTGACACTCTCTTCAGAGAACGTATTGCGTTCTCCTTTGTTTTCGGATCGTACTTCAAGGCAACTTTTATTGTTCCTTGAGGACCGTCATCCTCGAACTTGTAGTTCAGGATGTAACCCTTCTCGAAGAGGATTTTGGTAATCTCTTTCTTCAAGTTTGAAGCCGGTACTTCTACAACACGGTGGTTGGCCATGATTGCGTTTCTCAACCTCGTCAGATAATCTGCTATTGGATCTGTCATAAAATATAAAATGTTAATTGATCGGGACTACCCCGACAATATTAAAAAATATTCTTTTCCGGCATTGGCGTTCGGTGGTGGGTGCGGTTAGCATATCCGGACACCCACATTGTTCACCTTTGCCTATTATTACCAGCTTGCCTTCCTTACTCCGGGAATGAGACCTGCAGAAGCCATCTCACGGAACTGGATACGAGAAAGACCGAACTGGCGAATATATCCCTTTGGACGCCCGGTTATCTTGCAGCGGTTGTGCAGACGTATCGGGTTGGCGTTCTTGGGTATGCTCTGCAACTTGCGAGCTGCCTCGTAAGCCTCTGCAGGATCTTCGCTCTTGGCTACAATCTTCTTCAGGGCTGCACGTTTCTCCGCATAGCGAGCTACGAGTTTGGCGCGCTTCACCTCGCGAGCCTTCATTGATTCTTTTGCCATATCTGTTAATCTTTTTTAGCGTTCTTGAATGGGAGACCGAAAGCCTTGAGCAGTGCATATCCCTCCTCGTCGGTCTGTGCCGATGTAACGAAAGTGATGTTCATACCCTGTATGCGGTCAATAGCATCAATGTTAATTTCAGGGAAGATTATCTGTTCCTGAATACCGAGGGTGTAGTTGCCACGTCCGTCAAACTTGCTCTCAATACCTTTGAAGTCACGGATACGAGGGAGAGCCACGCGAACGAGTTTCTCAAGGAACTCATACATGCGCTCACGTCTCAGTGTTACCATAACGCCGATAGGCATCTTCTTACGCAGTTTGAAGTTGGCAATATCCTTCTTAGAATATGTAGCCACCGCCTTCTGACCTGTTATTGCAGAAATCTCATTGATAGCAACGTCAATAATCTTCTTGTCTTGGGTAGCGTCTCCCAAACCTTGGTTAACCACAATCTTCTTGAGTACAGGAACCTGCATCTTAGAAGTGTAGTTGAACTGCTTCTCAAGTGCCGGAGCAATCTGCTCGTTATACACTTTTTTCAATTGTGCTGTATCCATTATTTGATTTCCTCCCCGGACTTTTTAGCGATGCGTACTTTCTTGCCGTCCTCATTCACCTTGATGGCGATACGTGTGGCTTTTCCGCTCTTCGGATCTATCAGACTTAAATTTGAGATATGAATGGGTGCCTCAATCTTTATGATGCCTCCCTGCGGGTTCTTGGCACTGGGCTTCGAGCTTTTGGAAACCATATTCCAACCTTCCACGATAGCCTTCTGTTCTTTAACCAAGACTTTGAGGACCTTACCTTTCTGACCTTTATCTTTGCCAGTGAGGATGATTACCTCATCACCTTTTCTAATATGTAACTTCGTCATTACTTATTTACCTTTTTAAATTATTAAAGAACCTCAGGTGCCAGAGAAACGACTTTCATATTCACGGCACGAAGCTCACGTGCAACAGGACCGAAGATACGGCTGCCACGGAGTTCGCCGGCATTGTTCAGTAGTACGCAGGCATTGTCGTCGAAACGGATGTATGAACCATCTGCACGGCGGATTTCCTTCTTTGTGCGCACAACCAAAGCCTTTGATACTGCACCTTTTTTAACGTCACTTGTAGGTATAGCGTTCTTTATGGCAACCACGATGATGTCGCCAACGCTTGCATAACGGCGGCGGGTTCCGCCCAGTACTCTGATGCACTGAGCCTCACGTGCGCCACTGTTGTCAGCTACTGTAAGTCTTGATTCAACTTGTATCATAATTACTTAGCTTTTTCGATTATTGAAACTAATCTCCACCTCTTTGTCTTTGACAGAGGACGGGTCTCCATGATGAGCACTGTATCGCCTACATTTGCCTCATTCTTCTCGTCATGTGCATGATACTTCTTTGTCTTCTGCACAAACTTACCGTAGATTGGGTGCTTCTCCTTGAACTTGGCTGCAATAACAATGGTTTTATCCATTTTGTTGCTGATAACGACACCCTGTCTTGTTTTTCTTAAATTTCTTGTTTCCATCTGGACCATTGTTATTTGTTAAGTTCTCTCTGATGCAATTCTGTTTTCAGACGCGCGATGTCACGACGAAGCAACTTAATCTGCGATGGGTTCTCCAGAGGAGTGATTGCGTGGTTAAGCTTCATTTGATGAAGTCTTGCGACCTCCGCGTCAATGCGCTCTTCGAGTTCTTTAGTCCCGAGTTCTCTTATTTCCTTGTTTTTCATCTTTCTTAAGCGTTTTTATCGTAATCACGTCTTACTACAAACTTAGTCTTGACAGGCAACTTCTGAGCACCGAGACGGAGAGCCTCCTTAGCAATGTCAAAAGGAACGCCTTCTACTTCGAAGAGGATACGACCCGGCGTAACCGGTGCCACCCATCCTGCGGGATCACCCTTACCTTTACCCATACGGACATCGGCAGGCTTACGAGTGAACGGTTTGTCGGGGAAAACACGAATCCAGACCTGACCTTCGCGCTGCATATAACGGTTGATTGCAACACGGGCAGCCTCTAACTGACGGCTATCGAGCCATTTGGCATCAAGTGTCTTGATACCGAAAGATCCGAATGCCAGCGTTGTACCTCTGTGGGCGTTGCCTTTATTGCCGCGTCCGTCCTGAGGTCTTCTATATCTTACTCTTTTTGGCTGTAACATGATGATTTCTTAATTTAACGGTTATTGTTTCTCTTACGATTACCGCGACCACCCTGACGGCCACCATTGTTACCACGACCTGCGCTGTTCTTGTCCTGTGTGAAGTTCGGGGCGAGGTCACGCTTTTCGTAAACTTCACCACGGCAAATCCACACCTTTATTCCCAGCAGACCGACCTTTGTCAGAGCCTCTGCATGGCAGTAATCGATGTCTGCACGGAAAGTATGGAGCGGTGTACGACCTTCCTTATACATTTCCTTGCGTGCCATTTCTGCGCCGTTAAGACGACCGGTAATCTGAACCTTTATACCCTCTGCCCCTGCGCGCATTGTATTGGCGATAGCCTGCTTAATGGCGCGACGGTAAGCAATCTTGCCCTCCACCTGGCGAGCGATGTTGTTAGCCACGATTGTCGCATCGAGTTCAGGTCTCTTCACCTCGAAGATATTTATCTGAATTTCCTTGTCGTAAAGTTTCTTCAGTTCTTCTTTCAGTTTGTCAACGTCTTGACCACCTTTACCTATTACGATACCCGGACGGGCTGTGCAGATGGTAATTGTCACCAACTTCAGCGTGCGCTCTATCACGATGCGCGACACCATAGCCTTCTCCAGACGCTTGTTCAGATACTTACGGATTTTCTGGTCTTCCACCAGATTTTCACCGAAGCTTTTACCTCCGAACCAGTTTGAGTCCCAACCGCGGATAATACCCAGGCGGTTGCTTATTGGATTAACTTTCTGTCCCATTCTGCTTATTAATTTTCATCGTTAGGTTTAGTATCTACGAATATTGTCACGTGGTTGCTGCGCTTGCGGATGCGATAGCCGCGTCCCTGCGGTGCCGGGCGCATACGCTTCATTGTGACACCTTCATCCACAAAGATTCTCGATACAAACAGTTCGCCGTCTTCTGCCTTGCGCTCATTCTTGGTTTCCCAGTTTGCGATTGCAGAGCGAAGCAACTTCTCAACGTCGATGGCTGCTTTTTTCTTTGAGAATCGGAGTACGCCGAGAGCACGGTTCACTTCCATGCCGCGTACCATATCAACGACATAGCGCATCTTGCGTGGCGAAGAAGGGCATCCCTTCAACTTTGCAAAAGACAATGTCTTGAGGGCTTCTTTTCTTTGTTCAGCCGCTAATCTTTTTCTTTTTCCCATTATTGTTCCTGTTTAAAAATGGTTTCTTCTCCCTTCGTTACTTCTTATTACCGGCATGGCCTCCGAAGCGACGTGTCGGTGCGAACTCACCAAGTTTGTGCCCTACCATGTTCTCGGTAATGTAAACGGGGATAAATTTGTTTCCGTTATGAACTGCAACAGTATGTCCCACGAAGTCCGGGGAAATCATTGAAGCTCTGGCCCATGTCTTAACCACTGTCTTCTTGCCACTCTCGTTCATGGCGAGAATTTTCTTTTCAAGTGACACGTTGATGTATGGACCTTTTTTTAATGAACGACTCATAATTTACTTCAGTTTACTTTGTTATTTACTTGCTCTTGCAATAATGTACTTGTTAGAATGCTTCTTAGGTGCACGTGTCTTGAGACCCTTAGCATACAAGCCCTTGCGTGAACGTGGATGTCCACCACTCTGGCGTCCTTCACCACCACCCATCGGGTGATCGTGCGGGTTCATTACAACACCACGGTTGTGCGGACGACGTCCCAACCAGCGTGAGCGACCTGCCTTACCGGATTGCTCAAGAGCATGGTCGGCGTTTCCTACAACTCCAACAGTGGCCTTGCAAGCCGAGAGAATCTTGCGAGTCTCTCCTGAGGGGAGTTTAATCACACAATAACTGCCTTCACGAGAAGTAAGCTGAGCAAAGTTACCAGCCGAACGAACCAGTTTTGCACCCTGTCCGGGACGCAGCTCAATGTTGTGAACCACCGTACCGACGGGGATGTTGGCAAGAGGAAGAGCATTTCCCACTTCGGGCGCAGCCTCTGCGCCTGAAAGCAGTTTCGCACCGACCTCAAGTCCGTTAGGAGCAATAATGTAACGTTTTTCACCATCAGCATAGAAAAGCAATGCGATACGAGCCGAGCGGTTCGGGTCGTATTCGATTGTCTTTACTGTTGCCGGAACACCATCTTTCTCTCGCTTAAAGTCGATGAAACGATACTTCCGCTTGTGACCTCCGCCGATGTAGCGTACAGTCATCTTACCGGTGTTGTTTCGACCACCGGTAGAACGCTTACCGCGAACGAGAGACTTCTCTGGCACGGATGCAGTAATATCCTCGAACGTGCCAATAATCTTGTGTCTTTGACCCGGAGTTACGGGTTTTAATTTACGTACTGCCATTTTACTATTTAGATATTGCTATAAAAATCGATTGTATCGCCCTCTTTCAAGGTAACGATGGCTTTCTTGAAAGCCGCCTTCTGACCACGAATGAGTCCCGCCTTTGTGTAGCGACTCGAACGCTTGCCGGAATAACGCATTGTATTTACGTCTTCAACCGTAACGTTATACAGACTCTCAACCTCGCTCTTTATCTCAAGCTTATTTGCTTCAGGCTTAACAATGAAGCCGTAGCGGTTGGGGCGCTTGTCTGTAATCTTGGTCATCTTCTCAGTGACCAATGGTTTGATTATAAATGCCATGTCTGTATCTCCTAATTACTTTGTTAAAACTTCATCAATTGCCTGCAACGAACTCTCAGCGATGACGAGCACGTCAGCGTTGAGAATTTTGTAAGTATTGATAGACGACGCTACCATAACTTCTGCCTTTTGCAGATTGCGAGCCGACAAATATACATTCTTTTCTACTTTTGGCAAAACGAGAAGTACTTTCTTGTCATTAACTTTAAGATTTTTAGTTATATTTATAAAATCTTTTGTCTTAGGAGCCTCCATATCGAAGTCTTCCACTACAAGAATAGCATCTTCCTGTGCCTTATATGCGAGTGCACTCTTACGTGCGAGAGCCTTAACTTTCTTGTTAAGTTTGAAACCATAGTCGCGAGGCTTCGGACCGAATACGCGACCGCCACCCTTCAAAAGTGGTGAGTTGATGTCACCGCGACGAGCACCGCCGCTACCCTTCTGACGTATGAGTTTACGTGTAGAACCTGTGTGTTCGCTGCGCTCCTTTGTCTTGGCTGTGCCCTGACGCTTGTTAGCGAGGAACTGTTTCACGTCAAGATAGATAACGTGGTCGTTCGGTTCAATTCCGAAGATAGATTCGTTTAACGCAACCTTTCTTCCGGTCTCCTGACCTTTGATGTTTAATACGTTAATTTCCATTAGATGTTAATTATTACGGTTGAACCTTTACAACCAGCCACGCTACCCTTCACGATGAGAAGGTTGCTCTCTGGTATTACCTTTAACACTTTGAGGTTTTGAGTTGTCACTCTGTCACCTCCCATTTGACCGCCCATGCGCATGCCCTTGAAGACCTTTGCAGGGTAAGAACAAGCACCGATTGAACCCGGCTTGCGGGCGCGGTCGTCCTGTCCGTGTGTAGCCTGTCCTACTCCACCGAATCCGTGACGCTTCATTACACCTTGAAAACCTTTACCCTTTGAGGTTCCTACAACGTCAACGAAGTCAACGTCGTTGAAGATTTCCACGGTGATTGTGTCTCCGAGGCTGTGTTCCTCGTCAAACTTGAACTCGGCCAAGTGAGCCTTTGGTGTCGTACCGGCTTTCTTGAAGATTCCCATCATAGGCTTGGTAGTATTCTTCTCCTTAGCCTCGCCGAAACCTAACTGAACAGCCTCATAACCGTCTTTCTCAACGGTCTTTACCTGAGTAACAACACAAGGGCCAGCTTCGATAACAGTGCACGGCACGTTCTTGCCGTCGGCACTGAAAACGGATGTCATTCCGATTTTCTTTCCTAATAATCCTGGCATTTCAATTTATGTTTATAAAAGTTTATATTTAAATTCTGACTTTGCCTCTACACATCTTTATATTATACAAAGACCTTAGGGGCTCCGACCATTATTACACTTTAATCTCTACTTCCACTCCACTCGGCAGGTCAAGCTTCATCAGCGAGTCAACAGTCTTAGACGTTGCACTGTAAATATCGATAAGACGCTTGTAGTCGCTGAGCTGGAATTGCTCACGCGCCTTCTTGTTAACGAAGGTTGAGCGGTTTACGGTGTAGATACGCTTATGGGTGGGAAGAGGAATAGGACCACTTACGATAGCACCCGTGGCTTTAACTGCCTTTACGATTTTCTCTGCTGACTTGTCAACCAATGTGTGGTCGTAACTCTTCAGCTTAATTCTGATTTTCTGACTCATTGTCTTTTATCTTTAATTTTAATTATTATTTTTATATTTGTAAAGGGCGAACCGCCAAAGAGTCATTTGCTCGGCGGCTCCCCTTTATGTTTTATACGAGGTCAACACGTCCCTTCACCTCCTCGAGCACAGCCTTGGCAATGCTTGAAGAAACCGGCGAGTGGTGGTCATACTCCATAGAGCTTGTAGCGCGACCTGAAGTGATTGTACGCAGTGAGGTTACGTATCCGAACATCTCTGCCAGCGGAACCATTGCCTTCACGATGCGTGCACCGCTACGAGCTTCGTCCATGCCCTCTACCTGACCGCGACGCTTGTTAAGATCTCCGATAACATCACCCATGTTCTCCTCGGGCGTAACCACCTCGAGTTTCATCACAGGCTCCATAAGCACCGGACCGGCTTTCACGCATGCGTTCTTGTATGCACTGCGAGCAGCAAGTTCGAAAGACAACTGGTCTGAGTCAACCGGGTGGAAAGAACCGTCAAGCAATGTCACCTTGAGAGAGTCAACCGGATAGCCACCGAGCACGCCATTCTTCATAGAGTCCTCGAAGCCTTTCTGCACTGCAGGAATGAACTCCTTAGGAACGTTACCGCCCTTAACTTCGTTAACGAACTGCAAGCCGCCATTTTCCTTGATATCCCAATCGGCATCAACCGGACCAACATTAACGATGATATCGGCAAACTTACCGCGACCACCCGACTGCTTCTTGTAAACCTCACGGAGGTTAACCTCCTTGGTAATAGCCTCTTTGTAGTTAACCTGCGGCTTACCTTGGTTACATTCAACCTTGAACTCACGTCTCAAGCGGTCGATGATAATGTCAAGGTGAAGCTCGCCCATACCGGAGATAACCGTCTGTCCGCTCTGTTCGTCGGTACGGACGGTGAACGTCGGGTCTTCCTCGGCAAGTTTCGCAAGACCATTGTCGAGTTTTGCAATATCAGCTTGGCTCTTCGGTTCCACAGCGACAGAAATAACCGTATCAGGGAAGGAAATACTTTCAAGTATTATTGGGTGTTCCTCATCACAGAGGGTGTCACCCGTGCGTATATCCTTGAAGCCTACACCGGCACCGATGTCGCCGGCGTCGATGCTCTCCATCGGCTGCTGCTTGTTAGAGTTCATCTGGAACAGACGGCTCACGCGCTCTTTCTTGCCGGAGCGGGTGTTGAATACGTATGAACCGGCTTCCACCTTACCAGAGTAAACGCGGAAGAATACCAAACGACCTACATACGGGTCGGTGGCAATCTTGAATGCCAGTGCCGATGTCGGCTCGCTTTCAGAAGGCTTGCGGTCTTCCTCTTCACCGGTGCTCGGGTTTTCGCCGATAATGGCAGGTGTATCCTGTGGCGACGGAAGGAACGCGCAAACATAGTCGAGCAACGTCTGCACACCCTTGTTTTTGAAAGAAGAACCGCAGAGCACGGGGGTACATTCCATAGCCAGTGTTCCCTTGCGGATAGCAGCCTTGAGTTCCTCTTCAGTGATTGAGTTCGGGTCGTCGAAGAATTTCTCCATTATCGCCTCATCATACTCTGCAGCAGCCTCAACGAGCTTGTCTCTCCATTCCTGCGCCTCATCCTTGAGATCTTCTGGAATTTCAGCCACTTCAAACTCCGAACCCTGCGTCTCATCGTGCCAAATTATTGCCTTCATCTTCAGCAGGTCAACGATGCCCTTGAATGTTTCCTCCTGTCCGATTGGAACAACAAGTGAAATAGGCTTTGCGCCGAGCACGTCTCTCATCTGTTGCAGTACGTCGAAATAGTTGGCACCGGAACGGTCCATCTTGTTGACATAACCCAAACGAGGCACATTATACTTATCTGCCTGACGCCATACGGTCTCACTCTGAGGCTGAACACCGCCTACGGCACAGTATGTAGCAACGGCTCCGTCGAGGACACGCAACGAACGCTCCACCTCGGCAGTGAAGTCAACGTGTCCCGGAGTGTCGATGAGGTTTATCTTATATTGCTTGTCGCCATAATGCCAGTAACATGTTGTCGCAGCGGAAGTTATGGTAATACCCCTCTCCTGCTCCTGCGCCAGCCAGTCCATTGTTGCGGCTCCGTCATGCACTTCACCCAGTTTGTGAGTTTTTCCTGTATAGTAAAGGATGCGCTCTGATGTAGTGGTTTTGCCGGCATCGATGTGAGCCATGATACCGATGTTACGAGTCAAATGTAAATCTTGTTTTGCCATTTTTTATCTTACCCTTTCTGTTTACCTTTTATCCTTTATTCCATATTAGAAACGGAAATGAGCGAATGCACGGTTAGCCTCAGCCATACGGTGCATGTCTTCCTTACGCTTGAATGCACCACCCTGATTGTTGTACGCGTCCATTATCTCGGCTGCGAGCTTGTCTGCCATGCTCTTTCCACCGCGCTTGCGGGCATAAAGGATAAGGTTCTTCATCGACACGCTCTCCTTGCGGTCCGGGCGGATTTCCGTAGGAACTTGGAATGTTGCGCCACCGATACGACGACTTTTCACCTCCACCTGCGGAGTGATGTTGTCAAGAGCCTGTCTCCACACTTCCAGTGCAGACTTCTCTTCATTCTGCAACTTACCTGCAACGATGTCGAGGGATTTGTAGAAAATCTCGTATGACGTATTCTTCTTGCCGTCATACATCAGATGGTTTACGAACTTAGACACTTTAGTGTCATTGAACTTCGGATCCGGAAGGATCACGCGCTTCTTTGGTTTTGCTTTTCTCATTTTACTGTTTGATATTTTTCATTCTGCATGGGGCTGTCTTTTTATGTTCTTCAACGCCTTCACTAAGGACATTTACTCAACCTGTCTTTAACAAATCTCCAGCAAAACTTTTGTTTTTCTTGTCTTTCCGGCGATACTGCCCGCCTTGTAATTCTTTAAAGAACGGGAACCGGTCACAGTCATCTCCGACCTCAGACCGGTCGCCGTTTCCTTGTTATTTCTTTGCCTTAGGACGCTTAGCACCGTATTTCGAACGACGCTGGGTACGATTGGCAACACCTGCGGTATCAAGAGTACCGCGAACGATGTGATAGCGCACACCCGGAAGGTCCTTGACACGACCACCGCGAACGAGCACGATTGAGTGCTCCTGCAGGTTATGACCCTCTCCGGGGATGTAAGAGTTGACCTCTTTCTGATTTGTCAAACGAACACGCGCAACCTTGCGCATTGCTGAATTAGGCTTCTTGGGGGTCGTTGTATAAACGCGGACACAGACGCCTCGACGCTGCGGACAAGAGTCCAACGCCGGCGACTTGCTGTTATACACGAGTGCCTTTCTGCCTTTTCTTACCAATTGTGAAATTGTAGGCATTGTTTTACTTTTTTAAATTTATATATTATTTTCGTTATATTCAGCACGTTACGGATACATTTTTCAATCCGTACATTTTGGGGTGCAAAGGTACAAATAATATTTTTAACAGCCTAATAATAGGCAAACCGTTTTTTTTAGTAGCCTGCTTTTTAACAACAAATAACAGTTGATTATATTCTTTATGTATCAAATAATCGCGGACTGACGTTAAAGACGGGTTCGCGCACTCATTTGTTTTGACATGTAAAGAAAGCCTTGATATAATCATTACCTGTACTTTAATACAAAGCAAATTCGGCGAAATTGGTCAGCAAAATCGGCGAAATTACACCGTAAAATCGCCGAATTTGCAGAGTAATTTCGGCGATTTTGCTGTATGAAAGATGTGCTTTCAGGACGCGACTAATCCTTGAAAGAAAATGAAAAGATATCGAAGTGGGTGTAAACCGACTGATAATGGGCAGGGAACGAAATGATTTGCATGGAAGTGCCTCTTTCGTAAAGAGCAGTGATATGCAGATTTAACGTGAGTTCGATGAATTACCCAGAGGAAAAGATGAACCCCAAAAGCGGACAACTCTTTTGGGGTTCGGTGTGATTCATAGAATATTGTGCCTTACAGCCAGATGCCACCGGCTTCCACGTCACCACCTCTGTAAGTGTAATCAACATACTCCTCAAGTGCCTCGCGCCAACTGATGCCAAAAGCATCCATAATCTGGTGTACGATTCGGTTGCCTTCCTTGTCGAGGCTGTCCTCGGGTATGGTACTCAAGTCGGTATCATCCGAAATGTTCATCACCAGCTCGTTGTCACCGTCAAGGTCTGTTTCCCTATCCAAATAGACCACCACCGGTATAGACATGTTCACATCCCACGTGCCGCGCTGAATCAGCACTTTGGCGGGATCGTCAAACGGAGAGAAAGTCTTTGTCTTGGGATCTATCTTCGACTTATAGCCATGATACAGCCTTATGCGAAGGTCGAACTTCACATTAGACTGCATGAACCGCACGACACCCTTGAAACCGATAGGATTGGTTTTGCCAATTAACTTGGCATGATCGCCGTGAACGGTCTTGTCCCACGGATCGGTATCCACATAGAGGTAGTCCATGACCTTGTCACCGAGCTTCAAAGCCCTGCTTGTAGCCCTTGTGATGTTCTCAGCCGTGAAGAAGTGCTGGTGGATATTCTCCTGCCCGTTGGTCATAAACTCTCCGTTGATCAGTTCGCCCTTGGCATTGTAGTAGTTGATAAACACCAGATAAACCGGAGCCGGGGTAAAGGAGTTTTCGATACGGTAGTCACCGCTGCGGATGACAAAAAAGCCTTTCTGGCTGCCCTTCGAGGGAATCCATCCCTTATCCTTGTCCAACTCGTATGACACTTCCTGCACTTTCTTCATAAACTTGGCGGGCGACTCGGGGTTCTGGTGTGGACCGCCCTGTTCCTGAATCTTATTCCAGTCGCTGTGCAGATGGCACTCTACGAGCTGCACGGTCATCTTGACGGGGTCTTCATGCAGCTTGTCATGGATTTCGTTGTTTGGTTCTTCCGGGTCGTTTGCGCACGAACCCAGTCCTACTGTGAGTAACATGCCGATGGCTACTAATGCCACGGTCTTCAAATTGATGTGTAACATGTTGTTTGAAATAAAAAAATAATAATAATATGATTAGAATAAATAACTTACTGACATGTGTATGTCACGTCCCATGTCATGTGCATAATAGCGTGAACGGTTAGTGTATTCCTTATATTCCTTGTTCAGCACATTGAACCCTTGCAGAGCCACTTCGAGGCTTCTGTCTTTGGATAGATTCCATGCCACACCGGCATCAAAACCGAAAAGGTGATAAGCCGGGGGAGTGAAGTCGACTAAGTCGGTGGCCGGGTCGAAGTGGGTCTGTTTGGCCACAAAGCGATGCGAAATGGTGAACCATACACCGGCAAGCCCCCTGATGTGGGGTTGCCACGTGAGCCAGTTGGTGACATGTGCCGAGGGAATGTAAGGCAAATAGCGGCGCGTGCCCCTTTCGTTGGCCCATATCAGGGTGGACACGGTGCGCCACCTTAGCCATGACACCGGCGTGAGACCGATGTCTATATCGGCACCACGTAAAAAAGCATGCGTCTGCTTGTAGCGAAACACGGGATAGGTGCCCGAGATGACGGTGATGGTTTGGCGTTGTGGTTCGTCGTAGATATAATTATTCACCCACTGCATAAAGACATCTGCTGACACGTCAATCCATCGGTTGCGGTAGGTCACGGCGGTTATCCACTTGTATCCGCGCTCGGGGCGCATCAGCGAGTCGCCCTCCACGTACATACCCGACCCCAACTCGTTGCCATTGCTGTAGAGTTCATACACATGTGGGGCACGCCACGCCACGCCGGCATCCGACACGATCTTGAGACCTTTTGCCGGACACCAGTGTGCACTCACCGAGTAAGAGATGTTGCCAAATCTTCGTCTGCCGCCATAATAGTCTCCTTTCCAGTCGTAGCCCGCCGCCTTGGTCTGCTGCCAGTCGGAGCGAAGACCGGCCTCTACGCCCCAGCCGTTGCCGCGATACTGCTGCACGGCATAGAGCCCCAAAGTGTTCTCGGTGTAGTTGGGTATCACCGGCACAACGCCAGTTCCCCGCGCATTGGTATTGTCGAGGAGGAGCATCTTGACGCCTGCATCCGTTTGAAACCGCCCGTAGGTCTTGCTCCAATCAAGCGTATGCTGCCACGACGAGAGGTGGAGGCTCACCGCAGGAATCTTGCTGTGGTTCATGCGCCGTATGCGATTCTCGGTACGGTTGTCCTGCTGGAAAGTTGTTTGCCACTGAAAGCTGCCGTAGGCTGCGCCATCGAACACTACCTTCAGCTTGGCAGTATGGTGAGCCACATGCAGCTTGGGGTAATCAATGTGGCGCGTAAAGGGATCTACATATACGGGACGCCCCAATGCGATGCGCTCCTTGAGCAGATCTTCGCTGCCCATCTGCGCACTCAGCATCACCCCCATGTGTTGGTTGAAGAGCGAATAGCCCGCCTCTACGGTCATGCGTTTCGTCTTATATCCTACCGCAAGGCTTAAATCATACTCTCGGATACCTGTATTGTTGAGCAGATAGCGTGCCGTGGAATGGTCGCCACTGTTGGCATAAGTGGCATGGGCGCGCCATGCCAGTTGCCTGCACCAAGGCATTGCGCCTTCTACCTGCAATGTGATATCGGTCTGACGGCCGTTAGTGCCATATAGCAAACTGCTCTTTCCATTTAGCGTGCTTCCATAATAAGGCAGAGACTGAGATTCCATCAGGATGATACCACCCAAGGCTTCTGCTCCATAGCGCACTGACTGAGCCCCCTTGACAACGCGGATGCCGGAATAGGCGTTCTTGTCGAGTTCCGGCGCATGGTCCTCACCCCACTGCTGTCCAGTGAGCACAGCCCCATCAGCAATCATGGCTATGCGATTGCCGTACATGCCGTGGATGACGGGTTTGGCTATCACGGTGCCGGTCTGGATGGAACTGACACCGCCTACCTCTTCAAGCATTGAGGCAAGCGACCGACCCAAAGAGCGTCGGATTTTGACTTCGTTGATTTTATCAGACACCGTGTTCATGCTCACTGCTTGTTTTTTGCCTACAACAGTGACCTCGACAAGGTTTACCTGCTTTTTAATGCTATCAGCAGACATGGCGTGCCCCGAACCTGTCCGGGCATTGACCAAGACAGGACAAAGAAGCACGGCAAGGCCCACTGAAGCCTTCCAATTTTTCATTGAATGATGGTTTAAAATTTACACACATGGAAAACTACCCGCAAGCCACAGACGGACTTGTATGGCAAACATCCAAGTACAAATTCTCACACTTGAAAAGAAATGAAACTACACCACAAACAGCATCCCATGAAAGTATGGCATATAACGATGGTGCAGCATATAAATTAAATCAAAGCAGGGGGAGAATGAGAATTGACGTACTTGACAACTTGAAGTACGTTGAGCGTTCTTTCAAACACCGGCCTTGCTTCTATCACCTCACAGATGGGATGGAAGATAGGGAGGATGGGAGAAGTAGCGTGGTAAAACTCAAAACTACAGACAGCACAGTTTGCCTTTACCGTCGCCAGCTGGCCACTATCGTGCTGCGACTGCGACTGACTAACATCTTCAACCAATACATGAAGGTCTTTGAACAGAAGTGCAGACATCAACACCGTGACAAACAACCATGCCACAGCGCAAACAACACGCCTTCTACTTCTTTCGGTCATAGACTTCACATCATTGACATTCCTGCTCCGTGTCTTATAAACTGTAACACCAGTCAGAGCCATGAAACGCCAGGTATTTCGTTGATAAATTTAATGCAAATGTAGTAAAAACTGTGTAATCCTCATATACATTTTTGCTTTTTTGCGTTAACATAACGTGAATTTAAAGAATATTAAGTACTTGCAAATTTGGTGAACAGCGAAATTTGCTATAGTTTATAGTATTGATATACAAAGAATTACAAACAAAAAAAATCACCATGATTCCACGATGTCAAAGGCAGAAATCATGCTCATCATCATTCTTTTCCATGCTTCCGGCTATCACTGCCAGAAACATCAGTAAAGAAAAAGGGAACCGTGGAGAGACAGGCGTATCATTGCGATTAAAAAGGAAGTCATATAATATCTATTATCCGATAGACAATTCTTTGGAGTATGCTTCCGTTGCTTACAAGTATGGATGCTGTGCCTGTCATTCCGCTGACGACTCTATACTTGCAATCCGTTATCCTTATCTGTGCATTGAACACGCTGCCTTCTGCCGTTTGTCGGGGCGTATGCGATGTGACGGTTATCGTACCTTTAGCAACTCCGCATGTCTCTGCATCGTAACCATCAAATTCGATGTTTACCGTCATTCCTCCCGCTATTGTATTCACGTATTTATAGGGAATGTCTATTGTGCCTTGACGGGCATTTGTCATCTGTACCTTTGCACTGATGGTTTCGGGATAAGGTATAAAATATGCGCCTATCAGTAGTCCCAATATCACAATGGTGATTATCGTGATGCCATAGCGTACTATTCCCGACGGTATCTCGCCAATGATATGTCTTACTTTCTCGCTGCGGAGTTCTATCTTGTCGTCTGCCATAGTTGTTTTGCCTTTCTTAATGTCAGTTGCCCAATTCCAATTGATTTTTCACAAGGTTATAGTATGCGCCTCGCTTTGCCGTGAGTGCATCGTGATTGCCGATTTCCACCACCTTGCCTTTGTCCAATACCACTATCTGGTCGGCATTCTTCACCGTACTCAGGCGGTGTGCCACGATAACCACCGTCTTTCCTTTGTAGAACTCGTCAAGAAGCTCCACAATCATGCGCTCGTTGTTAGCATCGAGCGAATTGGTGGCTTCGTCAAGGAAAATATAGTCGGGGTTCTTATATACGGCTCTCGCAATGAGTATGCGCTGTTTCTGTCCTTGGCTCAAGCCCACGCCATCACGTCCTATCTTGGTGTTGTATTTTAAGGGCAGTCTCAGCACATAATCGTGAATACAGGCTATCTCGGCAGCTTTCAGTAAACGCTCCTTGTCTATCTCGCCATCATCTACGGCAATGTTCCTTGCTATGCTTTCGGAGAATATCACACCGTCCTGCATCACCACCCCGCACTGCCTGCGCCACCATTTCTTGTTGAGTGTGTTTACATCCGTTCCACCAATAGAGATTTGTCCGCCCAAAACGGGATAATAGCCCAGCATGAGTTTGATGAGGGTGGTCTTTCCACTGCCCGATGCACCTACTATGGCAGTTACCTTGCCTTTGGGGATTGTAAGGCTTACATCATCAATGATGGTTTTCAGTGCGTGTGGGTCGTACTTGAAGTTTACGTTTTCAAGGTCTATACCTTTCTTTTCTTCTTTTACTGAAGTTTCCAGTCCCTGCTTTCCGTTCTCATCATCCATACGGTGTATCTCATTGATACGTTCAAGGCTTATCTTCACGTCTTGCACCGAATAGAAGAAACTCATGAGCTGTTCCACGGGCGAGTTGAGCTGTCCGATGATGTACTGCACGGCAAGCATCATACCGAGTGTGAGTTGTCCGTGAATGACGGCTGTCGCTGCCACCACCGTGATGACGATGTTTTTCAGTTCATTGATGAAGATGCTGCCTGCCTCCTGTGTCTGTTGAAGCTTCAGCGACTTCATCTGTACCCCAAAAAGGTCTGCTTGCACGTCCTCCCACTCCCAGCGACGGCGCTGCTC
>JAQYET010000026.1 GCA_028723525.1 Prevotellaceae bacterium
AGACAGTGCCCAAGTCATTACGCCATTCGTGCGGGTCAGAACTTACCTGACAAGGAATTTCGCTACCTTAGGACCGTTATAGTTACGGCCGCCGTTTACTGGGGCTTAAGTTCACTGCTTCGCTTGCGCTAACAGATTCCCGTAACCTTCCAGCACCGGGCAGGCGTCAGCCCCCATACTTCATCTTTCGATTTCGCGGAAGCCTGTGTTTTTGCTAAACAGTTGCTCGGGCCATTTCACTGCGGCCTGCCTTTCAGCAGGCGCCCCTTCTTGCGAACTTACGGGGTTAATTTGCCGAGTTCCTTAACAATGCTTAGCCCGCTCGTCTTAGGATTCTCTCCTCATCTACCTGTGTCGGTTTGCGGTACGGGCGCCTGTCCACTCCATAGCAGCTTTTCTCGTCAGTGTGGAATGACTGGCTTCGGTACTTTGGAATTTTCCCTCCCCATCACAGCTTCGCGTTGCCTGGCGTGCTTTACTACCAGACCGCTACTCTGCTTAGACACGCTCTTCCTGTCGCGTGCTCCAGTTATCCTCCTGCGTCCCTGCTTCTGTCAAACATGAACCGGCGGTACAGGATTTTCAACCTGTTCTCCATCGGCTACGCCTTTAGGCCTGACCTTAGGTCCCGACTTACCCTGGGCGGACGAACCTTCCCCAGGAAACCTTGGATTTTCGACGGCAAGGATTCTCACCTTGCTCTCGTTACTTATTCCGACATTCTCACTACCCTTGGATCCACACGTCCTTTCGATCGTGCTTCTGCTCCCTGGGGTACGCTCCCCTACCAATCCCATTGGAATTCCGCAGCTTCGGTAGTTCGTTTAGCCCCGTTTATCTTCGGCGCAGACTCACTCGACCAGTGAGCTGTTACGCACTCTTTAAATGAGTGGCTGCTTCTGAGCCAACATCCTGGCTGTTTTTGCAAATCCACATCCTTTTCCACTTAACGAACATTTGGGGACCTTAGCTGGCGGTCTGGGCTGTTTCCCTTTTGTCCATGGCACTTATCTGTCATGGACTGACTCCCGCAGCTATCTTGCCGGCATTTGGAGTTTGATAAGTTTCGGTAACCTGGTAAGGCCCCTAGACCATTCAGTGCTCTACCTCCGGTAGACTCTCTGCGAGGCTAGCCCTAAAGCTATTTCGGGGAGAACCAGCTATCTCCGGGTTCGATTGGAATTTCTCCGCTATCCACAAGTCATCTCAACCTTTTTCAACAGATACGAGTTCGGTCCTCCGGCGAGTTTTACCTCGCTTTCAACCTGCTCATGGATAGGTCACCCGGTTTCGGGTCTGCAGCATGTGACTTCTCGCTCTATTAAAACTCGCTTTCGCTTCGGCTCCGCACCTCCAGTGCTTAACCTTGCCACATACCGCAACTCGTCGGACCGTTCTACAAAAAGTACGCCGTCGAGCCTTAACGCTCTTCGACTGCTTGTAAACACAGGGTTTCAGGTTCTCTTTCACTCCCCTCCCGGGGTTCTTTTCACCTTTCCTTCACAGTACTGCTTCACTATCGGTCACCGTAAGTGTTTAGGCTTGGAGGGTGGTCCCCCCGACTTCCCACAAGGTTTCTCGTGTCTCGTGGTACTCTGGTGCCATCCGGGCTTCTCTCGTTTTCGCATACGCGACTTTTACGCTCTTTGGACTCTGCTTTCCAGCAGCTCATTCTGCTAACAAGTTTCACCTTTCCGATGGTCCTTAACCCCGCAAAACCGAAGTTTTGCGGTTTGGCCTCTTCCGCATTCGCTCGCCACTACTAGCGGAATCTCGTTTGATTTCTTTTCCTGACGCTACTAAGATGTTTCAATTCACGTCGTTCCCAGCCGCACACTATGAATTCATGTACGGTCGACCGGGCATTTACCCCGGCCAGGTTTCCCCATTCGGATATCTGCGGATCATTGGATATTTGCTCCTCTCCGCAGCTTTTCGCAGCTTGTCACGTCCTTCATCGGCTTACGGTGCCAAGGCATCCGCCCTGCGCTCTTCGTAACTTGACCTTCTTTTGGTTCTCTTCGTCGATTATCCAACACTTGAGATGTTTCTCCTAATCCAAGCGTCATTTTAAATACCCTTTTGTGTACTTTCGATGCGCTTCACTCTCTCTCCTTCACTTAAGAAGAATCAAGAGCTTCAGGATCTTTTTACATTTCTCAATGTCTTTCTATCTTTCGTTTCTTATGCAGTTTTCAAGGTACAAATGTCGGCTTTTGCCGCTGCCATGTCGGCATCTCACTGATGTGAGTGGTGGAGACAACGAGACTCGAACTCGTGACCTCCTGCGTGCAAGGCAGGCGCTCTCCCAGCTGAGCTATGCCCCCAGGTTATGTGGGCCCGGAACAGGCCCTGAAAATTGAATAGCAAAGAATGAGTAAAAGATGCGATGAGCTCTTCTTGTGTTTCTCTTTTGCAGAGGCGAATCGCTTCAAGTCGGCGGAAACTTTCCGACTCTTCGCTTTCTTTCTCAGGTCCGGGTCAA
>JAQYET010000027.1 GCA_028723525.1 Prevotellaceae bacterium
AAAAGAGTGAAAAATAAAACTTTGGCACTCCACAAAGCGGGGCTATCCCCTCGTGAAACCATAAATAAAGCTATGAAAACAGGGCTTACTATAAAAATATTTAAAATCCACTGAAATGCCACATAGGGAATTCTGCAAGACATGGAATATTTGTATACCATTTCTTTGTACTCCATTATTGAGTCATAAAGTTTTTTAAATCCCACGACCGGTGCATTAAAAATCTTCACTACAGGCATACTGCGTACATATTCCACCGCCCCTGCGTTTAACTCATCCAATTTCTTCATATAAGCATCCATAAACCGAGTTTCTCCCATCATCTTTTTCATTATGATCAGAGATATAAAAACAATAATCACAAAAAATATTCCAAGATATATATCCAGCGCAAATACCAAAGCCAACATCAATATGGGTGTTAAAATAGCTGCCGTTTGATCTGGAATAAGATGGGCGACAATCATGTGCGTTTGTTCCACATTGTTGTCTATCATTTTTCTAACTTCTCCTGAGTTATGTACATCAAAAAAAGTATTGGAAGCCTCTAAAAGATGTCTTATTCCTTTTTCTCTTAATCTTGTTTCCAGTCTGAATCCTGCAAGATGACTCATCCACACTCCTGCAAGATATAAAAGTCCATGAGAAACAAACAAAAGTAAAATCGTTGTAGCAATTTTTGAAGCTTCCTCAAGACTTTCTCCCCAAAAAACGTCTTTCAGTAGCAGCCATATTAAATAATAAGCTGTGAATTGCATTATAATTCCTGCCATGGTTAAAATTACAGAGAAAAATCCATGTATTTTTCTCTCCGGCATATAAGAAAATAATTTCTTGTATAATTTCAAATTGACCCTCCTTAAAATAGATTATGTTATTATTGATATTTATTATCATTTAATATCATAGCATATCTTTTCATCTTTTTCTATTCAAAAATCTTCTTCTATTCAATTATTGTTTAAATCTTCCATTTATTATTTTTAAATTTTATAATGTGTATGGTCAATAAAAATTAGATACTTATTTAAATAAGACATTGAGAAAGTTTTTTAACGATTTCTAATATTCCGATTGTCATGAAAACTCGCGAAGATGTCTTATTTTAATAGATCCATCTTATACTTATCAATTTTAATAAAAACCTTTTAGAAATATTATGGTAGTTTCAAAACAAAAGAGCTTTCCGAATTCATTATAAAATCCGAAAAGCTCTTCACTTCAACACTTTTTAATCTTATATTTTATTTTCCCTAAAGTATAATCATCCCCTCCCAAACATCTGAAATAATTCAACTGAAAGCGACATAAAAAAACCAGTTAAAAATACTTTTTTGATATTATTATGGTTTTCATACATGAATGGTAAAAACAAACCTAATGGCATGAACAAAACAATATTTAATATAATCTCATTAGTAATGTTTTGAAAGTCTATCCCCTCAAATCGTAGAAAAAATCCTAAAGGATTTCCAATACCTGTCATTGTCAGTATACCAATTAAATAATAACAAAATATAAAAGACAATAATTTGTGTTCCTTCGTCTGTTTTTTGTCATTTTTTCTTAAAATAAAAAAATATAAGATCTATGCAGGTACAACAAAAAAATATCCAGTCAATGATCGTTGAGCAGTTTCCTCTATCATATCAATAATCATATAATCCCTCTTTTCACGATTTGTATTTGGAACTCGTGATATTAACCCATTTTTTGATTTCAAACTTGTAATTTCTTTCAATCCTTGATTGTGCAATCGATGAATATGCCTAATATCATCGTTCATCTCAACGGCTATCTTCTCCCAAGTATCAAAGCAAAGATCTCTTTTTTCAAGAACTACTTGAAGTTCTTTGTCTTCAATCCTTTTATCGTTCTAATCAATTTCTTTCTTTAGAACCAATAACTTATCTATGCCTCTTTTGATTTCTTCTTGTAGATTTATAATCTTTACGATGGTATCTTCAAGTCATGAACTTCCTATGTTAGGACTCCTTGGCATCTCGGATAAAATTGCTTTTGTATTAGTTGCTGGTTCGTTAAACTTTCTGCTTTTTCTAAATTCGGCTTTATTCTCTTGCCTAAAAAAATCCTTATATTAAATATTATGTCCCAAGTCATTCGCATGGAAATCTAAGGTTTCTTAAAAAAATAACAAACACATAACATAATAATGTGGTCTATTTGCTTAATCATTAACTTTAAAAATAATGGTATAATGAGCAAGCATTCCAATTCCGGTTTTTTCATTTTTAACTGCAATTACTTGCACAAGTTCCCAACCCATAGCCGCTTTTTCTTGAATGATTTTTTTACATTCATCAAAGGCTTCCGTCTTTGTAGCCTTTAACCCTCCCTTAGGAGCTACATCAATAAATTCGTATTTCATATTTCCCTTTCTCCTTAACTTTCTTAGAATATCCGATTTGCATTTATTATAAACTAATCTCAACACTTTTATAGTCTCTTATCTTATTTTCTTGACATCAATACTATAGTTCCCACATGGCTCGAGTTGATGGCATTGATGTCATATTACTTTGCCCGTCTGTGGAAACATATCAGCAGCATTTTTGGAACTATCGGTAGACGGGAACATATCCAGCGGTTTTTGACCATTTTAAGAAATTTCGGTATGAGAG
>JAQYET010000028.1 GCA_028723525.1 Prevotellaceae bacterium
TGGAACCTTAGCCACTTCCTGTGCCGTTATCCCAGCAGCCGTGGCATCCGTTATCTGATATGCTGTGACACCCTCGGTGTTTTCAAAGTCGATATTGTCGGTAGCGACCCATGTCAGGTAGCCGGCTGAACCGAAAGAGAGGTTTATTTCACATGCAGGGATTGCCGGATTTCCTACTTTGAAATTATCAAGGAAGAACCTCTTGGTTCCCTCTATCAAAACTTTTACCTTGTCACTGTTACCTGTAATTTCAAAAGTCATATTGTTCCAACCAACATTCAGTTCATCAACATTGAAAGTTTTCTTAGTATTACCGTCACTGAATGTCGCATTGGTTAACTCTACTGTTACCGTACATAACTCTTTTGTTGTTCCATTAACCCACGGAGCAATATCAAAACTCAACGTTGTACTTCCATTCAACGTGAATTCTGTCTTAGTAGCACTGGCACGGAGATATAATGAAGAATTGAATACCAAACATTGATTTCCTGCATATACCGAACTGCTGAATATCCAATCATTGCTTTTCGGTTTAACAGATCCAACCGTACCACTCCATACATCTCCGTCAGGCAATTTTCCTTCACAATAATCAAAACTATCGGCAATTATATCTTCAGCAGGTGTAACATCTGCCGGCATGTTTATTCTCAATACGTAACTTGCACTGTTTTCTTCTGATGTCTCGGTTGCTTGTGCCGTTGCAGTAATCGTGACTACACCCGAAGAAAGAATGTCAATCACGTTATTGCCGTGAAATTTCACAATATTCTCGTCACTACTTGAATAAACCAATTTTCCATTAAAGCCTTCGACGTTAACCTCCTGCTTGTTATAGTTGTCACCATAGGTTATGTCAACAGCAGGATTATCGAATGTCATAAAAGGCTTCACATTGTAAGTTGCAGTGACATTGCTCGTTCCATACTCGTTTGTTGCTGTCACTTCGATTGTTGTGGCAGTTGTTATTTTCACCGTCGCAGTCTCTCCGGAAACAGTTACATCCTCACCACCGTTCAGTTTATAAGTAAAGTTCTCTGCACCTTTTACGGATATCGTAACATCAGTGTTATAAACCACCGTATTAGACTCCGGTGTGAATTTAATCGTTGGTACAACGTTCTTAGAAGCCTTGCGGTAAATTTGAATCAAGTTATAAAATGATGATGATGTTTCCGGATAACAAGAAAAGTTTTCATTGCTAACATAAGTTCCGTTAAGATAATAATATTTAATTATTTTATTCGAACCTTCCCCCGCAAATTTTATCGTTGCATCACCATTGTCTGCTATAACAATCGAAGACTGTGCAAGAGGTCCTATCTCACCAGTTACTTTAAGGTTCCTACCACTTCCGCTTTCTGAAACCAAATAACCATATTTAGTTTTGAATGACCATGAGCCTGCCTCTCCCTCAAGTTTAATGGCACATACGTTTATCGCAGCCTCTGATGTCACTTCAATGCTTTTTTTATCACCGGCAACTGTATAACCGACAGCCTGAACAGCAAAATTAGAATAGTTCTTTTTACCCATTGCAACCGGTCCGTCCGTAGCATTCTGATATACGAATATCAGTTCATCGCCGGCTTTTAATGTCGAGGCATCCTTCACCCATTCATACTCTCCCTCAGAATTGAACTCATCTCCCTCGCCAAATCTTGGCACTACACCGCTTCTGTTGTCTGCATAAGCACTGCCTGCGAGCAATGCTATGAGCGCGACAAACACGGTTCTCAAATAGCATTTGTTTTTCATAAGTTAAGTTTTATTATTATTGAATGTTTTTTTATTATTCTATGGTTAGCAGAGATTAGTGGTATCGAAAATACCGATGCAAAGATAACGTTTTTTTTTTATTATTACAAATATCGGACATTTTTTTTGCATTAAGTGATAGAGATATTGGAATATAAATCATAAAAAACACATAAAACATTTTAATTAAATAAGACATCAGTTTGCAGACAAATGAGTAATTTTGCAGCCGTTATGGTAATACTACTCACTATCCTTGCTTATCTCTCGGCTCTGATGCTGTTCAGCCGACTCACGTCGCGCCGCTCCGACAACGAAACTTTCTATCGGGGCAACCGCAGGTCGCCGTGGTATATGGTGGCTTTCGGAATGATTGGCGCGAGCATATCCGGCATAACATTCGTTTCTGTGCCGGGAATGGTGCTGACAACACAGATGACCTACCTGCAGACATGCCTCGGTTTCATCCTCGGATATTTCGCCGTGGCGTTCGTTCTGCTGCCGGTGTATTACCGGTTGAACCTCACCACGATATACACCTACCTCGACAGGCGGCTCGGCAAGGAAGCATACAAGACCGGGGCATGGTTTTTCCTGCTGTCGAAGATGACCGGCGCGGCAGTGAGGTTCTATGTGGTGTGCATCATTCTCCACCGGTTTGTGCTGAGTCAGCCGGGTGTTCCGTTCATCGTAACGGTGACGGTGATGGTTGGCATGATATGGCTCTACACCCGTCGCGGCGGCATCAAGACACTCGTATGGACCGACACTTTCCAAACCCTGTGCATGTTCACCGCCCTGCTCATTATTATATATAATGTGACAGATGCCCTCGGCTACAACATAGGTGACGCAGTGAGGGCTGTGGCTGCCGACGAACACTCGAAGATGTTTGTCTTCGACGACTGGGTTTCGCGGCAGAATTTCTGGAAACAGTTCTTCAGCGGCGTCTTCATCGTAATCGTAATGACCGGTCTCGACCAAGACATGATGCAGAAGAACCTCACCTGCAAGACTCTTCGCGAGGCTCAGAAAGACATGTGTACCTACGGCATGGCTTTCGTTCCTGCCAATCTTCTCTTCATGGCTTTGGGCGTGCTGCTGACGATGTTGGCACAACAGCAGGGCATGCCGTTGCCCGACACCGGCGACGAACTGCTGCCTATGTTTGCCGCTTCGGGATACCTCGGCAATTCGGTGGTGGTGCTTTTCACCATCGGCATCGTGGCAGCATCGTTCAGTTCTGCCGACTCCGCACTCACCGCAATGACCACAAGCTACTGCGTTGACATACGCGAGAGGCACGAAGACGAACCTCTCCGCCGCAAAACCCACCTCGCAATGGCAGTTGTTTTTGCAGTAATAATACTTGCTGTGGATGCAGTGGGCAGCTCGTCGGTGATAGATGCCATATACATACTGTGCTCCTACACCTACGGACCGCTGCTCGGACTCTTTGCCTTCGGTCTCATCACGCGCCGCGGGGTCTCCGGTCGCGCCGTTCCTTACATTGCCATAGCCTCACCGCTGCTCTGTTTCGCCATAGACAAGACCGTCGCTGCGGCAACAGGTTATCGTTTCGGCTACGAACTCCTGATGCTTAACGGCGCACTGACATTCGCCGGTCTGTATCTCAGCGGCAGCAAAACCGGCAGCAAACAGGACAAAGCAAAGTGTTAATAAACGACAAAAGGCAATAAGATAACGTTTTTTTTCATATCTTTGTGGATGCTTACACCGTCTCGCAGGACACTGAAATCCGTGACGCGGTGATGACTTGCATGCAAACGGCAGGCAGGTGAAAAGGATTGAAAACATAACTCTTGATAATAAATGGAATACATTGTTTCGGCAAGAAAGTATCGCCCGATGTCGTTCGACACGGTGGTCGGGCAGCAGGCTCTCGTGACAACGCTGAAGAATGCGGTGAAAAGCGGAAAACTCGCCCATGCCTACCTCTTCTGCGGACCGCGCGGAGTGGGAAAGACCACATGCGCCCGCATTTTCGCGAAAGCCATAAACTGCGAACAGCCAACGCCCGAAGGCGAGGCATGCGGAGTGTGTGAAAGTTGCAAATCGTTTATCGAACAGCGGTCTTACAACATATTCGAACTCGACGCAGCGAGCAACAACTCGGTGGAGAACATCAAGGCATTGATGGAACAAACGCGGATACCGCCGCAGGTGGGGAAATACAAGGTGTTCATAATAGACGAGGTGCACATGCTTTCAACGGCAGCCTTCAACGCCTTCCTGAAGACCCTCGAAGAGCCGCCGGCACACGTAATATTCATCCTTGCCACAACAGAGAAACACAAAATTCTGCCCACAATCATATCGCGATGCCAAATTTACGACTTCGAGAGAATGACCGTGAACAGCACGATAGAACACTTGAAGATGGTTGCCGGAAAGGAAGGGATTGGTTATGAAGAAGAGGCACTGGCGGTGATTGCCGAGAAAGCCGACGGAGGGATGCGCGACGCGCTGAGCATCTTCGACCAAGCGGCATCGTTCTGTCAGGGCAACATCACGTATGAGAAGGTGATAGAAGACCTCAACGTGCTCGACTCCGACAACTATTTCCGCATAACCGACCTCGCGCTGGAAAACAAGGCGGCAGAGATAATGGTGCTGCTCAACGGCGTGCTGGCAAAGGGCTTCGACGCCGGAAACCTCATCACGGGGCTGGCAAAGCACCTGCGCAACGTGCTCATGGCAAAAGACCCGCAGACGGTGGCACTGCTCGAAACAAGCCAAAGACATGCTGAGCGGTATAAGGAACAGGCACAACGATGCACGGCGAAGTTCCTCTACGGCGCACTGAAGACAATGAACCGCTGCGACGTGAACTACAAACAGAGCACCAACAAACGCCTGCTCGCGGAACTTACGCTCATAGAAATGGCACAGATAACACAGGAGGAAGACGTGCCCGGCGCGGGGCGACTGCCCCGAAGATTGAAATCCCTGTTCCGAAAAATGATTACTGAACACCGGTCAAGACAAGTGGCAGAGCAGGTGGCTGCGACCGGTGAGAGCAAGACAGTTGCAGCGGAAGCACCGCAGCAAGAGAGCAAAGAGCAGAAAACCGACATCCCTAAGAAACCCTTGCGCCTCGGCAAATTGGGAATTTCGTTCAAGACACTGCGACAGCAGACTGAAAAGACACCGGAGAAGAAAGAAGAGGAAGAGGTGAAAGACACCGGCGAGCACCGGGCATTCACCGAAGACGAACTGGCTTCGGTGTGGTATGCCATGTGTAAGCGCATGCCGCAGCAAATGGCAGGTCTGTCGGCGAGGATAAAAAATCTGCAACCCAAGATAACAGAATTCCCAAACGTGGAGGTGGTGGTTGACAACCAACTGCTGCTTGACGACATAACGAAGATAAAGAGAAAACTGCTCGCAACGCTCGTGAAAGACTTGAAGAACGACGACATCACCCTGTCGCTCCGCAAGGCACGAGAGGAGGAGGTGGGCAGGGTGCTCACGCGACGCGAACAATACATGGAGCTGCTGAGCAAAAACAAGGCTGTGGCAGAACTGCAAAGGCTGCTGTCGCTCGAACTTTTATGAGTTTTGCCCGGCATTTCACTATCTTATAATATCTTTTTTTACCCATTGGCAAACGAAACATAACACCGCACACAGACATGACAACCCTACTTCTTGCGCGTCACGGCGAAACTTTCGACAACGAGAAACAGATAATGCAGGGGCAGACACAAGGCAGACTGAACCCTCGCGGCACGCAACAGGCGCAGTTGCTGGCAGACAGTATGAATGACAGGCACATCGATGCCTTCATCGCAAGCGACCTGAACCGAGCCGTGGAGACATGCCGCATAGTGGCAGAACGCCACGGAATGGAGGTTGTCACCACCTCACTGCTGCGTGAGCGAGACTGGGGAGCGTTCACAGGCAGATACATACCCGACATCAAAGACGAACCTTTCCCCGACGATGTGGAACCGCTGGGAGACATGCTTGAGCGCGCACAGCATTTCCTCGATTTCATTGCCGGACAATATCAGGGCAAAACAGTGCTCGCAGTGGGGCACGGAATAATCAACAAGGCAATTCAGGCGCAGCATCATCACAAGCAGATGAAAGACATACAGAGGATGAACAACGCCGAGATACGCACCCTGCTGCTGCCTTGAACATTGCATAGCATAATGTAAATTCGGTGATTTTGCAAACCAATTTCGGCGATTTTACTTTGCAATTTCGCCGATTTTACCATGCAATTTCGGCGAGATTGCTATATGTAACGGCATCAATGGGAAATATATTGATGCCTTTTCAGTAAGAATTACAATAAAAAACGCCCTGCGATTCGCATCGTGGGGCGTTAAAAATAATAGTGTAATATGACTTGTTTGTTATCCTTAAACACCGGCAGATTGTCATCTTCCTGCCGTTTTTACCTAATATATAACTTATTGGAAACTAAGTGCGCTAATTTATATATATAAAATATTTTGCTGTCATCTGCGTCCTCCGAAACTTCCTCCTGCACCATGACTGCTACCGCCACGCACGCCACTGCCGACAGAACTGCTACCGCGTGAGGGGCGGCTGAACGAACCACTGCTGTTAGAAGAACCACTGCTACGGCTCGGTGTGAACGTTCCAGACGGACGACTCTGCACTCCGTTGTCGCTGCTGCGGCGTTCGAATGTGCCTCTGCTCACCGCAGTAGAGCGGGTGCTGCTCTGCCTTGAGAAGCCGTTGTCACTGCGTTTTCTTGCGGTAGCGTTGTCCGAACGGCTCTTCGTTGAGAAATTATCGTCGCTCCAACGCCTGTTGAAATTGTCGTTACGGTTAAGGTTGGTCACGCCGTCAACACGTTCTTTCTTCACCGTTCCGTCTCTGCGCTCCTCTCTCCTGAAGCCTTCGTTGCTCTTGCGACTTCCCACAGCACTGCTGCGGTCGAAGCGGTCGTTACGGTTGTACATACGGTCATTGTTGTTTCCACGGTCTCTTCCGCGGTCGAAGTCGCGGTAGTGCCCGTTGCCATTGTCGCCATGTCCGCGTCCTCGCCCGCTGTATCCGTCGGGACGACGGTTGCGATAGTCACCCTTGTCATATCCGTCGCGCATGCCATATCCATGATTTCCATGTCCGTGTCTGTGCGAACTTCCCCAACTGCGACCGTGATACCAGCTCCTGCCACCGTTGTGACGCCAACTGTGCCCGCCGCGGTATGAATACCAGAAGTGCGGATAGCCGTAGTAGTAATAGTCGCGGTGCGGATAGCGTGCATAGACTCCAAATCGCCAGTAACCGCCTTCCCAGTAGAGCGGACGGTAGAAATAAACCGCAGTGCAGTATGTGTTATACTGCCAGTCAAGCAGGATATAACTCAAGTCGAGGTTGCGCTGAGTCCAATATGAACCGTAGAGGTCGTTGCGATTGTCGATACTCATGAGATAGTCGAGGTTAATCTCATAGGCTGCTTCGTACTGGTCTTCTGTAAGATTTAGTTCATAAGCCATCTTGTCTGTGAGGAACAGAGCCTCTCTGCGAGCCTGTTCGTAACTCATTGCATTGGCATTAAGTGCCATTGTCAATAGTGCCGTAAGAGTGATGATTATCTTTTTCATATCCATAAATTTTAAATTGTTCATACTGTTTTATGGTGCAAAGAAACGACAAAATATTCATCATTGCAAAGGATTTTCCCTAATTACGGCGGGATTTTCCCTACCGGTTTGGTGTGGATTGGCTACATACGTAACCCGGCAGAAACAAAAAGAGTTTGGACTTCACTTGTCCAAACTCTCATAAACCGAGTGATTGCTCTTGTATTCCGGCACTATCTGTTTCATCTGTTTCACCGTGAGCATATTGTCGAAGGCATAACTGTCTGCCACGAGTTGTGATATCTGTTTCTTCACGGTGTCGATGTCATACTCCCGAACCTTTGCAACCCTTATCTTCTTGTTGATTGTGGGTATCGTAATCTCTTCTTCGTTGAGCACCTCCTCATAAAGTTTCTCTCCGTCGCGCAGCCCTGTGTATTCAATATCTATGTTCTGCGCCCCGCTGAGTTTTATCATACGCTTTGCCAAATCCACTATTTTCACCGGCGCGCCCATGTCGAAGACGAACACCTCTCCGCCTTTTCCCATAGTCCCTGCCTCAAGAACCAGCTTGCAGGCTTCAGGTATCAGCATGAAGTAACGCAGTATCTCGGGGTGTGTAACGGTGACGGGACCTCCGTGCCTTATCTGTTCGCGAAAGATTGGTATCACCGAACCGTTGGAGCCGAGCACGTTGCCGAAGCGCGTGGTGACAAACTGCGTAACTCCGTTCACCTTGCCTTCCTTTATCGCCCTGTCGAGACTCTGCACGTAGATTTCGCAGATACGCTTCGAGCATCCCATGACGTTTGTGGGGTTTACAGCCTTGTCGGTGCTTATCATCACAAACTTCTTCACTCCGTATTTCACCGAGATGTCGGCTATTATCCTCGTTCCTTCGATGTTGTTCTGCACGCTCTCGCAGGGGTTATCCTCCATCATAGGCACGTGTTTGTATGCCGCGGCGTGGAACACGTAGTCGGGGCGGTACTGATTGAATATCGTTTCCATGCGCCCGCGGTTGCATATCGTGGTGACAATGGTCTCTGCCTTCACCTCCGGGAAGTCGTTTCTCAGCATAAGCCTTATGTCGTGCTGGGGCGTCTCGGCTTGGTCTATCAGTATCAGTTGCGAGGGGTGGAAACCTGCTATCTGTTTTACTATTTCGCTCCCGATGCTTCCTGCCGAACCGGTTATCAGTATTCGCTTGCCCTTGAGCAGTGCTCTCACGGCGTCGAAGTCGATGTTTATCTCATCGCGCGGCAACAGGTCTTCAATCTCTATCTCGTGAAGTTGCGAGGCGAAGATGTCGCTCTTGCCGTCCCATTCTGTGGCAGAGGGCATCATGAATATTGATATACCTTTCTCTATTAGCATGTCAACGAGTGCCGTTTGCTTGATGAAATCTTCCTTTTTCAGCGGTGAGACGAAGAGCGCATTGGCTTTCTCTCTCTCCATTATCTTCAGAAGGTCTTTGTCGTTGCGGTAAACCCTGACGCCCATGAGCATTTTTCCTGTCATGTCGTTGGCGTCGCTGACAAATCCTCTCAGCCGATATGCCACGTTGGGAGCATCGAGCAGTGCGCGTGCTATGCTCATTCCGCCGGTTTTCACGCCATAGATGAACACCCCGCGGGCATCTTGATCCTGTTTGTAGAACTCGTACATGTATTTCACTATCATTCGTGCTGTCCACATAACGGCGGTGGCGAGCACGAAAGACATTGCCAGTTCGCGCAGTCTTATCGGCACGAAGTACATGTCGTACATGAAGAAATGCCTCAGTATGCCGATGCTCAGCACGCCCGTGAGGTTTGCAAGTGCTATGCGGTGGATGTCGGCAAACGAGGTGTATCTCATCACTCCGGAGTAGGTATGGAATATCCTGAAACCTATAATGTAGAATATAAGATAGAAAAGCAGGGTTTCAAGCAATGGAACAAACCCGTTGGCAGTAGCCGTTGCACCCCAAATGAGCGTGTGACAAATCAGTCCACTCGTTATCACTACAAAGCAGTCGAAAACGAAGACGCACCAATACGGCAGGGCGTTTTTCGTGAAGTACCAGTGGGAAAGTTTATAAAACAGTCTCATCTTTTTCTTATTATTGTCTAACAGAAATGTTTCTTGAACGCGTATAGGGCAAACCGGCATGTGTCGTAAGCGGCGCGCCACGCCGGGAGATGCTCGTTCTTGGTCTGAATGTCATATACTTGTTTCAGACTTGAGAGTTTGTTCGACGAGAGCGAATGCCTCACAACCCTGTATTTCACGAGAGGTTCTTGGAGGCAATATGCCCACTGCACCCGCCTCAACAGCATCAGCCATGTGGCATAGTCCTGCCCCGAACGGCGTTGCGGCATGGCGAAATGCCCCGTGATTTCCTTGTCGATAATCACACTTGAGGTGGCTATGACGGTTTTTTTCAGAAGATATGAATAGTCCACCTTTGCCGGGATATGCCTCGGTTTGCACCTCGTTGTGCCCGACTCGTCAATCATTTCTATTTCGGTGAAGCAGAAAGCGCAGCCTTGTTCTGCCATGAGAGCCAGTTGAAGGCTGAGTTTGCGAGGCTGCCAAAGGTCGTCGCTGTCGAGGAAAGCGATGTATCTGCCTCTCGCCATGTCAATTCCCTTGTTGCGTGCGACGGCTGCCCCTCCGTTTTTTTCCATGTTAACGAGCCTTACTCTACCGTCGGAGGCATACTTGCTGATTATTTCCGCCGAGTTGTCTGTGGAGCAGTCGTTCACGAGAATGAGTTCCCAGTCGGTGTAATCCTGACCGAGGACAGAGCCGATGGTCTGTTCGATGAACCGCCCGGCATTATATACCGGCACGATTATCGACACCATCGGTGTTGTGTTTCTCTCGCTTTGCTGCTCCATATTCAATAGATTGGTGTCAGCCATTCGCTGTATTCGGCATGTTTTCCGGTCAACACCTCATAGTATGTATCGAACAACCGTTTCGTTATCTGTCCGCACTCTCCGTCTGCCACGGGATAACCGTCGATGTTGATAACCTGTGTTATCTCCATTGCCGAGCCGCACAGGAATGCTTCATCGCATATATAAAGTTCCGTGCGGTCTATATCTCGCTCAACGGTCTTTATGTTCAGCAGGTCGCGTGCTATGCGTATGATAGTGTCGCGAGTTATACTTTCGAGCACGGATGCCGTGCAAGGCGGTGTGACGAGGGTGTTGTCGCGCACCATGAAGAAGCAAGAGCCCGGTCCTTCTGCCACTTTTCCGTTGTCGTTGAGCAATATCGCCGTGTCGTAACCGTTCTGTTGAGCCTCGAGGTGAGCCATTCTGCTGTTTATGTAGTTAGCGCCCACCTTTGCTCTCGGTGACAGATTTCGGTCGCTGATGCGCTCCCATGAGCTCACCTGACAGCGCAGTCCCTTCTTTCCTTCTATCAATGTGCGCCCTCTCGGGATAGGGGCGATGAACATGTTCACCGGCTCACATGAGCTCCATGTGCCCCCCAGACCGTCTATGAAGACAGTTTGCCGCACCTGAATGTCCTCCTTGTAGCCGTTTGCCTTGACCACATCCACAAGTCCTTTCAGGAAATCCTCGTCGGTGTAAGGGCTTTTCATACGGAAAATCTTTATAGAATTTTGCAGCCTCTTGTAGTGGTCTGCCAGTCGGAAAGCATACAACTGCTGCTTGTCTTCATTCCAGTAACAGCGTATTCCCTCAAAGACGTTCGCGCCGAACTGCGATGTCGGCGAGAGAACGTTTATCTTTGCCTCATTCACCGGAATGAGTTTTCCTCCTAACCATATCAGTCTTTTGTCATTGTCCATATTTTCTCGTTTTTCATTCGTGAGCCAAACGTATCACCTCTTCTTCTGCCAATTCAGCCGATTCGGTGTCGCTTATTCCGGCATCCTGCTTGTTTTCGTAAATGTTCTTCTGCTTGAAAACATCCAAGAACGTTTTAAATATAATGTATGCGTCTATCAGACAGCCCCAACTACGGAACAAGTCGATATACCGCCCGTCGTAATCTGCCTTCTTGTCCCACGGCAAGTCGTTGCGCCCCTGCACCTGCGCATAGCCCGTAATGCCGGCAACAGCCTCGAAGCGTTTGCGGAAGCGGGCATTGATAGTGTCGAAGTCGCCCAATTCGTAAGACACACATGGGCGCGGTCCCACTATCGACATGTCGCCTTTCAGCACGTTCAGGAGTTGCGGCAGTTCGTCAAGACTGCTCTTGCGCAGGAACTTACCGGAACGTGTCACGCGTGGGTCGTCCTCGTAATTGAACAGTCCGGAGCCCTGTTTCTCGGCATTGTTAATCATCGAACGAAACTTATACATCTTGAATATCCTGCCATTCTTTGTGCGTCTGTCCTGCTTGAAGATGACAGGACCTTCCGAATCGGTCTTTATCCAAATGGCACATACAGCCAATATGGGCGACAGCAGTATCAGTGCCGCCAGCGATGCGATGAAGTCGAATATCCTCTTCAGGCATCTGTTTGCCATTAACCATATCTCCATTGCCATGCCGTAAGTTCAGAAAGTGTATGTATGAAAGATGTCGTCGAAGGTCTCCTGCCTCTTTATAACCGTAACTTTGTCACCATGCAATTCCAATATCGGGAAGTTGGGGAGTATGAATGGCGGCTTCAGCACCACAGAGTATGACCCTACATTGTCGAAAACCGCGAAGTCGCCTACGGCAAGCGGTCCGTCGTATCCGCGGTAGAGATAGTCTGACTCTATGCAGGTGAAGCCGGCAAAGTCAAGGTCGCGATATTCATTCGACTGCTTTTCGGTGTCGTGCATCACCTCCAAAGGCGGATTTTTCTTATTAAGTGTAGGGTTGATGTTGTAGATACTGCCCATAAGAGTTGCAATATCCTTGCCTCGAATGTTCTTTATGCTTTCCACACGGGCAACGAAGCGCATGACGTCTCCCACCAACGCACTCCCCGGTTCTATGAAAAGTTTCGGTTTTTCGATACATCTGCCAAAGTGTTCCAGTATCGCTGCCGCCGCTTCTGCGGCATACTCTGCGTATGTCGGGATTGGAGTGTCGAACTGTTTCTTCAGCGAGTCTTTCATCTTTCCGAACAAACCGCCTCCGAGGTCGATGTGGTCGGGGGTGTCGTTGCATATTTTGTCTGTGAGCGCAGCCATGCCCTCAGCCCTCGGTCGCCACGTATCAAGCCGCCGAGAGGCGAAATGGCAGTGCAATCCGAATAGTCTTATGTTGTCAACCGACTGCAACCGGCGTATCATTTCTCCGAATTCGGGCTTCTCCACATCAAAACCGAAGCGCGAGACAACGCCGTCATTGATTTTGAAATTGCATCGGATGCCTATGTTTACGGGCTTATCCGGGTTTGCGTTTGCCAGTTCCAAGATGTTCGCAACCTCCACATAGTCGTCGAGATTTACCACTCCGCCGCCCATTATAACCTCATTCACGACAGCGGTGTTCTTTACCGGACCGTTGAAGTGCACCTTAGACGTCGGTATGCCGAGACGTTTCGTAATCTCATATTCCATGTCGCTCACCACCTCGGCATATCCTCCGAGTTCTTCCACAAGGCGGCATAGCCGTGGAGTGTAGTTCGTTTTGTAGGAATAAGCGATGTAAGTGTCCTCGTAAAAACTCCTGAACGCCTCTTGCAACTCTCTGAAATTTAGAGCAAATTGTTCCGAATCTAGCAGATAGAATGCTCCACCGTGCTCATCGCTAAGACTTTTTATTATGGCGTGATTAAGTTTCATTGTCTCGCCTTTTTCATCTTTACAATCTCTGCTACTTTCTCACAGACCACCCTGTGATTATCTTCAAAATACTCTTTCGGCTTCTCTGCGAGTTCTGTCTCAAACCTGCGAATGTCTCTTACGCCGTCGGCAAATGTTTTCTCCACCTGTTCGAAGTTCTCCGTTTTTGACGTATCGCAGAACGCCCGTGAAAGTATTGCCATTTGAGAGTGCAGCCTGTAGTGCTCGGTTATGATGTTCCTGCCCGAAATAAGTCCGCCGTCGAGTGCCGCGATACCGCCGAAGCCAAAGAACATATTGCGTGAATTGAGCCTCTCGGCAATACTATCTATCGTGCCGTTGGCGAGCGGTTCGAAAAGGAATGTCTGTCCGTAGTCGAGATGCAGGTCGTTAAGTCCGACGTAAACCTCATCCACTCCTCCTTCGTCAACAACCTCTCCGATGATTTTTTCGGCATCTCGTGTCTCAAGCAAAAGCATTACGCGAGCCTTGCCTCTCACGTATTCAATGAAGCGAAACGCCTCGTCGGATGTCCTCCACATCGGAAGCATAACGATGTCTGCACCGCGCGAGATTATCTCTGCTATCTCCTCACGACTTCCGTCATACAGTGGATTGCAGCGAACGAGCAGTTGCGACCGTCCCAGCCGTTCCTTAACCTTGTCTATATCCTGCAGTGCATGGTGCGACTTCACCGAGTCTATATGCCCCTGTCGTTGTTCCTTGCCTCGTGTCTCGAGGTCTATAAAAATTCTGTCAACACCATTCCTGTCGGCAATCGTTGCCACTTCAGGGCTGTTGGTGATGTACATCAAAGTCAATGCCATAGTTAATATAAAATCTTTCTATAATTAGAATAACACCTAAAAGGTGTATTTATTGCATGTCGGCACTACATAATCATGTATGTCATTTCATTTTTCGCCCCATGATTTACCGAGATCACGGCATTTACAACGTATTATCCCTTGTCGCACATGGATTGATACAGTGTCATGGTGGCATGACTTATGTGCTTCCACGCATAATAATCGTTTATTTTCTCCCAATCATCGTGACTGTTTTTAATGGCGCGTATCTTCTCCGGCGACATGCTGATGTTGACGAGTTGTTGTTGTATGTCCTTAAAGGTTGTGCCCGAAATCTCCCAGCCTACAGGTGCAACTTTCAGTGGGTCGCACAGACCGCCGACATTGGTTGCGGCAAAGGGAGTGCGAGTTGACAATGCCGTAAGCAATGCCCCGCTTTGAGAGATGTTGCGATAGGGCAGCACATACACATCTGTATGTTTGAGAAGATAGTAGAATTCCTCATTGGAAATTCTGCTGTTCTCCATAATGACGTTGTTGCAAGCAGACAAAGCAGAGAGGTCTATGTTTACTTGCTTCCCGACGATGAGCAGGAGCAGGTTGTCGTTATCGCGCAGTTCGGGGGTCTGTGCCCATACTTCTGCCAGCAGGTCGATACCCTTGTAGCGGCTCTGTTCTCCTAACGAAGAGAACACTATCTTGCCCTTGGTGTCGTATTTCCGGTTCCATGTGCCGACAGACTGCCTGTAAAGTTGTTCGTCTATGTCCGGTTGTAATATCCCATGAGGGATAACGGTTATTTTATTTTCCGGAATATCGAACTTGGAGACAATCTCTTTTACCGTGGCAGGCGTATGCACTATGATGCGGTTTACCGCGTGATATAGTTTTCTATAAATGCCTGCATGACGGTTGCCGGTGTTATGGGGCAGCACATTATGGGCAGTAAATACATACTGTGTGCCGAATAACTTCTTTGTAAGTTTAACAAAGAGGTGATCGAAACCTGGCAACTTGAACCATTGCATGTGTACCACCTTGGGCTTGTATAGCGCAATCAGGAAGAAAATACGTATGTAAGACCACACATAACTAAGGGCTTTCAGGTGTTGACCGGCAATAGAGTTATATATAAAAACCGGCTTCTCGTTCCAACCTTCAATACTCTTGTAGTCATACTTTTTGCTGTGCAGATACAGTAAGTTTTGCTTATCGAAATGGCTTAACAGGTTGTAATCATATATAGACAGATTGCTATATGACTGCGGGTCTATATAAAAGAAGTCGAATTTCTTCATCGTTAACTTACTGTTTTTTATGAGTTTTCTCAAAAGCACATCATCTATGGCAGAGCAGATTGTCATAATCGGGCATCGCAGCATTTGTGCTTATGATGACTCGATAACATGCAGTAGCGCAGCACTACTTCTGTGCGTCGCGCAACGCATGCAGCAAACCGTGCCCGAATTCCTCATCAGGCTCCACGTAGTTGCCCTCTCCCCATTCGTTCCACGACTTGAGGAAGATGACGCGATGTTCCTCTTCTTTGCAGCTGACGATGCGTATGGCATTGCGTATATGTTGCTCGAACTTCTCCGGTGTTACGTTTACATACACCCCATCGGCAGAAGCAACGCGCGGCGAGCGGTCCCATTGCGGCAGTATTGTGGGGAAAACGTTCTCCCAGACGTCCTCCGGAGCAAAGAAGTTTGCCACAGTACGTTCGTAATCATAGCATTGGCTGCCCATGCGAAGCCCCGTTCTGCGCATCACTGTCTTTGCGATGTTCTTCCACTTTCCCTCATACAGCATCTCGCCTCGCCTTTTCCCATACGAGTTCACGGCATCGAAGCCCATCGACAACACATTATTATATATGCCGGCACTGCTGCGCAGATTTGGCATTGCGGGCTTATGTTTCCCGTAGGCAGCAACCTTGAACGACAGCGTGGAGGGCGACATGCCCACGAAATAGAACCCGGGCAGACCATGTTCTGCTGCCAACTGCTGCCACAACCCGATGAAGTCGCCGACATCAGGAAACCCTAACGGGTCGTATATTGTGAACAGCAGTTTGCCGTCAATTGTAATATATCGCCTGTCTCGGAAGGCATTGAGCAACGACATGAAATGAGCCACGTGGTCATCGCGCCCCGGGTAGGTCTGCTCTACGAGCAATCCGTCGTGCTGCATTGCCGAAGTGCGCCGCCATGTCTTGCTGCTCCATGTGTGGTTTGCCCAGCAGATGCAGAACGGGAAGTCGGGTTTGCCGCTTTCCACCACTTCATTGAACGGTCGTTCGAGAAGTTGTTTCCCTCCGCCGAACCAGTAATGATAGTAGCAGAAACCTTCTATCCCTGCCTCCCTTGCCAGCACAGCCTGTTGCTCCCGGGTCTCCGGCAGCCGCAGGTCGTAGAAACCAAGGTCGGCAGGAATGCGTGGTTGGCGGTGTCCGCGGAACAAAGGCTTTGCCTTAGCCACGTTGGTCCACTCCGTGAAGCCACGTCCCCACCAAAGGTCGTTCTCCGGTATGGGGTGGAATTGCGGCAGATATAATGCAATGATGCGTGCTTTCATTTCACTGTATGTTGTTCTTTCGACTTGCAAAGGTAATCAAAAAGTCGCGAAACAACAATATCCTGCCGTCAGATTGTTTGCAGGTAGCGTTCGGCTTCAAGTGCCGCCTTGCATCCCGTAGCGGCTGCAACCACAGCCTGACGGTAGGTCGGGTCACACACATCGCCGGCAACGAAAAGTCCCGGAGTGCGGGTCTGCTGGGTGTTTCCAACCGTGCAGATATATCCTACCTCATCAGTATCCACCCACTTACGGAACACTTCGCTGTTGGGAGTGTGACCGATTGCGAGGAAGAAGCCGTCGATTGCCACATCGTAGTGCTGCTCGTCTGCCTCTCCTTTGCGCTTCACCACGTGCATACCCTCCACTCCGTTCTCGCCGTAAAGTCCGGTGGCGTTGTGTTCAAAGAGTATTTCGATGTTCTCGGTAGCCATGACCCGCTCCTGCATAATCTTCGAAGCGCGGAGGAAAGGCTTGCGTACCACAAGGTAAACCTTGGTGCAGAGCTGGGCAAGATAGAGCGCATCCTCACACGCGGTGTCGCCTCCGCCTACCACTGCCGTAACCTTCTTGCGATAGAAAAAGCCGTCGCAGGTGGCGCATCCAGACACTCCTCGCCCGTTATACTTCACCTCATCGGGCAGACCGAGGTATTTCGCCGATGCTCCGGTGGCAATAATCACCGTGTCTGCCTCTATCTTCTCTCCGTCGTCGAGGGTCACAACGGCAGGTTTGTTGCTGAAATCCACATCGGTAACGACGCCCGACATGATTTCCGCGCCGAAGCGTTCGGCCTGCTGCTGCATCTCCATCATCATCTGGTTGGCATCCACTCCGTCGGGATAACCCGGGAAATTCTCCACTATGGTTGTCTGTGTGAGCTGTCCTCCCATTTGCAAACCACACACCACTACAGGGCACAGATTGGCTCTGCCGGCATAAATGGCAGCGGTGTATCCTGCCGGACCGCTACCCACTATCAAGCATTTTGTATGTTTCATAATCTCTTTGTCGCCCCTCCTCTGCCGGTATCCGCCGCATAAGATTGGGGCTTTCGTTTTATAATAGTTCTACAATTTGTTTCTCTATGTTCTCGATTTTCTCTGTAGGTTCGAAGCGTGCAACCACCTGTCCTTTCTTATTGACGAGAAACTTGGTGAAATTCCACTTTATGTCTGCCTTCTCCTTGTAGTCAGGGTCTGCCTCGCTGAGTATCTTGTCGAGTACCGACGCTATAGGATGTGACATGTCCCAACCGGCAAATCCCTTCTGCTCTTTGAGGAATTTATACAGTGGTTCGGCGTCCTCTCCGTTCACTTTAATCTTCTTGAAGCGCGAAAATTTTGTTCCGTATGTCAGTTTGCAGAAGTTGTGTATGCTCTCATCGGTGCCCGGAGCCTGTTGTCCGAACTGATTGCACGGGAAGTCGAGTATTTCAAATCCTTGTGAGTGGTACTTTTCATAAAGTTTTTCCAACTCCTCATACTGCGGAGTGAAACCGCACTTCGTTGCTGTGTTGACAATCAATAACACTTCGTTGGCATACTCCTTCAGCGACACCATGCCACCCTTTCTGTCCTTGACAGAGAAATCATAAACTGTTCTCATTTTTTATTAAATGTAATTTATTGCATTAGAATTACTTTGCAAAGGTAAGAAAAAAACTGTCAATGGCTTAATCACATTGACAGTTTTAGTTTTTTTAAGGACTTGATGAGAAACGGAAGCGGAGGAACAGGGTTTCTGCAGCAAGTGAACTTTAGGTAATATACTACCCTACTGCTCCCCCACTCCCAACATCTCTGCTCATCCTACATTGAAACCCGAATAGGGATTTCCCTCATACATTATGGATATTCCTACTTCTTTTTCGGGAAAACGATTTCTATCTTTTATGAAAAAATCACTATCTTTGCAGCAAAGAAACAATTAAATCAAACAAATTATGAAAAATGTTACTTCTAAGATTGCAATGGCAATGATAGCAATGGCAGCCATAATGCTCACCTCATGCGAAGATGAAGACATCGCTTACAAGCTTTCCGAGTTCTCTTACAAAAACTGGGAAGGCAGGATTAGCACTTACTACTACGACCGCTGGGGACTCACCGGCAACGACTATTACACGGTGATGATGTTCGAAAGCGACGACTACAGTATGACCAAGGGGCACGGAATGGAGGTGGATTACGACGTGAACGACCGTTACGGCAACTATTGGTACAGCCAATTTGTCTGGAGAGTGGACAACGGAGTAATCGAACTGTTATATGACGACACCCGATATAAGCCGATTTACATCTACGATTACACGCTGTCAGACAACTATTTCTCGGGCTACATGGATGACGGAACCAGCAAGGACATAGAGTTCAATCTGAGGTCGATAGGTTATTTCGACTGGAGCAGATATTATTACTACCACGCGCCATCCTATCCTTCACCAAAGATGATGCCGGGCGAAAAGGGCAAAGCCGGCGGCGAGAGAGTCAGGTTTGGAAGTAAGGGAAGTTTCGTGAAGGCTCCGGAGCGTATGGCAGAGTAGTCAGCCGACGGAATATATTAGCCGGCACACGGCAGACATGAAACAATCAGTCCCCCGAAAAGTCAGACAGCGACTTTTCGGGGGACTGCCGTTTGTGCCCTTGACGTGCCTGCCATGATGTCAGTCGCGCCTGAAGATGTCGCGTGTATATACTTTCTCGCGAACGTCGTCGAGCGATGTGTCGTATCGGTTGGCGATGATGGCTTGGCTCATTTGCTTGAATTTGGCGAGGTCGTTGACCACCTTGCTGCCGAAGAATGTGCTGCCGTCCTCGAGTGTCGGTTCGTAGATAACCACCTGTGCGCCCTTTGCCTTGATGCGTTTCATCACACCCTGTATGCTCGATTGGCGGAAATTGTCCGAATTACTCTTCATTGTGAGGCGATATACTCCCACCACCACCGAGCGTTCTTCGCCCGGATTGTAGTCGCCACGGTTGTAATAGTCGTAATATCCGGCTTTCTTCAGAACACGGTCGGCAATGAAATCCTTGCGCGTGCGATTGCTTTCCACTATCGCTTCGATGAGGTTTTCGGGCACGTCGCGGTAGTTTGCGAGCAGTTGTTTGGTGTCTTTCGGGAGACAGTAGCCTCCATAGCCAAACGACGGATTGTTATACTGGTCGCCGATGCGCGGGTCGAGACACACGCCCTTGATGATAGATGCCGTGTCGAGTCCTTTCATCTCGGCGTATGTATCGAGTTCGTTGAAGTAGCTCACGCGCAGAGCGAGATAGGTATTGGCAAAGAGTTTCACCGCCTCAGCCTCCGTAAGTCCCATGAAAAGCGTCTCAACATCGGTTTTTATCGCCCCCTCTTTCAGCAGCGAAGCGAAGTCATGAGCCACGCCGACGAGTCTTTCATCGCCTGTCACAGTGCCAATGATGATGCGCGAGGGATAGAGATTGTCATAAAGCGCACGGCTTTCGCGCAGAAACTCCGGTGCGAAAATGATGTTCTGTGAGTTGTATTTCTCGCGCACATGCTCGCAGAAACCCACCGGTATGGTGCTTTTTATAACCATTATCGCATCGGGGTTAACTCTCGTCACCAGTTCTATAACCGACTCCACTGCCGAGGTGTCGAAGAAATCCAACTGCGAATCGTAGTTTGTCGGGGTGGCTATCACCACATACTCTGCCGCACGGTATGCCCCCTCTGCATCGAGGGTGGCACGCAGGTGGAGTTCTTTCTCCGCGAGGAACTCCTCAAGTTCGCGGTCTGCAATGGGCGACCGGCGGCGATTTACCATGTCAACCTTCTCCTTAACCACGTCAACTGCCGTGACATCATTGTGTTGCGCAAGCAGTGTTGCTATTGAAAGACCGACATATCCTGTGCCGGCTACTGCAATTTTTCTCATATTCTGACTTTACATTTTTTTGAAATGAAGTTTCAATTTCTCTGTGGCAAGCCTCATCGTACCGGATTTAAGCATCTCTATTTTGAAACCCTGCTCCAACGAATCCAACCCAAATGGGGCGAGAAGCGTGGCATCATCAACCGCGGTGTCTCCCACACTGCGGTCGTGAACGAACGGTGCATAGAGGCGCAGCATGCTGTTTGTCTCCTCGAAACGGAACGAGAAGTCGCATGAAGTGTTGTCACGGTCGCTGATATTGATGATTTTTGCCTGTATTCCCCAGAACACTCTCCGCTGCGACATGTCGCATTTGCCGCCGCTACTGATGGTGTCAACCTCCATGAGATGCCAGTAGCCGTCGAGTTTCCCGTTGCCCGATGTTTCCAGCGTGCAACCCGAAATCACTGCCGAAACGACGACGAGCATCGGCAGCACGAATGTATATATGGTGTTTCTTTTATTCATTCCGTTTGCTATCTTAACAGTCCTGACTTGCTTATCGTAATCTGCACGCCATAGTTGTGCCCCAGCAGGCTGCCCATGTCGGCTCCGAACGCGCCCTTGACAAGCCATCCGCGGAGTTTTCCGTCGAACTTATACGTTGCCTCAGCCAGCACACTGACGTTGTGACGGGGCTTGACAAACGGCGAGTCGTAGGTTCCGAGACCTTCCTGATAGGTGGCAAGAACGCGGTAGAAGAGATTTTCGTTAGGCTCACCGCTCACGCCCAGATGAAAAGCCTGCATGCGGTTGTTTTTCACTTCCACCGTTCCGTCGTCATTGTATATCGGCGAACGGTAGAGCGGATTGCCAATCACCTGCCCCCAATGCTGCCAACCGGGATAGATGTGGTGGTTGTAAAAGTTGTCTCTGCCGCCGATGTGGTCGCTAAGGGTCTGTGTATGGTCGTGATAAACCGGACCGCTCTGATACTTTGAATACACGTATTCCAACACCACTCCCTTCAACCAGTTGTTGTATTTATAGTGGAAGTCGATGCCGAGCATTCTGTCTTTGAGGCTGTAAACCAAGAAACGCTTTTTCTTCTTCTCGTTCCACTCTTCGCCCGTTCCGTATCCGTCGTAGTCTAAATGGAACATTCCCGAATGGTCTTCGAAATATTTGTCGGAGTAGATACCTAACTGCCAAGCATCGGCGTCGTAGTTTATGCGCAGCAACCACGAGCCCAAGATGTTGCCTTCATCATTACGATAGACCACCTCATCGACATCTCCTCCATCGGGCACGAGGGCATGCCAATACGCACTGAAGGCTGTGGAGTTCTTCATTACTTCAACCGTGCCGTCAGACTTCGGTCGGTATCGCGTGCCGCCAAACTGTGATGCCATTTCCAGACCGCCCTCCACCGACAGGGCGAAGAAAGCATCTTCGTTGCCCACTTTCAGGTATAACGCCTTGCTGTGATAGAGCACATCGTCGGTGTATTGTTTCTTTCGCCGGGTGAAATCGTGCTGCCAACCGTCGTCGGTGAACCTGCCGTATGCTATATGTCCTTTCAAATGAAGCCACTCGCGGGTGTGCGGCACAGTCCAATATCCGGGCAGCGACAGTCTCACCTGAGGTATGGGACGGGCATTTATGCCGAATGTCTGGCTGCCGCTTGATAGCGTGTCGTCCTTCATCTGCATGCAGTCATACTTGCTTCCCGCCGTGAGCGCGCCGCTGCGCCACCTCAACTCGGCATACGCCTGCTGCACGACGAAGCCTGCCGTGTGGTTGTAAGGCACGGCAACGTCAACACCGTAGCCCACGCCCCAGTGCCTGCCGGAATCTGTGCTGAGCGGTCTTTCCACCGTGGCACGCACATACCCGTTGTTCTTGTCAAGGCTGCTAAGCCCGTATTTGTTGGCATTGAGCCATAGCGGGGTGATGTTGCGCGAGAACGAACCCTGCGCCTCCACCGCGTATTTCACTCCTTGGGATATATCTTTTTTCGTTTTTCCTCCACTGCCCTGTGCCTGAGCCGTAAAAGAGCTGGCAATCATCAGCAGGAGGATGATAACGTTTTTATTCATAAAAACATAATAAACTTTCCTCACATCAAATAATATAACGTATCAGCATGCGTTTTTATTATTATCGCGGAGAATTTATTTCGTCGCATCACACAACATTATGCAGAGGGGATGCAAAGATATGAAATAAATCTGTCAGTAAAAAGTTTATTGCTAACAAACTTGTCACTTTCGTGGCTTTGCATGCTACGGCGACAATCAGAAGTGGCTTAGTGATTGCCCGGAGGTGTCCTTTGGCTGTGAGTAAGGATAGGTATGGGAAAGTAAAATCGCCGAGATTACCAGGTAAAATCGCCGAAATTGGTTTGCAAAATCGGCAAAATTGCGGAGTAAAACCGCCGATTTTACTCCGCAATATATATCCTCGCGGATTACGAAAGCATTGCTTACGCCTGCCGATATGCCACGAAACAGTTTTTAAGACGCGCCCCGAGAGGGTGTTTCGGGGCAGCGGAAATCAGTTCATGCCCCACGCCTGAAGCGAATAAGCGGCTTCAACCTTGTTCTCTTCATCATCGGGCAGGTTGCAGAAGAAGTCGATACCGGTGAGGCGTTCCAGTTCGTCGATGCTCTTGACATACTTCGTGAGTTTGTCGCTTCGGCGGTCTTTGTTCTCGTTTTCCATCCAGAAACCGATGGCACGGTAGCCGAGTGAGTTCTTCAGCAGCAAGGCGCAGAAGAAATACTTTGGCACTATCAACTTGCCCTTGATGCGTGTTATTATATTGTTCTCGTTGTCTATGGTGCCTCCCTTGCATACATACAGCACGTCGGTGTTGTTTGTCGGAACCCATGCCTTGCGTATCTTGCTCTCGAGTTTTTCCCAAATACCGGCATTGAAGAGATTATACTGCGGCTGCATGTTGGACAGGAAGAAAGTCTGGTAGTTTGCTTCCTCCGAATATTGACGGTCTGCCGAGGGACATATATGCCCGTGGTCGAAGCCGGACCTGTAGAAATAGTCGGCTTCCAAATAGTAGTTGTGCTTCGCCAGTTCGGGGTCGAAAGGATAGCCGTTGACTTGTGTGTCGTAGCGTCCGGCATTACCTTGATAGCCTTTTCGCATCTGATAGCACGACCAACGCTGCGACTTCTTGTCAATGTCCCATTCCAAGGCGTAATTCACACCGTATGAGTCGGCTGTGGAGTGCACCACTACGAAGTTGTTTCCACCCTGCTGCAGTCGCGGAAACTCAAGTCGCGCAACCTCTGCCGGGATGCCGGGCTTGATTACATTCTTGTTTTGGTTTGATTGCGTTGATGTTCCTCCCCCGCCCGGTGTAGGCTCATCGCCGTCGCCACCGCAGCCCGACAGGGCAATCATAACGACAGCCATAAGCGCAAGAAGTTTTCTTAAAGTCATAATATAAGTTTCTTAGTTAAATAAAAGACAAAACGTGCCGGAGTGTATATGCAACTACACTCTGACACGTTATTTTTCCCCTTTGATACATATAAAAGGTATATAGTCCTGTTATTTGGCTGTGCTCTTTGCATAGCGGCTCATGAAGCGGTCAACGCGACCTGCCGTATCAACGAGCTTACTCTTACCGGTGTAGAACGGGTGAGAAGTATTTGAGATTTCCAACTTTACCACAGGGTATGTTTCTCCTTCAAATTCCACTGTCTCGTTAGCCTTACATGTAGATTTTGAGAGGAACATATCGCCGTTGGACATATCCTTAAATACGACGGGGCGATAGTTTTCTGGGTGAATACCTTTTTTCATTTCTTTAAATTGATGTTATGTTTATACTAAATACTTTGTTTCGTCTCTATACGTTACGGGCTGCAAAATTACGAATAATTCTGCAGCCCGCCAAATATTTACAACACTTTTTTAATTGCCCAACTGAATGATTATTCTTTGAACTCTCAACTGAGTGCCTCCCTTGTCGGTGGAGAAATCGTTACAGATGGTCATCACCTTACCTTCGTTTAGTGCCGTCAGTTCGTTGTTTCCAACATAAACTTTGCCATTGGAAGCCTCACATTCCAATATGACTTTCTTGATTTTGGCAGTTTTTCCGGTAATGGTCAGGATGTTCTTGGCATACAAGCGCACTCCCTTTGAGTCTTTATAGTACTTAGGAGTGGTTGTTCCCGCTCCCTTGCCAAACGCGATTGAATAGTCGTTTGTATCTATGTTGATACCGTTTTCCTGCTTGTCTGTCCAGCCTTGAGCACCCAAATCTATTACGTAATCGCCTACAGTGGTAAGTCCGGAGAGAGACTTGTCTTCAATGGTGACAGTGCTGCCATCGATTGTTTTCGTCACACTCGAACCTGCGCCGCCGTTTATCGAGATGAGGTAGTTTTGTTGTGCCAACTGCAGTGAGCCGTTATATTTAGTCACTTTACCGAAGATAACAACCTCGTCGCCTTCTTTTATCTTGGCAGCATCAGTGAACTTCAGGCTGTCAATGTCAAAACCGCGGAATATTAACAGCTTGTCGTCACCTTCGGAGCCGTCCTGTGCAATGCTGTAAGTTGCGTTTCCGTAGCTTCCGGTGTCAATTTCCGGCTTGCCGACAATCTTTCCTTTCACATAGATTGCCTCCTTGCTGTACTCACCATTGGACAACTCGTAGTAGTTTTGGAGCACTGCGGCAACGTTGAATGGGTCGGCTTTTGTCCCCTTTCCTGCCGGGTCAAACTTCGTGTCGGGCTTCTGGGGCTTTTCAGGCGTTTTTCCGTTGAGCGAAACAATGATACTTCCGGTATCAAACTCCGGTGTATTGCCTTTGAAATTCTTGCACTTGCCCTTCACGATGACCTCATCGCCCACCTTTATCTGGTCTGTGGCAGTGAACTTATCGCCACCGAGGAACAATCCGCGGAATACCTGCAACTGGTTAGATGATGTGCCGTCGTCGGAGATATAGTAAACAGCGTTACCGTAGTTTATGTCAACACCGTCTATGGTAGAAATCTTACCCTTTACCCAAATATCTCCGGTAATGTCGCCGTCAGCCATTCCATTTATTAGGGTTAGTGCCGCTGCAACGTTATATGGGTCGGCTTCGGTTCCTGTTCCGGTGGGATCTGCCATCGGAGTGACAACCTTTCCGGCATCTTCTTCAGGGAAACCGTATGGTGCCGGCACGTCTTCGCAACTCGTCATTGTGAATGTCGCCATAGCGAGCATTATCACAGAATAGATGATTTTTTTCATGTTATGATGTTGTTTTTTATTTCTTTACTGTTTATTTTGTATGTTCCGGCATTATCTCTCCGCCGTTGTCGGAACGATGTCGTTAAGGTCGCGTATTATCACTTCCCAGCTGTTGTTATAACGTTTGATGACACCTGTGATGTCAACATTATACATCGGCAGCGTGTTTGATGCGAAATCGGCATAGCTGCTGTTGTAAAGCATCACCGCAGGAGAGGTCTCCGTACCGGTTGTGGGGAGTCCTTCGAAATACCAAGACACGGAGGTATTGAACGCCGGGTCGGCGAATTTGGAGTTCTCATCGAGTTTAAGTTTCACAGAACTTGTGCCAGAATAGTATGAACCTTCCTTGAACTTGACGTTCTTCAGCACACCGAGTTTGCCTCCGTCTGTCATTGTTTTCCAGCCCATCACTTTCCCGTTCTCAACGAAAACCTCCGGTTCCATGACCTTCGTCTTGCCTGTTATGCGGAAATGCTGCTGCCATTCGCGGCGCGTGATTTTTCCTATCTGGTCTTTTCCGGCATTTGTTCCCTGCGTAACTTTCGACGGCATGCCCACCACCGGCTGCAGTCTGTAGTTGCCGACGCACAGTCCTTGCAGTTCAACAATTATCTCCGTGCCCACGGGGAGGTAGCCATGCAGTCCGCCCTGCTGTATCTCTATGAGTATGGCACCGGTCTCATCCTGTATCGACACCTCGTTATATATGTTGCCCGAGATGTCGTTTGCAGTAACGAAACCGCGTATCTGCATTTTCTCTTTCACCTGTTCGAACGACATTCCGTCGCTATAGTCGGTTGTGATAGCCTTCTTGTACTTATCCTTCAGTTGCTGTATGGTGACAAGGTTAGTCTCCTTGATAGCATTGTTTCCGTATGGCGCCCCTCCGCTGAAGTCAGGTTCAGAGTAGTCACCGTCCATACATGCCGTCATAGCGAGGCATAGCACTGAAATCAAAAGATATGATATTTTTTTCATTTTCTTGCGTTTTACGGTTTTTAGAATTTATATGTCAGGTTCAACATGCCGTTTGCTCCGAATGCGTAATACTTCTTAGGGTTGCGCGAGAACTTATATACTCGGCTTCTAACGTTGTCAGACGTTGCTCCGGTATAGTCGCTCCTGCTCTGCTCGTAGCCTCCGGTAGCGATGTGAGTGTTGTTCAACAGGTTTGTCACCATCAGGTTAATGCTCAGGCTGCGACCCTTTTTCAGGCGTATGTTTCTGCCCACAGAGCCGTCAACCATAAATCCTCCGTGCCCCTTAGCCTGCTCCACTGCCTCTTCGCGCAGGTTGCCTTCGTTGTCGAAAACCTTACCTTCGATTTGCTGGCGGAAGTTCAGCGTGCTTTCATATCTGTAACTCGGGGAGTATGAAAGGTAGATGCGGTCGTAGTAGTTGCAGTTCAAATCCACGAACCAACCGCGGTTATGGTAACTCAGTCCGGCAGACAGTGCCGTGAGCGGAGTGCCTGCCTCGCGCATATTCTTCACGTAAGCAGTCTCGCGGGTATATGTTGCCTTGGTGGAGTTCATGTATCTCGCGTTTGCATTATTCACGTTCTTGCCCTCTCCCATGCTGCCGAGGAGCTTGAGGTCGAGCATGGAAGTAATCTTCAGTTTTGCTGCAAGTTCCACGCCGTAGTATTCCTTCTTCAGCCCTGTCATCGACACGTAGGAGAACGAATTGATGTCATCGAAGTAGAAGTTCTGCCACTCCGTAACGTCGTTGAGTCGGCTGTAGTAAGCGTTCAGGTTGACATGCAGCCATGAGTTGTGGTATTGGTATGCAAATTCGCTGCTGAATATCTTTTCGTTTTTCAGTCCGTCAACGAAGTCATTGCTTATTTCCGGGGCAGCAAATGCCGTGGATGCCAGCGGTGCCCGCCATTCGTAGCCCAGTCCGAGAGCCAGTACGTGACCGCGCCCGGCATCATAGGTTATCCTGCCTTTTCCTCCCAGTTCGCCGAAATGAGCCTTACCGCTCTTTCCGTAGGAGAACTCCGGAGCCATACCGTTGCGCATCTTGCCGTCGCGCTGCATCTCTACGCCGCCCGTTCTTGCAGACACATTGGCGTGCCAGCGTCCCATATTGCGGCTGTAGTTTGCCCAGAAATATCCTTTGTTCACGAGTATGTTGTAGTCGTAACCGAACCTGTCGCCCTCTCCCACCACTGCATTGGGGTTGTTAAGGTCGTACTGCACGCGCGGGTCATCCATTGTGTAAGTGCCCAAGGCGTATGTATTGATATTGTGGAACGCCTTTGCTCCGAGCATATCTTCCATTGTCTGATAGTGGCTTCCCTTGTTGGAGCCGAGCATGATGCCGAAGTTCAGGTTGCTCTTGTGGTCTATCAACATGTTCATTGCCGACGATAACGAGAGTGTGAGAGCATCGTTATGCTTTGCCTGAATGAAGTACATGGCATCGTGTCCGTTCTCTGCAGCCTGCTTGTTGGAATAGATGAGCTGGTCGAAATTTATCTGCCTGTTAGCCTTCGAACCCGAAAATATGCTGTAAGCCGTGGTCCAGTTGCCCAAATTCTGCAGTGTTCTGTTCTGCTCGTCGCTCTCATCGTAAACGTTGTAGAAACTGCTCGGCATCACTTTCCAGTAGTCCGGCTGCGGGTTATCAGTGTTGTTATAGTTCAGTTTAGTGCTTTGATACATTGAGTATTTACCGAAGAGCGACGTTGTAAGTTTCATATCGTCGCTTATTTTCCAGTCCCATGTGAAGATAGCCGAGGGCGCGTAGTCGTTCACCACGCGCGAATTGCGTTTCTCTCCGTTCTGATAGCCCCAGTAAGGGTTATAGTAGTTGCTGTTAGCCATCCAGTAAGCCTCGTCTGTCGAAGCCCCTTGCGTGGAGCGTTCCGTCGGGTTTCCCCATGTGGCGAACGAGAGTTGGTGATTGCCGAACACCTTCTCCACTCCGAGGAAGTAGGAGAGCGAGTTATAGAAAGTGCCCTCCACATAGCCCCGGTCAGCCCAGCGGTAGGTGAGGTTCGCCGTCACTGCCCAGCCGTTGCTCATCAGTCCCGAGCTGTAGGTGTAAACTCCTCTCAGGGTATAGTTGCGGTTTGCCGCACTCAATGCCACCCTGTGCCCTGCGGCGAAGTTTGCAGCGCGGAAGTTGTAGTTCACCCCTCCGCCCATGTTCGACATGTTATATCCTCCGTTTTCGAACGCGAGCACGTTGTCGCTGTAGCGTGTCATCTGGTTCAGTCCGCCCACAAGCGAGTATCTGAACTGCCCCGTCTCCATATCGTTCATCAACATTCCGTTGATGTGCACATCATTATATTTCTGGTTGAACGAACGGTAACGGAAGCGCATCGGAGAGAAGAGGAAGCCGACACGGTCTGCATACATATCGTTGTTAGACCCGATGATTGTCACGTTCTGCGACATGTCATCATTATCTCCCAACTGTGCCTCAGTGAATGTGAATGCCGACTCATCCGTTGCCACGTTTCTCTGCGGCTGCGTTTCATCGGTCTGGGCAAATGCCAAAGGAGCATAGCAAAGGGCGAGTAGTGCGAGTTTCAGTTTTTTTTGCATCTCGTTTTTTGTTTTTATCGTAATTACTTCTTTAGGGCACAAAGGTAGTCTAAAAAAACATAAGTACAAAACAAAACCGCAAAAATCTTATTCTTACACCATATTATATATAAGTGCGGATTATGTGCAGGGGAGATTGCCGGCAGCGTTAGGCACACTCCTACGGCTGTTTATTTTTTCAATGCAAAAGGGTTGGATATCAACTTTTTTTCGTAACTTTGTCCCCGAACTTGAAACATACAGTGGAAGACAATAAAAAGTGATATATACTTATGAAGAAAATCTTGATTTTTTTATTCTGTTTGGTTGCCGTTGCCACATACGGTCAGAAGCAGTTCCGCGTCTATGGCGTAGGATTTTACAACCAAGAGAACCTGTTCGACACATGCCATGACGAGGGAAAGAACGACTATGAATTCCTGCCCGACGGCACATACCGCTGGGGCGAGATGAAATATAAGAACAAACTGCGCAACATGTCGCGCGCTCTTGCCGACATGGGAACCGAGATGCTGCCCAACATAGGCTGCGCAATAATCGGTCTGAGCGAGGTGGAGAACTCGAGGGTTCTTGATGACCTTGTGGCTCAAGAGCCGCTCAGCGCAAGGGGATATAAGTATGTTCACGTGGAAGGTCCCGACCTCCGAGGGGTGGACTGTGCCCTGCTTTACAACCCGGCGATATTCAAAATACGCGACTACAAACTGATACCATACGTTCAGGAACTTGAGAAAGACAGCGCATTCTTCACCCGTGGCTTCCTCACTGTAAGCGGAACGCTCGCCGAGGAACACGTAACGGTAATAGTATGCCACTGGCCCAGCCGTTTCAGTGAGCCGTTCTACCGCGAGTCGGCAGGGCGACAGGCGCGCGCGATAAAGGACTCGCTGCTGCGCGACGACCCCGAAGTGAAAGTTATTGTAATGGGAGACATGAACGACGACCCTATGGACAAGAGCATGAAAACATCACTCGGAGCAAAGGGAGAGATGTCGGAAGTGGGACCCGGCGACATGTATAACCCGTGGTATAACACCCTCGCCAAACAAGGACAAGGCACACTGAGCTATCAAGGCTCATGGAACCTATTCGACCAAATCGTGGTAACGCCGAACCTGATAGAAGGAACGCAGAAGAAAGACTACTCGAAACTGACCTTCATGAAGCACAAAATACAGACGCGAGACTATCTGATGCAAAACGAGGGGAAATATAAGCACACACCTAAGCGCACCCACAGCGGCGGAGTCTGGCTCAACGGTTACAGCGACCACCTGCCTGTGGCTATCTATCTTGTGAAAGAGAAATAACGGGAAATGGACATCGAAAGGCACCCTTTACAGCCATTCATCCCGGAAGCAGCACGATTGTTGATGCTCGGAAGTTTTCCACCGGCGCGCCACCGCTGGTCAATGGATTTCTTCTACCCGAATTTCCAGAACGACATGTGGCGTATCTTCGGAGAGGTGTTCTTCGCCGACAAGTTGCACTTCGTAGATACCAAGACCAAGACTTTCCGCCGTGAGGAAATCATATCGCTGCTGACAGAGAAGGGCATTGCCCTCTACGACACAGCAACAGAGGTAAAACGCACGCGCAACACGGCTTCAGACAAGGACCTCGAAGTTGTTACCCCGACCGACCTTGACAGCCTCATCGCACGCATTCCAATGCTGGAAACAGTGGTTACGACAGGACAGAAGGCTACCGAATTGTTCGCAAGCCATTTCAATATACCACAACCAAAAGTAGGTGGCAACGTACAATTCACTACAGGAGGGCGCAATTTTCTACTTTGGCGGATGCCAAGCAGTTCGCGCGCCTATCCGATGAGCGTGGAGAAAAAGTCTGAAACATACTCGAAAGTGCTTGCTGCACTCAACGGAGAAGTAACGATGACACACTCTGCATGCAACACGAAAGATACCAATCACACATAATCAACCACAAAGCCATGACCATAATAGGAATTGCCGGGGGCACCGGTTCGGGGAAAACCACGGTGGTGAAGAAACTTGTTGCCGCACTGCCGCCACATCATGTGGCAGTGGTGCCGCTCGACTCCTACTACAACGACACCACAGGAATGACCGACGAGGAGCGGCGAGCCATAAACTTCGACCACCCCGACGCATTCGACTGGAAACTGCTGATAAAGCAAATCAACGAACTGCGCAACGGAAAAGCAATAGAACAGCCCACCTACTCCTATCTCATGTGCAACCGGCTGCAGGAGACAGTGCGCGTGGAACCTAAGCCGGTAATAATAATCGAGGGGATAATGACGCTCCTCAACCGCCGGCTGAGGGAAATGATGGACCTGAAAATCTATGTCGATACCGACGACGACGAGCGACTCATACGCAACATTCAGCGCGATGTGGTGGAGCGCGGGCGCACCGTCGAGATGGTTATAGACCGCTATCTGAAAGTGCTGAAACCTATGCACGAACAGTTCATAGAGCCTACAAAGAAATATGCCGACATCATAATACCGCAGGGAGGGGAAAACCTGACCGGCATCGGAATACTCTGCAAATACATCGAAGGCATCGTTCCGCAAGGCTATGAGGCACGAATAACCGACTGAAACATCTCACACAACAAACCAAAATCGGCGGTTTTGCAAAGTAAAATCGGCGGTTTTGCAAAGTAAATTCGGCGATTTTGGTGAGCAAAATCGCCGATTTCATTTTCCGAAATATCGCTATCCTCACAGCGACTTATTATCTCTCCGGCAGCGAAAGCAATGCAATCGCCACAGCCAACCAGCCGGACAATCGAACCAAACCACATGCGCGGCATGATGACCACTGTGGGTTTAAAACGTTCAAGACCGCTCGGCAACAGTCTCTTGCTGTCGGTCTTGAACGCTTTTCATATCATATCAGGACTGTCTGTGCCATTGACATTTTCGCGAAACCGTGCCGTGCATACTTTGTTTCGGGCTGTAGGCACGCTCAGTCATCAATCTCTGCTTTCATTTTCTCGACCCTCTTTATCATCTTCACGTTGATTTTTTCGGTTTCAGAGAGTTCCTTCATTACGTCGTCGTTGCTCTCGCGTGGCGAATACCACGGGCATAAGGAGAAGTATTCGTTCATCTTGGGCGTGGAGAAACGGTAGCCGTGGCGGGCGTAAATCTCGTTGCGCATGAGTTGAAGTTCGTAACTTGTGAAACCGCCCAGCGACGAAATGTAAAGTACATCGTCCGAAGCGAAGTCGAAACGCGATTTCTTCTTAGCCGTGCCTTTCATGTTGGCAGGCAGCACATGATACAGTTTCATGGCGTGTTCGGTGGTCGGCATTTCTTCAGGGTCGTAATTTCCACGCAGCATTTCGGTGAGCAGCAATCCGTCGTCCTCGTGAGTTATGCTGTAAAGAGTGCCGTCGGAGAGTTCCACGATGTTAGACGGAGTGTCGAAGAGTTCCACTATCTTGTAGTCGCTGCCGCCCTCGGTCAGTCCCAACACTTTCTGTTCGTCGGCGCAGAAAGTGACGAGGTCGCCCTTATGGTCGATATACTCCCCGGCGAATAAAACCTTACGATGGAGCATTTCCGAAATATCAAGCAAACTGTTGCCATTTTCAGACCACGGATCTCCTGTCTCCTCGTGGAACACAGTGATGAGTTCGTTTCCCGAACTGAACAGTATGTAACGCTTTCCGGAGATTGTTTTCACCTCTGCCGTAACGTCTTTTTCGGAGTAGAAAAGGGTCTGCCCGTACATATACCAATCAGAGTTTTTCGGCTCTCCGTTGTCTGTTTCCACCACATTATATTTCCCGTTCTCGCCCTGCAGACCGAACAACAATCCCCCTTCGTGCAGTGTTCCGCCGATGGCTATATACAAACCGTCTTTTTCTACGTGCTCTTTCAAGCGGAAAAATGTGTCTCCATCGGTCCAGAACGTGTCTTCACACGACAGCAACTCCTGCGCCGTGCACGACATCTGCACCAGCGCGAGGATGACAATAATTATCTTTTTCATACACCTCTTATTATTATATATGGTTATCTTGATTAGTTCACATGCAACCGTTATGTCCCGGCACAATCAATCCACGAGCGTAAGCGTGAAGCCGTTGCCGTTCCAAACGTAGCGCAGCCACTGTCTTTCGGAGAGTTGCAGTTGCATGCCGTCGGCAATGGTAATCTCGATGTCCTTACCTATTTGCGGCAGAGAGAATATCGGTGCCCACGAGTTGGCGTCCTCACCGCTCACGTTACGAGCATAATTTATGCGTTCAGGGCGCGTTCTCAAAGGCTTTGTGAAGTCAATGGGCTTCACCTCCCTGTCGAACGGAGCCGGTATTTTCTTCATCACTCTTTTGGCATTATCGTAACGATAGAACGCTATGTAGCAGTCGTCGATGCCGTCGGGATTGCGCGTTACCATGTTCACGGCAACGATTTTCTCCCTCTTGTTGGCACAGTTCCAATAGCACATCTCTGTCTTGTTCACCGAAGCGTCGTACCCACTCTCCACCTCTCGTGAGGCATAACCGTTCCTGCCGTCGCTCACAATCTTCACATTGACAAAGTTTCTCGTGCCTCCTCTCACGTCATTGGCGAAATCGGAAAACTCTGCATTGCCTTTGTAGGCACGCGCCAAACTTGCCACAAAATCGTTTATCGTGGGACTGTTGCCACGGAAAGTGACCTTAACAGTGGCAGGCTGTGCCACCACAGGGTTCGCACTCAACGCCAAAGCAAGGACAAGTAACAAATGATAAATGGTCTGTTTCATAATTGATCTTTTAATATTTGAAATGGTTGTTTTGTATCTGCTGCAAAGATAAGAATATTTTTTCAAAATGAAACAGACTGGGGGTTAAAATTAACCACTGCACGAAAATTATGCCGTTTCTCTTGACAGAACAGTAATATCTATCGGTGTTTGACAATAGTAAAACCGGTCCGAATGAGAAATAAATATTCAAAAAACATAGGAATAATTTTGAAATGAGGGCAAAAAATCGTACCTTTGCGCAGTATTTGGCTCCGTAGCTTAGTTGAATAGAGCGTCGGATTCCGGTTCCGAAGGTCCTGGGTTTGAGTCCCAGCGGAGTCACTAAATTCAGAATTGAAATCCGGAATATCATCATCTGAGAACTTTAAAACTATACTATAATAATGAATATACAGGAACGTTTCATAAACTACACCAAGTTCGACACACAGTCGAGCGAGGAAAGCGAGAGTGTGCCCAGCACATCGAAACAGCTGATTTTTGCGAAATATCTGAAAGAGGAACTCGAAAAGGAAGGGCTTGAGGATGTTGAAATGGATGAGATGGGCTATGTCTATGCCACGCTGCCGGCAAATACGAAAGAAGACATTCCCACGATAGGCTTCATCAGTCACTATGACACAAGCCCCGACTGCAGTGGAGAGAACGTGAAACCGAGCATCGTCAGCAACTACGACGGTAGCGACATAGAATTGTCGCCGGGCATTGTGAGCAGTCCTAAGAAGTTCCCCGAACTGCTGAACCACATCGGCGAAGACCTCATCGTGACCGACGGAACCACCCTTCTCGGCGCAGACGACAAGGCGGGTATTGCCGAAATAATGCAGGCGATGTGCTACCTGCGCGACCATAAAGAGATAAAGCACGGCAAAATTCGCGTAGCTTTCAACCCCGACGAGGAAATAGGAAAGGGCGCACACCACTTCGATGTGGAGAAGTTCGGTTGCGAATGGGCTTACACGATAGACGGAGGCGACCTCGGCGACCTTGAGTTTGAGAACTTCAATGCCGCATCAGGAAAGGTCAGCATCAAGGGAGTGAGCGTTCACCCGGGATATGCCAAGGGCAAGATGATCAATGCCAACATGCTGGCAACGGAGTTTGCCGGCATGCTTCCGGCAGACGAGACGCCCGAGACAACCGAGGGTTACGAAGGGTTTTACCACCTGCTCGGCATAGAGTCGGGAATAGAAAGCGCGAAGATGAACTATATCATACGCGACCATGACCGCGAACGCTTTGAGGAGCGCAAATTGTTCTTTGAGCGTTGTGCCGAGAAAATGAACGAGAAATACGGCGAGGGGACAGTGACAGCCGTTGTCAGCGACCAGTATTACAACATGAAAGAGAAGATTGACCCGAACATGCACGTAATCGACATCGTGCTGAAGGCAATGCAGGAGTGTGATGTGCCGCCAAAGGTGGAGCCCATCAGAGGCGGAACAGACGGCGCACAGCTGTCGTTCAAGGGGCTGCCCTGCCCCAATATCTTCACCGGCGGCGTGAACTTCCACGGTCCATACGAGTTCATCAGCATTCAGGTGATGGAGAAGGCGATGCAGGTTATCGTGAAAATTTGCGAGATAACGGCTTCATTCAACAAATAAACAATGGTTTCAATTCTTTATAAAGAGGAAAGAATTTGAGTGAAATTCCCGGACTGGTAAAGGACCTCGCACTGATACTAATAGTAGCCGGCGCGGTCACTTTGTTGTTCAAGAAACTTAAACAACCTTTGGTGTTGGGCTATATCGTGGCGGGATTTGTGGTCTCGCCACACATGCCTTACACAATGTCTGTGGTTGACCACGCAGACATACAGACATGGGCAGACATCGGAGTGATGTTCCTGCTCTTCTCGCTCGGACTCGACTTCTCGTTCAAGAAAATTCTGAAGATGGGCATACAGCCTGTCATTGCCACCATAACAATCTTGTTCTGCATGATAACATTGGGCATCACTGCGGGCAAGATTATGGGCTGGAGCAGGATGGACTGCATCTTCCTCGGAGGTATGCTCGCAATGAGCTCTACCACGATTATCTACAAGGCGTTCACCGACTTAGGACTCCGGCAGCAACGTTTTGCAGGAATGGTGATGAGCGTGCTGATACTTGAGGACATACTTGCTATCGTGATGATGGTGATGCTGAGTGCCATTGCCGGCGGAAATAATCCAGACGGGGGCGAGTTGGTCGGCTCGGTGCTCAAGATAGGCTTCTTTCTCGTGCTGTGGTTCGTGGTAGGCATCTTCGTTGTTCCGCTGTTCCTGCGACAAACCCGGCGGCTTATAAACAACGAGACACTGCTGATTGTCGCGCTCGGACTGTGCTGCGCAATGGCCGTATTGAGCAGCGAGGTGGGCTTTTCGAGTGCATTCGGTGCTTTCGTGATGGGAAATATCCTCGCCGAAACCATTGAGGCAGACAAGATAATAAAACTCGTCGAACCGGTGAAAAACCTGTTCGGCGCGATATTTTTTGTATCGGTCGGTATGCTGGTTGACCCGAAAATACTCGTTGAATATGCCCTGCCGATAATCATGCTGGTGGCAACCATCATCTTCGGGCAGGCAATACTCGGAACGTTAGGCTTCCTCATAAGCGGTCAGTCGCTGAAATCGGCTATGCAGTGCGGTTTCTCAATGGCACAGATTGGTGAGTTTTCGTTCATCATAGCGTCGCTCGGACTCGCACTCGGAGTTATCAGCGACTTCCTCTATCCGGTTGTTGTTGCGGTCAGCGTAATCACAACTTTCCTCACGCCCTACATGGTGCGCTCCTCGGTTCCGGCGCATAACATGGTTGAGAAACGACTCCCTAAGAAGTGGATTCGCAGCCTGAACCACACCACATTGAGCCTTCCGCCGGCAGGAGAGAAAAACCTTTGGCGCAAGTTACTCGGCGCAATGCTGCGAACAATGGTGGTTTATGGAATACTGTCGGCGGCTACGATAGCGGTAATGTTCACCTTCGTGCTGCCTCTTGCGCGAAAACTGTTGCCGGGGTGGGAACTGCACTGGTATGCAAATGCTATCACGGGGACACTCACGGTGTTGCTGATTTCGCCGTTCCTACGGTCTATCGTGATGAAGAAAAATCATAGCGAAGAGATGAAACAGCTGTGGAGCGCAAGCAGGTTGAACCGCTTTCCGCTCATCTTCACAATGCTTGTGCGCACCGCTTACGCTGCGGCGTTCATCTTCTATATCATCAACTATCTGTCGCGATTTGCCAATGCGCTAATCATCACGTTTGCCGTTGTAATCGTGATTCTCATGATTCTCTCGCGCCGACTGAAGCATCAAAGCATCAGGTTGGAACGCATGTTCATACAGAACCTGCGCTCGCGGGACATCGAAGCGCAGGTGAAAGGACATCGCAAGCCTCTGTATGAAGGGCATTTGCTCGACCGCGACATACACATCGGCGACTTCGACATTCCCGAAGGGTCGCTGTGGGCAGGCAAGACACTGCAAGAACTGCAGTTGCGCAACCGCTTCGGGGTTCACGTCAGCAGCATACTGCGAGGCGAGCAACGCATCAACATCCCCTCGGGGAGCACCGCGGTATATCCATCGGACACCGTTCAGGTAATCGGAAGCGACGAACAGTTGAAGGCTTTGGGCGATGCGATAGAAGAAGAGATGTTCCTCGGCGACCCGGAAATTGAAAAGCGGGAGACAAAACTGAGGCAGATAGTGATAACGGGAACGAGCAAGTTCGTAGGTAAAACACTTATGGAAAGTGGAATTCGCGACAGTTTCAACTGCATGGTGGTGGGCTTGGAACGAGGAGAAGAAAATCTTTGGCAACCCACGCCCGACTATGTTTTCCAGAAAGGCGACATCGTCTGGGTAGTAGGTGAAGAAGAGTCGCTAAAGCAAATGACAACCTGAAGAAACCATAAAACAACTACGGATAAGACGTTGTTTTGTCTCCCTTAGTGTTTTTTATGACGAAACGGAGATTTTTTTAGGTCAAACATTAGTTTCTTAGAAAAAAAAACGCTACTTTTGCAGTTATAAATTTATATACAAATACATTAAAGTTTTTATAATATTCAAATCAACAACTATGAAGAAAAGAATCCAATTCAGTCTCGTTTATCGTGACATGTGGCAGAGCTCCGGTAAGTTCCAGCCACGCAAGGATCAGTTGGAAAGGATTGCACCTGCCATAATCGACATGGGCGTATTCGACCGCGTGGAGACCAACGGTGGTGCTTTTGAGCAGGTGAACCTGCTGGCGGGCGAGAACCCTAACGACGCAGTGAGAGCTTTCTGTAAGCCTTTCAACGAGGTAGGAATAAAGACCCACATGCTCGACCGCGGTCTCAATGCTCTGAGAATGTACCCCGTGCCCGACGATGTTCGCGAACTACAGTATAAGGTTAAGCACGCACAAGGTGTTGACATCCCGCGTATATTCTGCGGTTTGAACGACACCAGAAATATAATTCCGTCTATCAAGTGGGCAAAGGCTGCAGGGATGACACCGCAGGCTACGCTTTGCATCACCACCAGTCCGGTGCACACAGTGGAGTATTACTCAAATATAGCAGACGAAGTAATCGCTGCCGGAGCAGAAGAAATCTGCCTCAAGGACATGGCGGGAATAGGACAGCCGGCAATGCTCGGTGCGCTCACCAAGGCAATTAAGACAAAACACCCGGATGTGATAATTCAATATCACGGACACTCCGGTCCCGGTCTGTCAATGGCAAGCATCCTCGAAGTATGCAACAACGGTTGCGACGTAATCGATACTGCTATCGAACCGCTGTCATGGGGTAAGGTTCATCCGGACATCATCTCTGTTCAGTCTATGCTGAAGAACGAAGGTTTCGAAGTGAAAGAAATCAACATGAACGCATACATGCAGGCACGCTCGCTGACACAGGAGTTCATCGACGACTGGCTCGGCTACTTCATCAACCCCGGAAACAAGCACATGTCGTCGCTCTTGCTCGGCTGCGGTCTTCCCGGTGGTATGATGGGTTCGATGATGGCAGACCTTGCAGGCATGCACCGCACTATCAACTCTATACGCGCAAAGAAGGGTTTACCGGAATATTCGACAGACGAACTGCTCGTGAAGTTGTTCGACGAGGTGGCATACGTATGGCCGCGTGTTGGTTATCCACCACTCGTGACTCCGTTCTCTCAGTACACCAAGAACATTGCCCTCATGAACCTGCTCACCATAGAGCAAGGAAAGGGACGCTTCGTGATGATGGACGAGTCTATGTGGGGTATGATTTTGGGCAAGTCGGGACGTATTCCGGGAGAGATAGCAACCGAACTCAAGGAGCTCGCAGCAAAGCAAGGACGCGAGTTTACGACTGCAGACCCGCACACACTTATTCCTAACGCGCTCGACGATTTCCGCAAGGAAATGGACGAGAACGGCTGGGACTACGGCAAAGACGACGAAGAACTCTACGAACTTGCAATGCACCCGGAGCAGTATCGCGACTTCAAGAGCGGCATAGCAAAGAAGCGCATGCTCGAGGATTTGCAGAAAGCAAAGGACGCAAAGTTGGGCTCTTCGCTCTCACCCGAGGAAATAGCAGCATTCAAGCACGCAAAGGCAGACGCTCTGGTTGCTCCTGTGAAAGGACAGATTTTCTACGAGTTCAACGGCGATGGCGAATGTGCACCGTGCGTAGAGCCGTTCATCGGACAGCACTACGAGGAAGGACAGCCGTTCTGCTACATACAGACTCCGTGGGGCGAGATAGAGACGATACCTGCAGCACTCGGCGGAAAACTCGTTGAGGTGGTGGCAAAGCAGGGAGCAAAGGTAAGCAAGGGGCAGACCCTCGCATACATTGAGCGCGACCACGAATAAGAGACAATAAGTCTTTACCCCATGACATGGGGAGAGATATGCAAGGAAACTGCTCTCACAATATCATTGAGGGCAGTTTCCTTTATATTCGGATGCTGCACCATTAACAATGACTTTAAACCGAAATAAATGGATTATCAGGCAATCATAGATAAATATTATAATGAGGAAAACGCACTGCGAAATATCCTTATCACGCATAGTCGCTCTGTGGCAGACAAGGCTTTGAGAATTGCAGATGCCCATCCGGAACTCAACATCGACAGGCAGTTCGTGGAAGAGGCAGCAATGCTCCACGACATAGGCATCTTCCGCTGCGATGCTCCCGGCATAGAGTGTTACGGAACGGAGCCTTACATCTGCCACGGACGCATAGGTGCTGCGCTGCTTAGGGAGGAAGGACTTCCCCGACATGCACGTATTTGCGAACGACACACCGGAGCCGGGCTGACACTCAATGATATAGTGGCACGCAACATACCACTCCCCCACCGCTCGTTTCTGCCCGAAACTATTGAAGAAAGGCTGGTGTGCTATGCCGACAAATTCTTTTCAAAGACCCGTCTTGACCATGAAAAAACACTCGAACAAGCCGAACGCTCGCTCATGAAGTTTGGAGAAGAAGGGGTTAATCGTTTCCGCGAATGGCACAAACTGTTCGCTTAGAACCAAAACATACAGCCGGTTCATCAGCAGCCGAGCATAATCTGCACACCCCCTCATAATCTCTTAGGGTCAAAAAATCGCGGCAAAGGATAGCGTATAATAAAAAATAAGTTGTAACTTTGCACACAAATTCGCTCTGATGAGAAGGAACATGTTGATATTTATGCTGCTTGGTGCTTTCATCTTCATGATGGCAGGCACCGATGTAAACATGCTCAAGAACTTACAGACGCATACAGAGCAAGACTCTATCACCACCGACACCATCGAAACAGACTCCCTACGGCTCGCCATAATGCGCCACAACAAGGTAATCGACGACTCGATACGCCTCGACAGCATCAACAGAAGAAAGTCTAACGGCATTGATGCTCCGCTAAAATATTCCGCAAATGACTCACTTGTATTCTACGAAACCACACGCACGGCACATCTATACGGCTCTGCAAAGGTGAAGTATGAAAACATGGATTTGGCAAGTGAGCGCGTCTATGTGAACATGGACAGCAACGTGGTTCACGCCAACGGAGTAGCCGATACGCTGGGAAACGTGGAGGGAAAACCGGTGTTCAAAATAGGTGCCGACGAGTATGAGAGCGACGACATGGCGTTCAACTTCAAGACAAGAAAGGGCTTTGTGAGCAATGTATTTTCCGAGCAGGAAGACGGTTTCTTGAGAAGTGAACGCTCCAAACACGACTCCACCGGGGTGATTTACCTCGAACACGGAAGATATACCACATGCGACGAGGAACATCCCGACTTCTACATCGCACTATCAAGGGCAAAAGTGCGCCCGGGAAAGGATGTGGTGTTCGGTCCGGCACACCTCGTGGTATGCGATGTTCCGCTGCCTCTTGCCATTCCATACGGTTTCTTCCCATTCACAAAAAAATATTCCAGCGGATTTATCATGCCTTCCTACGGCGACGAGAACGCACGCGGTTTCTACCTCCGCGACGGCGGTTACTACTTCGCCATCAGCGACAAATGGGACTTGAAACTGCTCGGCGAGATCTACACCAAAGGCTCGTGGGGCATCAGCGCGGCATCAAATTACCACAAACGATACAAATACAGCGGGTCGATATTCGTGAGTTATCAAGACACTAAGAACGGAGACAAGGGCATGCCCGACTTCACCGAGCAGGAGAGTTTCAAGATACAGTGGAGTCACAAGCAAGACAGCAAAGCCAATCCGTTCAGCAATCTCTCGGCAAGTGTTAACTTCGCTACATCGAGTTACGAGCGAAACAACCTCAACTCCATGTATAACCCGCAGAGCATGACACAGAGCACGCGAACCTCTTCGGTAAGTTGGAGCACCACGTTCTCAAGCATCGGGATGTCGCTGAGCAGCACAATAAACCTCAACCAGAACATGCGCAACTCCACGATTGAGATGACCCTGCCCGACCTTAACGTAACAATCGCACGCTTCTACCCCTTCAAACGCAAACATGTAGCAGGCAAAGAGAGGTGGTATGAGAAGATTTCCATGAGTTATACCGGACAGATGCGCAACTCCATTTCCACAAAAGAAGACCGCTTGCTCCACTCCAACCTCGCAAAGGATTGGCGCAACGGAATTAACCACAGCATACCAATACAAGCCAGTTTCACGCTTTTCGACAACATAAACATCAATCCTTCGTTCAACTTCACAGACCGAATGTATTCAAACAAAGTGATGCGTTCATGGGACAAAGTGAACCAAACCGAAGTCAGTGATACCGTGAACGCCTTCAGCAACGTGTATAACTGGAGCTTCAGCATCAGTGCATCGACTCGACTATACGGTATGTATATCCCCTCAAAGAAAATCTTCGGCGACAAGATTATGGCTGTGCGCCACGTGCTGACACCTACCGTGAGCTTCAACTTTTCTCCCGACTTCAGTGCCGAACGCTACGGATATTACGAAACATATCAGAAAACCGATGCCGACGGAAACGTCTCTCTCGTGGAATATTCGCCCTTTCAGAACAACGTGTTCAACGTGCCCGGAAAAGGTAAAACGGGAAATATTGCATTGACTCTGGGCAACAACATCGAAATGAAAATACGCTCAGACAACGACTCCACAGGCTTCAAGAAAATCAGCATTATCGACGATCTGAGCCTCAACATGTCGTATAACATGGCAGCAAAAGAGAAACCGTGGAGCGACCTCGGTATGAACATCCGACTGAAGTGGTGGAAAAACTACACCTTCAACCTCAACGCACGCTTTGCCACATACGCCTACGAACTCGACGAGAACGGGCGTCCCTACGTTGGCAACCACACCGAATGGGGCTATGGAAGGTTTGGTCGCTTTCAGGGAATGTCGCAAAACTTCTCCTTCACGCTCAATCCGGAGAAACTGAAGAAATGGTTCGGAGGCGGTGATGACAATGAAGACGAAGAACAAAACGATGAGGAGGGAACAGACACCGACATAGAGAGTAACATCGACGACAACATGGAACGTGGCAAGACTGCCGCTAAGAAGAAACGGAAAGGCAAGGCAGAAACCGATGCCGACGGCTACATGGCGTTCTCTATGCCGTGGTCGCTTACCATAGGCTACGGTATCACGATGACCGAAAACACTGCAGGGCGATTCAACACCAAACGCATGCGCTACCCATACAAATATACACAGACGCTCAACTTCAGTGGGAACGTGCGCATTAGCGACGGTTGGAACATCAGTTTCGCCAGTGGCTACGATTTCGAAAACCACAAGATAAGCATGACCACGGCGTCGCTCTCGCGCGACCTGCACTGCTTCAACATGTCGTGCTCGGTGGTACTTGCCCCCTACACCAGTTATAATTTCACTTTCAGGTGCAACGCCGCGACGCTCACCGACGCTCTGAAATACGACAAACGCTCCGGATATTCAAACGCCGTGCAGTGGTATTGACGAGAAGAAGACATACTGCTTAACAGAAAAAGACAATCCTAACCTCATAGACAAAACATGATAATATGGAAACATCAGCCACCGACAGCATCGTAATCATTCCCACTTACAACGAGAAGGAGAATATCGAAAAAATAATAAGGGCAATTTTCGACCTTGAGAAAGCGTTCCATATCCTTATAATCGACGACGGCTCGCCCGACGGCACGGCAGCAATAGTACACTCGCTGATGGATAACAAGTTCGCCGACAGGCTCTTCATCATCGAACGTTCGGGCAAACTCGGACTGGGAACAGCCTATATCACAGGATTTAAATGGGCACTCAAACGACATTACGACTATATTTTCGAAATGGATGCCGACTTCAGTCACGACCCCAACGACCTGCCGCGACTCTACGCCGCATGCGCCGAAGAGGGCTACGACCTCGCCATCGGCTCTCGCTATGTCAGTGGAGTGAACGTAGTCAACTGGCCTATGGGGCGCGTACTGATGAGTTATTTTGCATCGATGTATGTGCGCATCGTTACGGGTTTCAGTGTTCGCGACACCACAGCCGGCTTCAAGTGCTATAAACGTCGTGTGCTCGAGACCATCGAACTCGACAAGGTGCGCTTCAAGGGCTATGGCTTCCAGATAGAAATGAAGTTCACTGCCCACAAGATTGGCTTCCGCATCAAGGAAGTTCCTGTGATATTTGTCAACCGCAGAGAGGGCGTTTCAAAGATGAGCGGAGGCATTTTCGGCGAGGCTTTCTTCGGAGTGATGCGACTGAGATTAGACGGTTGGACAAGGAAATACCCTTCACTGCCGAACGATTGAAACAGAACACACTGAAATATGCTACACTTCTTATACTGCATTTATCAGATTTTCGTATTTATCCCGCTGCTAATCCTTTCCACCATTGTGACTGCCCTCACCGTGATCATAGGTACGATGATTGGCGACGCAGGATATTGGGGATATTATCCGGGCAAGTGGTGGGCGCGGTTCGTGCTCGGAGTACTGCTTATTCCGGTTAAGGTGGAAGGAAGGGAGAACCTCAAAGACGGACAGAGCTATGTCTTCGTGTCCAACCATCAGGGAGCATTCGACATCTTCCTCATATTCGGCTACCTGTGCCGCAACTTCAAATGGATGATGAAGCAGCAGTTGCGTAAGATGCCTTTCGTTGGTAAGGCGTGTGCCAAAAGCAATCAGATATTCGTTGACAAGCGCGGTCCGAGCAAGATAAAGCAGACCTACGACAAGGCGCGCGACATCCTGCGCCACGGCACGAGCGTGGTAGTATTCCCCGAGGGGGCACGGACGTTCACCGGACACATGGGCAAGTTCAGACGCGGAGCGTTCATGCTCGCCGACGACTTGGAACTCCCCGTAGCACCAATCACCATAAACGGTTCGTTCAACATCATGCCCCGCACCAAAGACTGGCACTTCGTGCACCGGCATCGCCTGTCGCTCACCATACACAAACCAATAGAACCAATCGGGCGAGGAGCTGAAAACATCAACAACTCAATGGAAAAGAGTTATGCCGCGATAATGTCTGCCCTCGTACCGGAATATCAAGGCTACGTCGAAAATCCCGACCAATAAACTCACTCCGGCATCAGTGATGCGTATGAAAAAATACGCCAACGTTGCCGGTTTTGTCATTTATGGAAAGTAAAATCACAGAAAATGAATTATAACTGATTTGTAATGAAGAAAGATATTGTGAGATATGAAGCCGTGGGCGATAATATAATAGAACTCCGAGGACAGGATGTCATACTTGATTTTGCCGTGGCAAAGCTCTATGGAGTAGAGACCAGAGAAATAAATCAAGCCGTAAAGAACAACCCTACTAAGTTTCCTGAAGGATATATCTTTGAGATTGGCAACAAAGAACTTACGGAGTTAAAATCAAATTTTTTGATTTCAAACGACAAAGCAAGACGCGCCAATCCCAAGGCATTTACGGAGAAAGGCTTGTATATGCTTGCAACAATACTGAAGGGAGAAAAGGCTGTACAGACCACTATCGCAATAATAGAGGCTTTTGCGAAGTTACGTGAGTTGTCGCGCACAATCGGTGAGATGGCTAAAACCCACGATGAGTTCAAACAAAAGACACTTATGCAGCGCAGCGGAGAGATTGTTGAGGACTTGTTTGGAGATGAAATGCAGACCAATGAGACAGAAACAGAGATAGAGTTAAACTTTGCAGTACTGAAACTCAAGCATACCATAAAACAGAAAAAACAATAAAGAAAGAATAAAGTGCAGTGATGTTTGGAATTAGAAAAATACTTAAAACTGTATCAGAACAAACCAAATGACAGAAAATATAAATCCAAATCCAAACGTTTTTTTATTTTGCAGCTTTGGGGTTTCTGATTTTATTTCCCCTTCCCCTTACGCAACGTGATGACAACAACTTCCGGTCTTACTCCCAATCGGAAGGGTACGAAACCGCCGATGCCGGTGGTTACGAACAGAGCACGCCCGCTGTCGTCTATATACATACCGTCATATTCATCGTATGACACCGCAGCCGGCGAAAGCCCCGCTATGTTAATCTGACCTCCGTGGGTATGACCGCTCAACGTGAGGTCTGCCGTTGTGCGCGGCAGTATTGTGCGCTGCCACGACGTCGGGGTGTGTTCCAGCATTATCGAGAACGCCTCGCGGGGCACGCCCGACATCGCCTTTTCGGGATTTGCACGGTATGTCGTTATTTCCTTGCCGTCGTTGTGCATACCTGCAACGAATATACTGTCATCCCGTCTTTTAATAACCACATTCTCATCAATCAGCAACTGCCACCCCATCTGACGCTCACGCTTACGGAGCAACTGCTCGTTACGCCTTCCCGTAACCGAGTCGGAGCGCATATAATCATCATAATCATGGTTTCCGAGAACCGAGAACACTCCGTCTTTCGCCCGCAGTTTTTCAAGTATCGGCATTGCAGCGGGGAGTTCATCAGGGTGCATGTTCTGCAAATCGCCGGTAAAGGCTATCATGTCAGCATGTTGAGAGTTGAGCGTGTCGGCAACATCTTGCAACCTGCCTATGCTTCCCCATATATAACTTCCCACGTGGGCATCGCTGAAAAGGGCAATGCGATAACCATTGAACGCCTCCGGCAACCTCTCGGAATAGTATTCCACATGGCGCACCTTCACACCCTTATTGCCCCAAAAAGAGCCATACAGCACCAAAACAGCGACGGTAACGGCAGCCACCACACCTGCTCTGCGCCCCCGGTTGCGCTTCACAACTCCTTTCCTTACGAGAATGTCGCCGACGTATGCGCACATAGCGAACACCGACAGAGGAACAAACACAATACCTAAGATTAGCAGATAAAGGAACAGCACCCATGTCTCAAGCGGAGCAAAACTGCACAAAGTGGCAAGGTAAACCGTATATACCAGCATTGCCACGCACGGCAGCCACCACAGCACTCGGTAAATCAGACGCCCGCGCCACCGGTTTCGCATCATGCCAAAATCTACATAAAGGAACGGAAACACAACGAGGAGTATAATGAAAATGAAATATCGTGCTATCATATCAATAATGTGAAACGTCAGGAATATTGTCACTGAATGGGAAAACGCGCGGTATGCTATCTGAAGAGGATTTCCTCGCCACGGCTGCCGGCATCAAACACACCTTTATTATATATATGGTGTCCGTTGCAGAAGGTATGCTCCACGCGCCACGAGAACTCCCGCCCCTCCATCGGACTCCACCCGCACTTGCTCTGTATCACACCTTTCGTCACGCGCCACGGCTCTCCACGCCTCACTATCGCGATGTCTGCCTTCATTCCCGGGCGCAGGAAGCCACGGTCGCGCACCTCAAACAGGCGTGCCGGGGCGTGGCACATCAGTTCGGCAACACGTTCTATCGTGAGCACTCTCTCATCAACGAGTTGCAGCATCGACACAAGCGAGAACTGTATCATCGGCATTCCTGACGCTGCCCGGGCGCAGCCTCCTTCCTTGTCTGCCGGCAAATGTGGCGCATGGTCGGTGGCAACGACAGATATTCTGCCGTCAGTGAGTGCCTGTCTCAGCGCATCGCGGTCGGAGCGCGACTTCACTGCCGGGTTGCACTTGATTGCTGTGCCGAGGCGCGGATAATCTTCTTCGGTGAACATCAGGTGTGCCACGACAGCCTCGGCAGTAATATTCGGATAGCCCGGAGTGAAGAGCGACAGTTCGCGTGCAGTGGTGAGATGCGCCACATGCAGCCGTGTCCCATGCCTCCGAGCCATTTCCACGGCGAGCGATGTCGAAGAATAGCACGCTTCTGCCGACCGTATCTCGGGATGATGCACTATGTCGGGGTCGTCACCATACCGTTCCTTGGCAGCCGACATGTTTCGGGAAATCATCTCGGAGTCCTCGCAGTGCACCATCAGCGGCAACCGCGCGCCACTGAATATCCTGTCCAACGCCTTGTCGTTGTCAACGAGCATATTCCCCGTACTTGCCCCCATGAACAGTTTTATGCCCGGAACGCGGTGCTCATCAAGCATTTCAAAAAGGTCTGCATTATCGTTCGTGGCACCGAAGAAGAAGGCGTAATTCACGTGGGCTGCAGACTTTGCCATGTCTCTTTTCTGCTGCAGTGCATCGAGTGTGGTTGTCTGCGGACGAGTGTTCGGCATGTCGAAGAAAGACGTCACACCACCGTATGCCGCGGCACGGCTCTCACTCTCGATGTCTGCCTTTTGTGTAAGCCCCGGCTCTCTGAAGTGAACATGGTCGTCAATCACTCCGGGCAGGGCCTTTGCTCCTTCGCAGTCAATCATCTCTGCGTCGTCAACAGCAGGCACATCGCCGTGGAATATTTCCTCAATACGCCCATTATCAATGAGGATTGAGCCGCGTTGACTCAATCCCTCATTCACCACTTCGATATTCGTTATCAGTGTTCTGCCTGCCATAAGATTATTGTTTGTCTCCCTCGGGAAGTGCCGGGCGCGCAAGGTCGTTAGGCGTCGGTGCCACCGGCAGCACGTTGTTTTCAACCGGCGGGGCAGCACCGTCATCGCCGCCCACCATGTTCTGCTGTTCCTGAAAAGCCTTGTACAGCCCTGCCACCTCTGCATCCTGCTTGAACTCCACCGGTGCTTTTGCCATGATATACTCTATCCACGACGGCAGTCCCTGCATAGCCCGGGTATAAAGCACGTTTGTCATCCACGAGGGATAGGGGTAATTGTATGGGTCAATCTCGTAAGACACTCTGTAAACGAATGCCCACGGACCTATCACATTTTCGAAATTATTCGTCACAACATTGGTGAACAGCGTGTCTTTCCTTTCGCTCAGACTTATCAGTTTGGCATAGAGACGCTGCATTGTCTCCGCTTCGTCATAGCCCTCCATGATGCCTTGGTTCTGTTCGTGCTCCACCTCCATCACCATGTCTTGAAGTCTGAAGAACGATTTCATGAAGTTGTCGAGCCTGCTGTTCAGCTCCGTACCGCCCACTGTGGTCTGCGAGTTGTCTATCTTCACCGTGATGTCTCCGCTTTCGAGCACGAGCGGCGTCACGTAAACATCGTCTATGAAAAGATTTACTATAGTGATAGAGTCGAGCGTTCCATAAAACCTGAACTGCCCATGCACCACATCGCATGAATCGATATTCTCCTTCCGGCTGTTTCTTACACTCTTCAAGTAAAGTTTCTTGCCGTCAAGCATCTGCACGCTCGACGTTCCCGTGATGTTATAAGAGTTGGCGCATGATGCCAGCAACGCGGTTGCAATCAATGCGTAAAGGATTTTATTCATACGTTATTCGTTCTGATAAGCATCGGCAAAAATACAATGTATTATCGAAGTAAAGAAAAATTTTCATGCTATTTAAAACATTTCGGGGGGCTTTTATAGTTTTTTTGCCTCTTTATCAAGTTCCGATGATATTCTGTGCGTGGTGTATAGTTCTATCACTGCGGCAATGAGGAGTGCCACAACCCAGTTGTTGTGGATGTAGTGCACATAGGCATTATATCCGCTTATGCCGCTCTCCATGAATTTAGGCAGCAAGAAGCGGTAGGCATTCTCCAACATCAGCAACGCTGCCAGCACAAAGAAGATGTTGCCCACGGTCATTATCGAGCGCAGACGGCGTATGGTGAGGTTGTAGCCATCATAGGTCTGGCGCATCTGCATCGCCACAAACGCTCCGGTCCCGGCTATCATGACCCACGCTGCCGGCTTGCGTATGGCGAGCACGTATGCCACTGCCGCAACAGCCATCAGCACTGCCCCCACCACCATTATCACACTTTCTGTCTTAGTCAGTTTTCTCATCTTCTTCCGCAAATATCTGTTTGTCGTCTGAAAGCACGAATATATCCTCGTCGTCAGCCTTCATGAAATATCTCTCCCGCGCTATCTTCTCTATCGCCTTGGGGTTGGTTTCCAACTCGCGCAGGCGCGCCATGTTCTCCTCATACTTGCCATTGTAGTCGGCAATTTGTTCCTTGAGCTCTCTGATTTTGCTTTCCAACCGCACACGCTTCAGGAAACTATTCTCATCGACCACGCCCACAACGAGCACGCCGACAATAATCACTATCCAGTATTTGTTGTGCCCGAAGAACGACACCACCGAGTTTAACCTGCTGCTCATATACGTATAGAGTTTAGGAGTTTGATTGTTTTTGCCTCATGCCCGCAACGTCATTGGTGGGCGGCAAACCGCTGCTCTGCCAGTTGTTCATACTTGGTGCCCGGCATGCCGTGGTTGGCGAAAGGATAGATGCTGATGCCTCCGCGCGGGGTAAACAGTCCGGCAACTTCTATGTATTTCGGATTCATCAGTTTAATGAGGTCTTTCATTATCACGTTTACGCAGTCTTCGTGGAAGTCGCCGTGGTTGCGGAAACTGAAGAGATACAGCTTCAGGCTCTTGCTTTCCACCATGCGCTCTCCCGGAACATACATTATGCGTATCTCGGCAAAGTCGGGCTGTCCGGTTATCGGGCACAGCGTGGTGAACTCCGGGCAGTTGAACCTCACCCAATAGTCGTTCTCCTTATGCTTGTTCTCGAAAGTCTCCAGCACCTCCGGGGCGTAGTTGTCACTGTATTCAGTCCTTGCTCCCAAGGCCTTCAGACCGTCGTCATTACGTGTATCGTTGCTCATCGTATCGTTATTTTTGCCACAAAGTTACAAACTAATTTCTTTTCCACAAAATATTACACTGCATATAATCACCGCTCTTATCAAATTCCGGTACTGATGTTGTATCTATCGACTCATATATGAGTCAATATGGCAAAGACGACACCGCAGATTATGCTGCATGAAAAACATAAAAAAATGGCGCGCAGGCAAATAAATCCGGCAAAAAATCGTGTTCTAAAGAGAAGTTTGTAGTAAGATACGCCGTTCCGTTTTATATGCTTTCAGCAACCATTTAGCGGCACAACGGCTCGCATCAGGATATATACCTGAAAGTAAAATCGGCGAAATCACTTTGCAAAATCGGCGAAATTGCAAAGTAAAATCGGCGAAATTGGTCGGCAAAACCGCCGATTTTGCTTCATCATAGACATTGTTATGGCGAGTGACAGACAGTAAACAGGGAAGCATTTGAGCAATGGCACAAAAGGCGACACAAAAGAACAGCCTGAACCTCCGAGCTTATCATTGACATGATTGCCCAACAATGATACAATGAACACCGGCGGCATAATGCAAAAGGCAGGCGTACTATCATGGTCTGTATCACCCGACCGGGAATAAAAAAAATGTGAAAATACGGGCGGAGATTAAACAAAAGGCGTAATCTTACATCGAAAATCAAAACGGAATTGGGAAGGTATTGTATGCTTCATGAGCCGGTGCCATGCCCGAAAAATACTTTTATTGTTATGAATTTTAAGAAGATTATGCTTGCCGTGCTTGTGATGTGCTTCGCGGTTATGGCACAGGCACAAGGGGTGAAAATCAGCGGTAAAATAGTTGATAAGGAGACAAAGGAGGCGGTTATGCAGAGCACAGTGCAACTGCTGCGCAGCGACTCCACTTTCGTAAGCGGTACACTGACAGACGAGAACGGCGAGTTCGCCATCGAAGCACCCGAAAACGGGAAGTTCGTCGTCAAGGTATCAAACATCGGTTATGCCGTTCTAACTAAAGATGTCACCGTTTCGCAAGGCAGAGAGATGGCACTCGGCACACTGACAATCAGCCCCGATGCCATTATGCTTGAAGGCGTAACGGCGGTCGGGCAGGCTAAGAAAGTGGTGCTGCGAGAGGACACTTTCGTGTATAATGCCAACGCTTTCCGCACCCCGGAAGGCTCTGTAGTGGAGGAACTTGTGAAGCGACTGCCCGGAGCGGAGGTGTCTGAAGACGGAACGATTACGATAAACGGCAAGGAGGTTAAGAAGATTAAGATTGACGGTAAGGAGTTTATGACGGGCGACACGCAGACCGCTCTGAAGAACCTTCCCACCTCTATAATAAACAGCATCAAGGCGTATGACGAGAAAAGCGACATGGCTCGCATGACAGGTATTGACGACGGAAACGAGGAAACGGTGCTCGACTTCAGCATAAAGCCGGGAATGAACAACGGAACTATGGCTAACGTTGACCTCGGTATCGGCAACCACAGTCGTTACTCGGAACGAATGATGGGCGGATTTTTCAACGACAAGATGCAGACAATGGTCTTCGGCAACTTCAACAACACCAACGACAAGGGCTTCCCGGGAGGCGGAGGAAGAGGTAACTGGGGGCAGCAGAGAAACGGGCTGAACGCCTCGAAGATGATTGGAGCAAACTTCAACTACGAGGAAAAAGACAAACTGGCAATCGACGGACACCTGCGCTGGAACCATTCCAACAACGACACGCGGGCAGAACAGGCTGACGAGTATTTCGTCGGCGGAGCATCGTCGTTCTCAAACAGCCTGAAACAGAGTCATTCACGCCGCGACAGGTGGAACTTCCGCATGAGATTGGAATGGCATCCCGACTCAATGACAACGCTGTTGTTCCGCCCGAGGTTTTCAACAAATACCGACGACGGTCGCAGCGGAAGTCGGTCGGCGAGTTATACGGACGACCCTTACCTGCACGTGACATCTCCGCTCGACCCTGCCTCTATCGAACAGATGGCAAGTGACGGAACAATGGTGAACACAAACAATTCGAAGTCGCTCACATACAGTGATCAAAAGGAAATCGGAGCAACGTTGCTGGTAAGCCGGAAACTGAATAACAACGGACGAAACATAACAGTAGAGACCGAGGCTTACCACAACGACAACAAGAGTGAGAACCTGTCGCTGTCAGACGTGCACCTATATAAAATTAAGAACATTGCCGGCAACGACTCCACATACAGCATCAACCGCTACAACACGATGCCTACGAAGTCTTACAACTATAGCGTGCAGGCGACATATAGCGAACCGATATTCAACAGAACCTACCTACAACTGGGATATAAATTCGGCTATGGCTACAGCAAGAGCAACCGCTCGACATTCGATTTCAGCAATACCGACGGGGCAATCTTCGGAGATATGATACCGGCATACCGCAGTTGGGGGAATTATTTCGCACGATTGGAAAAACCGCTGGAGGAATACCTCGAAACAGATCTTAGCCGATTCTCGGAATATAAGAACTATATCCACGAGATAACTCTTACATATCGCATGGTGAGAGATAAGTATCAGCTGAACGCCGGAGTGATGCTGCAGCCGCAACGCACCAATTTCAGGCAGGACTATCGCGGTATCAGTGTTGACACTACGCGCAACGTGACCAACTTCTCGCCGACATTCGACTTCAGATATAACTTCAGCGATGTGTCACGACTGCGCATAAACTACAGCGGGAGGACAGAACAGCCGGCAATGGCAGACCTCATCGACATCATAGATGACAGCGACCCGCTGAACATAACGCGAGGAAACCCGGGACTGAAACCCTCGTTCACGCACAGCATGCGCCTGTTTTACAACAACTACATACCGAAATATCAGCGCACTATAATGACCTTTGCAAACTACAACAACACGCGAAACGGCATTAGCAGAATGGTGGTTTACGACGAGAAAACGGGCACACGGACAACCCGACCGGATAATATCAACGGCAACTGGAACGCTAACGTGGGATTGATGTTTAATACCGCTATCGATTCCACGGGGTATTTCAACATCAACACGTTCACGATGCTCAACTACAACAACAACGTTGGATACGTCTCTACGGGCAGAAACGACATGTCGCAGAAGAACACCACGAGGACGACAGGCATCATGGAGCGGCTTGGAATAAGTTTCAGAAACTCGTGGTTGGAAGTGGAACTGAACGGTTCTCTTGACTACACACACGCCCGTAACATGCTGCAGGAACAGAACAACCTTGACACGTGGAACTTCAACTACGGCGTGAACACCACCGTTTACCTGCCTTGGGGCACGTCATTGTCCACCGACCTGCACGCACAGAGCCGCAGAGGATATAACGACAAGGCCATGAACACCAACGAACTGATATGGAACGCGCAGATAAGTCACGGTTTCCTGAAGGGCAATGCACTCACGGTGATGCTCCAGTTCTATGATATTCTGAACCGACAGAGCACCTTCACACGCACCTTCAACGCCATGATGCGCAGCGACACGCAGTATAACAACATCAACAGTTATGCAATGCTGCATGTAGTTTACCGCCTGAACGTCTTCGGAGGGAAGAATAATGGAGGCATCGAAGGTCGCGGCGGCTTCAGAGGAGAACCCGGAGGACGAGGCGGCGGAGGCGGATTCGGCGGACAGAGGCGACCCGGTGGCGGCGGGTTTGGCGGACCAAGATAAAGAGAAAAGCGGTGCATGGAAAAACCATACACCGCTTTTATTGTATCGTTAAACATCTGTCGATGTGATATGTCACACCATACCAATCTCTTTTTCAACCACCTCAGGGAAATGCTTCATCTCAAGCCGGTGTATCTTTGCTTCAATATCTTCCACCGTGTCGGCATTGGTGAGCGGAACATTGAACTGTGCCACTATCTCACCTCCGTCGCAAACGTTGCTCACCCGATGAATGGTGATGCCGGTTTCGGTCTCCCCCGCTGCCTTAACTGCCTCGTGAACGTGGTGCCCATACATGCCTCTGCCGCCATACTTGGGCAGCAACGACGGGTGAAGGTTTAGTATTTTGCCGTCGTATTCGCTTATGAGATAGTCGGGAACCATGAGCAAAAAGCCGGCAAGCACTACATAATCAATGCCGTGACTGCGCAACAAGGGCACCACGTTATGAGCCTCTGCGAATTCGGCTTTGGCAATAACAGCGGTCTCAACACCGAGGTTTTCGGCTCGGGTAAGCGCGAAAGCGTCGGCACGGTTGCTGACCACAAGTTCCACACGAGCCAGTTCCGACGATTGGAAATGGCGTATCAAATTCTCGCAGTTGGTTCCGTTTCCGGAAACAAAAATCGCTATCTTCTTCATATCCGATGCACTGTTTTTCGCTGTTCAGTCGTCAAAGTCGAACTCGTCGTCCATGTCGTCGAAGCCGAACATCACCGGTTCGGCGAAAGCTTCCATTGCACGGCGGTCCTTCTTTGTGGGTCGTCCCGTTCCTCTTGCACGGTCAACAAATCCGCTTATGCGGCTCATTTCGAGTATTTCGTACTGCTTCGGGTCGGTGACATTTTCGTAAATATCAGCCAGTAACTTGGCTCCCACGCGCTGCTCGATGCACTTCAGCACCTTGAATGAATATGTCACCGGGGGCTTTCTCACACTCACCGTCTCGCCTGCCTTTATCATACGCGACGGCTTAACGCTCGTTCCGTTCATCATCACCCTGCCGTTCTTGCAGGCATCGGCCGCTACGGAGCGCGTCTTGAATATGCGTGCAGCCCACAACCACTTGTCGAGCCGTGCCACATCCGCTCCCTGTTTTGCGCCGTTGCCGCCGTTATCGGTAGCCGGATGACGATTACCACTGTCCTTGCCCATTGTCATTTGTCTGAAATATCCTTACCTTCGATGCCCGGTTTCGGTTGAGGCTTACGCTTGTTGAACGTGTTCATGGTTACGTCTAATCCTGCAAGCACGAAACTCTTTATCTCTTCCACTGCCACGTCTATCTGCGGAGTGAGTGTCTGCATCTCGTCTTCGCTATACCTGCCGAGCACCCAATCAATCTGCCCTCCGCGCGGATAGTCGTTTCCTATGCCTACTCTGAGGCGGGCATAGTCCTGTCCGATGAGTTGCTGAATGTGCCCCAGACCATTGTGTCCGCCGTTGCTCCCGTTGCCTTTCAGCCGCAGCGTGCCCAACGGCAGTGCTATCTCGTCAACCACTACGAGGAGACGCGCTTGGTCGATGTTCTCCTTGTTGAGCCAGTATCTCACGGCATTGCCGCTCAGGTTCATGAAAGTTGTGGGCTTCAGCAGTATCACTTTTCGCCCTTTCAGTGACGTCTCTGCCACATATCCGTAGCGTTTGTCGCTGAAAACGATATTGGACGCCTTAGCGAAAGCGTCCAATACCATGTATCCTGTGTTATGTCTGGTCAGGTCATATTCGTCTCCCGGATTGCCCAACCCTACTATCAAATACTTATCCATCTGTAGTTTTCAATTCCGCTTCCGCGTTTCCCGAAACCGAAATCAACTCTTAACAGAGTCAATATTTTTATTATTCGGCAGCATCGCCATTAGCTCCTGCCTGCGCAGCGGCATTGCTCTTACGTGTAGCCTTTATCGTGCAGACAACCACTTCCTTGCTTGTCACCATTTCAAGACCATCGAAGTGGAGGTCGCCAACCTTGATGCTCTTGCCGATTGTCATATTCGTAACGTCGATGTCGAGCGTTTCGGGGATGTCCTTGTACTTCGCACGAACGTTCACCTTTCGCACAATGAGACTCATACGACCACCATCGCGAACACCCTGTGCCAGTCCGTTGAGCTTCACAGGCACTCCGATGACAACCGGTTTCTCATCATTGATTGCGAAGAAGTCCACGTGGAGCAGAGCGTCTGTTACCGGATGGAACTGCAACTCCTTCATTATGGCGAGGTGCTTCTCACCATCGATGAGGATGTTCACCACATATATATTCGGTGTATAAACCAACTTGCGGAGTTCCGACATGGGAACGGCAAACGCCAAAGCCTCCGGCAGACCGTTCTCACCTTTCTTCTCGCCATAGATATTACAAGGTACGAGACCCTCTTTTCTCAACATTTTGGTAGCCTTCTTGCCAAGGTCGCTACGCTTCTGACCTGTTACACTAATCTCTTTCATAAAGTGTTACTCTAAATTAAGTTTGTTAATAATACATGCTCTTAATTCGCCATCACACGAGAATATCTCAAACGATGTGCTTGAAAAAGCCCTGCAAAGGTATCACATTTTCCCGAACCCACAAAGTTTTTCCATAAAAAAGCGCATAAAAACAGGGCTTTTCTTGCACGAAAAAACTTTTTTAACTACCTTTGCGCAAAATAATGATGCACCGAAGGATTTTATCCGCACACGGAATAGAGATATGATAAACAGAGAACTCATAAGAATAAAAGTTGTCCAGTTAACCTACGCATACTATCAGAACGGCAACCGAAACATGGATAATGCAGAAAAAGAACTGCTTTTCAGCCTCTCAAAGGCGTACGACATGTATAACATGCTGCTGACGCTGATAGTTTCGATAACAAAGGAAGCACGCAGACAAAACGAGATAGCAACCGTAAGGGCAAGGCGAGAGGGAACAGAAGAACCTTCGCAGAAGTTCTGCAACAACAAGTTTGAGATACAACTTGAGGACAACAAGATGCTGCAGGAGTTCGTGGACAACAAGAAAACCACATGGACTGACGACATCGAGACCGTGAGAAAACTGCTCTCGCAGATAGAGCAGAGCGCGATATACCGGGAGTATATGGACAATCCGGAGGAGGAAACCTACGATGCCGACCGCGAGTTGTGGAGAAAAATCTACCGCACTCTCATCATGGACAACGCCGAACTCGACTCCCTCTTCGAGGAGAAGAGCATCTACTGGAACGACGACAAGGGGATAGTGGATACCTTCGTGCTGAAAACCATTAAACGATTTGACCCGAAGAACGGCAAAAATCAGGAACTTCTGCCGGAATATAAGGACTCAGACGACAAGGACTTCGCCCGGAAACTGTTCCGCGCAACGATACTTAATGCCGACCAATACCAGAGATACATGAGCGAGACTTCGCGCAACTGGGACTTTTCACGGCTGGCATACATGGACGTGGTAATAATGCAAATAGCGATTGCCGAAATGACAACCTTCCCGAACATTCCCATCAACGTGACGATAAACGAGTTCGTAGAACTTGCAAAGGCTTACAGCACGCCGCGCAGTTTCGGATACATCAACGGTATGCTCGACGCCATAGCCCACTACCTTACGGACACCGGCAAGATTATAAAAGCCATGAAGCCTGCCGCAGGATATGCCAAACCCGACGGCAAAGACATGCCCGACGACGCAGAAGACGACGGCATGCAGTGAGCAAGAGAAACGGAATAACAACAATTTAAATAAAGAAAATGACAACGACAATGCTTTTAGAGGCTGCCCAGCAGGGACAGGGCGGAGGATGGACAATGATTGTAATGCTGCTATTGGTGTTCGCAATAATGTGGTTTTTCATGATAAGACCGCAACAGAAGCAGCAGAAGAAGATACGCGAATTTCAAAACTCGCTCGAAGATGGCTCACGAGTGGTGACAGGCGGAGGTATTCACGGAACAGTGAAACGCATCGACGGCAGCAACAACATCATCGAAGTGGAGATTGCAAAAGGCGTAACCATACGCGTTGACCGTGCACAGGTGTATGCCGACATAGCATCAGCCACTGCGACACAACAGAAGTAAACTGTGCAGTAAAGCTATGGGTAAAGACCGCGAGGTGAAGAATATATCACGCAAAATCAGGGACTTCTTGTTCAACAATACGAACAAGGAGTTCCTGATTTTTTTGTTCTTCCTCGTGATAAGCGGAGGATTTTGGCTCCTGCTCGCAATGAACGAAGACACCGATAAGGAGATACTCGTGCCAGTGAAGCTGATAAACGTTCCAAAAAACGTGGTCGTGACGACCAACACCGAAGACACACTGCGAGTCAATGTGCGCGATAAGGGCTTCCTCATTATGGGGTATGTTTACGGAAATCAGATACGACCGATAGAGATAGACTTCTCTAAGTATGCCGACGAGAAGCACCGCAGCAGCATCGGCAGTGCCGACCTTCAGCGTATGATATACCAGACGCTGTTCAGTTCAACCAAAATCACGGCAGTCCGACCCGACCATTTCGACATCGTTTACACCTATGGTCACAGCAAGAAAGTGCCCGTGAAGATGAGCGGAAGGATTGACCCTGACGAAAGCCACTATCTGGCAAACGTGAAATTCTGGCCCGACAGCGTGCTCGTATATGCTGCCGACGAACTCATAGACAACATAAAGGAGGCTTACACCGAGCCTATCTACATTCAGAATTTCGCCGACACAGTGACACGCAACGTGTCGCTCAAACGCATCTACGGCGCGAAATTCATGCCCGCACAAGTAAAAATAGGGCTATACCCGGACATAATGACAGAGCAAAGGCTCGAAGTTCAGATTACGGCAGTCAACATGCCGGCAGGCAAGGTGCTGCGAACCTTCCCGCAAAGGGTAAGGGTGGTGTTCGTCACCGGGGCGAGCATGTACCGCTCTATCCGCCCGGAGAGTTTCAAGGTGGTGGCAGACTACAACGACATCGTTGCCAATCCTTCTGACAAATGCGCAATAAGGGTGGTTGCCGTACCGCACGGAGTGAGAAACGTAAGACCCGAAATAGACAAGGTTGACTATCTCATCGAGGAATTATGAAGACTGCAATAACGGGCGGAATAGGGAGCGGGAAGAGTTATGTCTGCCAAATTCTGAGACAACAGGGAATAGATATCTACGACTGCGACAGCGCAGCCAAGCGTCTCATGCGCACCTCCGACGAACTGAAGGAGCAGCTGAAACGACTCGTGGGCGACTCTGTGTATATCGACGGACAGCTCAACAAACCGTTCCTCGTACAGTTTCTGCTCGCCGGAGAGGAAAACAAGCGGGCAGTGAACGGCATAGTACACCCTGCCGTGGCGCGCGACTTCGAGGCGTCGGGGAAAGAATGGATGGAGTGCGCAATACTCTTCGAGAGCGGGTTCTACCACCTTGTTGACCGCATAATCTGCGTTTCTGCCCCGCGGGAGTTGCGCATCAGCAGAATAATGGAGCGCGACGGAATAACGCGCAGCAAGGCAGAGGAGTGGATTGGGATACAGATGAGCCAAGAGGAAGTGGAAAAACGCAGCCACATAGTGATAAACAACGACGGCTCGCCACTGTCTCCGCAACTCGAAAAGATTACCGTCAAAGCGGAGGGATAACGCCCCGCCGCCGAGAATGACATATAAAAGTATAACTGAAAAAAGAAGAAGAAAATGCAACAGACAATCCTATCAATCTCCGGGAAACCCGGTCTTTACAAATTGGTATCGCGCGGACGCGCCAACCTGATAGTGGAAACGCTCGACGAAGCACACAAACGCATGCCGGCATTCGCAACCGACAGAGTGACAAGTCTTGCCGACATCGCAATATACACCGATGCCGACGACGTGCCGCTGATGACTGTTCTCGCATCGCTGCGCGACAAGGAACAGGGCAAGGAGGCATCAATAGACTACAAGAAAGTGTCGAGTAAGGAACTGCGGGAATACTTCTCCGAGATACTTCCCGGCTTCGACCGAGAAAGGGTGCACGACAGCGACATAAAAAAACTGCTGCAATGGTATAACATACTCATCAAAAACGGCATCACGGATTTCGAAACTGAAATGCAACCGACCGAGGGTGACAACATCGATGACCGCAAATAAGAGTGCCGGAGGGCACATAACGCTGCGGCAGACATAATCCATTGAAAAACAAAATCGCCGAAATTGTTCAGTAAAATCGGCGAAATTACAAAACAAAATCGGCGAATTTGCTCTGCAATTTCGCCGATTTTGCTTTTCTATTGATATAGTAATATGGCGCGATATGCGGTTTACGCCTACCAAATATGGTATGAATAATATCCACGCTTCGCAACTTTGTTTCCATTAACGGTAAACACTCCGCATCTGATTTGTTCTGCTGCCGTGTCTGAATACCACAGACTTAGCGTACCGTCGTGCTCCTCTGCCATGAGAATATCAATAACAGGATATTCGCCCGTGGTGCCAACCGCCCACTCTGCTTTGCCATCGTCGTCTGTCGGAGCATCCTCCATTTCGCCCATTGACACAAATTCGGGCGTGGTGACCACCTGCATCGCAAACGCTTTGTCGGCACTGTTTTCGAAGATTACGGTATAGAAACAATATCTGCCCCCGTCTATCTCACAGTTCAGTCGGGCAGATTTCACCCTCTTGTCAGTCTGCCTTTCGATGTTCATTCTCGCGCTTTCCGACAAAGGTTTACCAGAAACAAACTTCCTGCCGTCATACTTATTGGTGAAGTCGAGCAGGCGGTGGGTCTTCAGGAATTTCTCCGTGAGCAGCAATCCGTTATCCCCACGGCGATTTCTTTGCCTGTCTGTCTTCGTGAAACGCAGATACTTCATGCTTTCGTCACGCTCATCACCACTCACAGAAAACGCAATAGTGCCCGTACTTCCCATGTCAAGGTTTTCCGAGACATACTCCAATGCCACCTTCTTGCCTTCGGACAGCAGCGTGACATAACGTTCCTTGTTCTTCTTCAGCATGTCAATAAAGGCGTCAACCTCCTTTGTGGTGCGCTCTTCCTCTTCTTTTTGCTGGGCTTCGGAGAGCGAATTCAACTCCTCGTCGGTAAATCGCGGCACCGGACAGAAATCCACCGGGACATACCAATCATGCGTTCCATATTCGGCAACGGCAAACAGCGGCAAATCATTGATATTATCCGAAGTCGTAAGTCCGGCATCCGACGGTGCGACAGCGTTCTCACTTGTCGCGCCGTCGGTATCGAGCATTTCATTTATTTTCTTCTTCAGCGAACCGGTACACGACGTTATCAGTAGCACTGACAGTACGGAAAACAATGTCTTTCTCATATAATATTAAGTTTCTTGATGTTGAACGTTTGATTATGTATTGTTTTACAAAGATAAGCATTACTATTTAAACACCGGCTACAGAATACTGTTTTTAATATTGGTTAACTGTAAAATACTTAATCATAAGGTTATTTTCAAACATTTATTCCTAATTTTCTAACAATTATATTAACTTTGCAGGCAATTATGATGAATGTTATAAACATAGTCTTCGGCATAGTATTGGTGCTCTGGGGGGCGGGAAAACTCACCGACGGAGCGACGTCTATCGCCGCAAGAATGAAGATTTCGCCAATGATAATCGGGCTTACCGTGGTGGCAATGGGCACTTCGATGCCTGAGTTCTTCGTGAGTTTCGTGTCGGCTCTGAAAGGAACGAGCGACCTCGCAGTGGGCAACGTTGTGGGCAGTAACATCTTCAATGCCATGATAATAGTTGGAACGGCGGCGTTGGTGACACCCATGACTATATCCAAGACCACAGTTAAGAAAGACATACCGTTTGCCGTGCTCGCCTCAGCAATGCTCGTGCTGCTCGGCATCGACGGCAACATATCGCGCATAGATGCCGCATTGCTCATGGCAGTGTTCATCACTTTCATGGTATATACCGTGCACTCGGCACGGAAAGAGAAAGATAGCGGTAGTGGTGAAGGGATAAAGGAGATGTCGGTGTGGCGCGCCACGGCTTTCTTTATGCTCGGACTGGCATGTCTCATAGTGGGCAGTAATCTCTTTGTCAACGGCGCAACTGCGGTGGCTTCGCTGCTCGGAGTGAGCGAGGCGGTAATCGGTCTGACCATAGTTGCAGGCGGAACATCTCTCCCCGAACTGGCAACGAGCGTTGTGGCAGCACGTAAGGGACAGTGTGCAATAGCGATGGGCAACGTGATAGGCAGCAACGTGTTTAACATTCTCATGATTTTGGGCATAACGGGAATTATCAAGCCGATGAGTATCAGCGGCATAACATGGCTCGACCTCACCGTGATGCTGCTCAGCGTGGTGCTCCTGTGGCTGTTCTCATTCACCAAATACACCGTTGCCCGCTGGGAAGGCGCGCTTCTCATCACCCTATTCGTGGGCTACATGACATGGTTGGTGATGCACGCAGTTTGACAATTAACTTATTTTTAAATCATAAATTCAGATTATCATGAAAAGAATTGTTTTTTCAATAATGGTGGCTTTCTTCGCCACATTTGCAATGGCACAGGTTGAAAACGTTGCCACAAAAGGCTCTGTTTGGGAGGAAGAATTTACCCAAATAGGCCGACGCATAAGCGAGATTAGTCAGAAATTCTCAAACGAGGGACTCAGCCAAGAGCAGAAAGAACTGATCGTGAAGGAGTACTACGAGCAGGCAGACAAGTTGATAGAACTCGCAAAGACCGTTGTGAAAGACGGAAGCGAACCGGAACTGGCAGCTAAAATGGTGGAAATGGCTGGTCCGATGGCTGAATATGAGGACCTTCTCGTGCTGATGCCGGCAAATGCTCCCTACTTCAATAACCCCGAAATGGCTGAACTTCGCACAAGAATGGAGATGATGGCAAGGCGAGCTCCGGGCATACAATACACCGACCTGACAATGCCTGACATGAATGGCAAGAAGCGTTCGCTGTCGGAGTGGTGCGCAAAGGGCAACTATGTGCTCGTTGATTTCTGGGCAAGCTGGTGCCGTCCGTGCCGAGAGGAGATGCCAAACGTGGTGGAAGCCTACAATCGTTACCACGACAAGGGTTTCGATGTGGTAGGAGTTTCGTTCGACAACAACAAGGAGGCGTGGACAAAAGCCGTAAGCGACCTCGGACTTTCGTGGCATCACATCAGCGACTTGAAAGGCTGGGAGTGTGCCGCCGCACCGGTCTATGGCATACAAAGCATACCGGCAAACATCCTCGTTGACCCTAACGGAAAGATTGTCGCTGCCGACCTGCGTGCCGAGTCACTGTTGGAAAAACTCGCAGAGATATACAAGGATTAAAGCGTCGAGGCCTCGTTCTTCATGCCTTAGATAGAAATGCAGCAGGTTGTTTTCCCTAAATCGCTCTCCAAAGACCTCGCCGCGGCAATCGCGGAGTGTCGGCACGACAGGATTTTCCTGCTCACCGACGAGAACACTTCGCGCCATTGCCTGCCACTGATAGAGCATATCCCGAGCCTCAAAGGGGCAGAACGGATTGTGATAGGGCATGGGGAAGAGCACAAAAGCGCGGCAACTCTCACCGAGATATGGCAGTATTTGAGCAGGAAAGGGGCAACACGACACTCGCTGTTGATAAATCTCGGAGGCGGGATGATAACCGACATCGGCGGGTTTGCCGCTGCAACATTCAAGCGAGGCATCGATTTCATTAACATCCCGACCACATTGCTCGCGATGATTGATGCAGCAGTGGGCGGAAAGACGGGGATAAACCTTGACGGATTGAAAAACGAAGTGGGCGCGTTTTGCGATGCCCGCTTCGTTATTATAGATACGGTTTTCCTGCAAACACTCGACAACGGGAACCTGCTTTCGGGATATGCCGAGATGATTAAGCACGGGCTGATTGGAACAAGGGCACAATGGGCAGAACTCATCGGCTGCGAACTCGCACCGCCCGACCTGAACATGCTCCGAAAAATGGTGAGAGAGTCGGTGGAAGTGAAGCGCAGCATCGTGGAGAAAGACCCGCAAGAGCAAGGTTTGCGCAAAGCTCTCAACCTCGGGCACACTGTAGGGCATGCCTTCGAATCTTTCGCAATGGCAGCGGGAAAACCAATTCTTCACGGATATGCCGTGGCATACGGTTTGATATGCGAACTCTACCTGAGTGCCATAAAGACCGGACTGCCTACCGAAATTCTGCGCCCCACCGTCAGTTTCATTCGCGAAAACTACGGCACTATGCCCATAACATGCAACGACTATCCTGCCCTGTTGTCACTGATGCACCACGACAAAAAGAACACTTCCGGAACAATAAACTTCACCCTCCTTGCCAACATCGGCGAGATACGCATCAACCAAACCGCCGGCGAGGACGAAATACGCGAAGCGTTAGACTTCTACCGTGAGGGATAAGACAGCCAAAAGCGACAGCGACTCATATAAACAAAAATGCCAAATAGTTTGATTCAAACTGCTTGGCATTTTATTTGTGCGCCTGATAGGACTCGAACCTACACAACCTAAGTCACCAGATCCTAAGTCTGGCGCGTCTACCAATTCCGCCACAAGCGCGCATTGACTGTATCGAAAAATACGATGCAAAGGTAATGTGTTTTTTATGAAACACCAAATTCTATGCCTATTATTTTATTTATCCACACTGATAGTTAGGGTGTCGGGATGGAAGTGTATGCCCGGTCGTTCGATGAAAGATGCGAGCAAACCGGCTTTCGACAGTTCGTCGGGCGTTCCTATTTGCAGCGTTGTCTTCCCCTCGGGTTTACCTTTACTATTATCGCAGTCAGTATTGCCGGCAGTCGTTTCAGGATGCAGCAGCCAAAGGCGGTCGGCAAGTTGCAGAGCCAGTTCAAGGTCGTGTGTGGAAAGGAATATCGTCTTGCCCGTATCGTGAGCCAAGTTGCGCAGAAGAATAAGCATATCCACCTTTGAGGGATAGTCAAGAAATGCCGTGGGTTCGTCGAGATAGATTACCGGTGTCTGCTGTGCCAATGCCTTTGCTATCATCACTTTCTGTCGTTCGCCGTCGCTCAAGGTCTGAATCATGCGCCCGGCGAGATGTTCTATTCCTGTCTGTGAGATACTCTCATCCACCACGTCACGGTCTTTGCTGTCCAACGTTCCCCAAAAGCCCGTGTATGGAGAGCGTCCTAGCCCGACAAGTTCGGTCACGGTGATGTTCTGCACCCGCGGCTTCGAGGTCAGCACAACACCGATTTGGCGCGACACTTCTTTGGCACTCAGGGTGTCAAGGTATTTCCCGTCAATCGAGATATGCCCCTTTATTGCCGGCAGGAAAGCACTTAGCGTTCGCAGCAGGGTGCTCTTGCCGATACCGTTGGGACCAATCAGGCACGTCAGTTCTCCCTCCCTAAGTTCGGCATCAATATTTTCCACAACAATCTTCCTGTTGTTTTTTGCAGCATATCCTATGGAAAGGTTTTCTAAGACAATCATCAGAATTGAAAGTTTGGTGTTAATATGTTCTTCAAAACCATGCCCTATTTGTTGAGCAACATGCGGGCAAACTCTATTATAGTATCTTTCCCCCGGCGGAAATCATCGTCGGTCATGGCAACGTTGTAGTCGGGTTCTATTCCGAACTCTGTGCTTTGGCGGTCGCGGTCGTACATTGGGCAGGCAGAGAACCTCACCGACCAGCCGCACGGAAGTTCCGAAGAGAAAGGCATTCCGGCTCCCCCACCGGTCTTGTCGCCCACGATTGTCACCTGCGGACAGCACTTCATATACTTCACAAACTCGTTTGCAGCACTATACACATGCCGATTTGTGAGCACCACCACCGGCTTGTGCCACCTCATCCCTGCCGAAGGCTTCAGCCGTTGCTCCTCCATTTTAGAGAAATCGTTGTGCCCCCGCCCGGTTTTATGCTGCATGTAGCCAACGAGAATTTCCTTGTTGGTGAAGCGCGCCGCCAGTTTTTCAACCGTTGTAAGGTTGCCGCCCCCGTTGTCACGAATGTCTATAATCAGCCCGTTGCACGTGGCAAGGTTTGAGAAAACGGCGTCAAGATTGCCGTCACCGACCGCACGCGCGAACGACTCGTAGCGTATATACCCGATATTATCGTCGAGCGTGCGATATTCTATGCCCGAAGCTATCATATATTCGGTTCCCATATACGCCCTGAGAAGCGAGTCGCTGAAGTTTCGCGGATAGTTTTCGTGCCACGACCAGTTGCGTGCCACGTCGAAAGTACTGTAAATATTCACGTGTCCGTCGCGCAGTTCCGACAGCATTTTTGCCATAACCTCAAACATCTGTCCTTCCGACATGTCATCGGAAAACTGCGGAGAATACTTCCTGTAAACGGCATCCCAGTCCAGCCCATACTGCTCATTCTTATACGAGAAGAAACAATAGTGCTCGTCGAATATCCGCCACAGAGCCTCGAAATTGCCTCGCGGAGTGTCGGCATGCTGCTCCTCGTCGATACACGAGCATAACATTGCGAGCATTGCGAGATATATAACGAAATGTTTCATCTTATCAATGGTTTACGATATGGAAACGTTTGGTGAAGCCAATCACCAACAAGTGTGAGTAACTATGATATTTCAGGCTGTTCACATAAGCCTGTCTATAGTCGCCGAGATAACCCAGATGCAGCGACATTTTCTTCAGATGCAGCTGCAAGGTAACGGCATGGCTCATCGACGGAGCACTGAAAGGAGTGGTCACAACGATGTTATGGTCGTAGTTGCCGCGTGTGAATATCTCATAATAAGACTGTCCGTAATGCGGCGAGAACATCATTCCGAGCAGCGGCACCTGCACTTCATAGCCAACGGTCATCCGCTTTCCGAAAGCCTCGAAGTCGTAGGTGGCAGCGGCTGTGGGCGCGATATTCAGTCCGAGGCGCACCTGTCCGGGATTGTTTCCGTTGCGAGTGTTGTACAGGAAGCCTATCCCCAGTTCGCCCAAAGCCCCGGCTCTGAGATGCAGTCGGTTGGCAAGCAGGTCCCAATGGCGTTGTCTTCCGATGCCGATAGTGTAGAGTCCGCTCAGGTTGTCGTTGTCGTCAGTCCTCATGGAAGTCTTCGACAAGTGAGCCTGATGAACTATCATGGTGCTCCACTTGCGGTATGCAGCGAGCGTATCTGCCGTATCGCTACCTTCAGACAGCACTGCCCTGCGCATCACGGTATGGTCGATGAACCGGAACTCCGTGCCGTTGTAATATTCAGGCGATATGTAGGTGTCGAGAATTTGCGCCGCTCCCACGCCCGCGAGTTTGGTGTTCGTGATAACGGTGCGCTGCCTTTGCTCCACGTTTTGGGCACAGACGCGCAACGCCGGCAGAAGCAATGCCGGCAGAAGCAGCAGCATAACGGTTATCCTATTCCTCATCTTCAAAAAGCCTTAGTTGTCCAATACTGTCCTCATTATGCTTAGGCTCATTCTTTTCGGCGGTGTCCGGCGTGTTATCTTCGCCGTTTGCATCGCCCGCATCCTCCTCTTCGTCGGGCACTTCGGTGCTCTCCGGTTCAGGCTGTCGCAGCGGTTCGAGTTCCTCAACGCCTGCAATGTTCCACGTGCTCACGCGCTTTCCGTGAGCCTTAAATCCTTTCACGCCCACAAACTCTTCAGCTTCTATCTCCAGCGGTTCGCGGAACGCATCGTCACCACCAAACGTTACCCTCACCCTTGGATAGGTTTGGTCGGTCAGCAACGCCTCTCTCGACCCCTCTTCCGTCCCGAGATAGTTCTGCTTGTTCTTCTTCGCCTCCATTGTGAAGCGTTTCAGATAAAGGTATCCGTTGTTTTCCGCATCAAAGAGCAGTGCAGTCCACACCTTGTCGGGGTCGAACTTCTCTATCCTCTTGATGTTTGTCTCGTAGTGGTTGTTCACGTCGAAGTTGGTGATATAGAAGTCGCCGTTGTCGAGAACTACGAGTATCTTGTCGTCGTCGTTGAACTCTCCGAGATAGAGTCCGTGCTCGTCGTAGTTCAGCCTTTGCACATCTTCATCGAACCACACCTTCCTTCCGCCGAGCGTGGAATGTCCGTGGCTTTTCAGTGTGATGCGGGTCACGGGCACCTTGGTCAGCAATCGTCCTGCCGCTCCGCGCCCCTTGATGCTTATCTCGCTGAAATCTTTCTCCATGAACAGTTTCTTGCGGAACGCCGAGGGCTGCAACGCCACTTTTATTACCTCTGCTTCGCCGTTAGGATTGGCAGTGAAATACACCACCCTGCTGCCCTCCGTGCCTTTCGTGAGGTCGTATTCGCGCTCTCGCGTGACTGCCGGCACCGAAAATCTCTTCATGTAATAGGGTCCCGCTTTACCGTCTCTATACACCATATTATATATAGTGCGGTTGTCGCCTCGCTTGAAGATGTCAACGTGTATCACGTTCTTGCCCACGAAAATCTTGTCTGCCACGCGCACAACCTTGAAAAGTCCGTCGCGATAGAAGAGTATCACGTCGTCAATATCGGAGCAGTTGCACACGAACTCATCCTTTTTCAGTCCTGTGCCGATGAAGCCTTCGGCGCGGTTTATGTATAGTTTCTCGTTTGCCTCGGCAACTTTCGCCGCCTCGATGGTGTCGAAGTTGCGTATCTCGGTGCGCCTCGGATGGTCTTTTCCGTATTTTTCCTTTATGAACTCAAACCATTTTATCGTCACCTCGGTCATGTGTGCGAGGTCGTGTGCTATCTCTTTCAGTTCGGCATTGATGCGCGCCATCTGTTCGTCTGCCTTGTCTTTGCTGAACTTCAGTATGCGCTGCATCTTTATTTCCATGAGTTTCAGTATGTCGTCGCGCGTCACCTCGCGGATGAGTTTCGGTTTGAAAGGCTCCAGTCGGGCGTCGATGTGCGCCACCACCTTGTCCATGTTCTCTGCCGTTTCAAACCCTTTGTCTTTATATATGCGCTCCTCTATGAATATCTTCTCAAGCGAAGCGAAGAATAACTGTTCCTCCAGTTCGCCGCGGCGTATTTCAAGTTCGGTGCGCAGCAGTCCCATTGTGCGGTCGGCAGAGTTGCGCAGCACGTCGCTTACCGTTAGGAAGCGTGGTTTGTTGTCTTCTATAACGCAGCAGTTGGGCGACAGACTGACCTCGCAATCTGTGAAGGCATAGAGTGCGTCTATCGTCTTGTCGCTCGACACTCCGGGTGCCAGATGCACCTGTATTTCCACCTCTGCCGCCGTGAGGTCTTCCACCTTGCGAGCCTTTATCTTGCCTCGTTCCACGGCTTTCACTATCGAGTCTTGCAGCGTTTCGGAGGTTTTCGAGAACGGTATCTCGCGTATCACGAGCGTCTTTTGGTCGAGTTTATCTATCTTCGCCCTCACCTTCACCGACCCTCCCCGCTGCCCGTCGTTGTATTTAGTCACGTCAATGCTGCCGCTCGTCGGGAAGTCGGGGTAGAGTTCGAACTCTTCTCCGCGCAGATGACTTATTGCGGCGTCGCAGAGTTCGTTGAAGTTGTGTGGCAGTATCTTCGACGACAGTCCCACGGCAATGCCTTCCGCTCCCTGCGCCAGAAGCATAGGGAATTTCACGGGCAGGGTCACCGGCTCTCTGTTGCGCCCGTCGTAACTCATTTTCCACTGTGTTGTCTTGGGATTGAACACCACATCGAGAGCAAATTTTGACAGCCGGGCCTCGATATATCTCGGTGCAGCGGCCGACGAACCGGTGAGGATGTTGCCCCAGTTTCCCTGTGTGTCGATGAGCAGGTCTTTCTGTCCGAGTTGCACGAGGGCGTCACCGATGGAGGCGTCTCCATGCGGGTGGAACTGCATTGTGTGCCCGACGATGTTTGCCACCTTGTTATATCGCCCGTCGTCCATGCGCTTCATGGAGTGCAGTATGCGCCTCTGCACCGGTTTCAGTCCGTCATCTATATGCGGGACTGCACGCTCGAGGATTACGTATGACGCATAATCAAGAAACCAACTTCGGTACATCCCGCTGAGGTGGTGCACCGCGGTGGCGTCGAAACGGTTCGCCGGGTGATAGTCTGTGTGCTCTTCCTTTTGTTCAATGTCCTTTATGTCGTCATCCATGATTGATTAAGTATTCTGGCGTTTTGCCTGCAAATTTACTAAATATAGTCGTAAAAGAGGACATAAAGACCGATTTTTTTAGGCAGAAAGACATAAAAGAGGTTGGCAGAAATACAAAAACGGCAGAGTGATTTATGCGGAGTCTGCGGGCGTTTAACGGCATATTGCATGCCGGGTAAGTATGTATTGAAAAGCAAAATCGGCGAAATTGGAAAACAAAATCGCCGATTTTACATTGCAATTTCGGCGATTTTGGTCAGTAAATTCGCCGATTTTATTATGTGAAAGACTTGCTTTATACTAACAAAAGAAAACAAACGAGCCTCTCATTCGTCATCTATCAAAACCCGACAAAATCAAACAGGCTATCCGCTTTTGCCCTTCTGTATGTCCTCTAAAGGCTGAACGCGACATTGACCATCAGCGAACTTGACGACACATGATATTTACCGTAGGAGAGGTTGAGTTTAAACCTATCGAGCATCACGCCGGCTCCGAGCGACAGTCCCGCTCCGTGACTGCTCCCGTGTTCCTCCTCGACAGTGGCTATCGACATTTCGTCGGCGCGTCGGAAGTTATATCCTGCGGCGATATAAAGTTGCGGCGACAGGATGACATCTATTCCGGCTACCAAGTGGTTGATGAATTTATAGTCCCAATGGTTCAGGTCAACCAGCGTTGCCGACAGTCGGAAGGGCGACCCCACGAGTCGTTTCGATGCGCCAATCTGTATGTCTATCGGCATCTTGTCGTATTCTTCGTCATAGGCTTTGAGCTGTCCGCCAAGGTTTTTCACCGCTGCCGAGAGCGACCATTCGCGTATCGGGTCGTAGTAGTTCACGCCCAAGTCAACGCCCATTGCAATGGAGTTGTAGTCTGCTATTTGCGACGTGATGAACTTTGCCGTGATACCTCCCACGAGCCTTTCTGTGAGTTCGTAACTGAAGGCTCCGCTTATGGCGATGTCTTTCGCCGAGAACTCGCCCGTCTGAACATTGTTGGCATCAACCTCTTTCATCGAACCGTAGTTCACGAACTGCCCCATCACCCCCACCGTGGCACGCTCGCCGATGGTCTTGTTGTAGGATGCGCTTGCCGTGAACGAGCCTTTCATGTAGGTCATGAAATTGAGTCCGACAGTCTTGTCGCTCACCGAACCGAGCAATGCAGGGTTGTTGAACATCAGCGAAGGGTCGTCCTCAATGAGCGTTATGTTGTCGCCTCCGAGCGCACCGGCATGCGCACTCACCGGGAGACGCAGGAAGTTATACCCCGTCTGGCTCTCTTGCGCCCCGGCAAAGAGGGGTATCATAATCATTAGAAAGGAAAAAACTGCTTTTTTCATCTGCTTTCCATATTTTTAATACAAAGTTATATATTTTCTCAGAGAAGTGTGTTATTTTTGCAAGAAAATTGTGCGAATAGGCGTTCTGCAGGTTCACCACGCCATTATTCTTAACATTCTGCAATCCTGATGAAGCAGTTTCCTGCATCAGAAGACGATATAATAACGCAGAAAAACGAGCTTTAGTGTTCGGGGATGCACGATTGGGGCGATATAAATGGCGACAGGTTACGGCATACTCGTCAGAGAAATGTAATTCGGAAAGATAAATGGAAGTGAAGAAATCGGTCGGAGCCGACCTTGAGCACCACAGACCCACGGGGTTTCTCCTTGGTCTGATAGTTGCGCTGTCGCTGCTTTTGGTGGCGTTGGAGTATTCCTCACATCCCGATGCAGGCGAGGCGGGCGATACCGAGTTTGACGAAATGGCTCAAGACTACGAGATGATGCCGCCCGAAGACCGGCAGGAATACGAGGCTCCTGCGCCTGCCGTGCCCACGCCTTCGCTGGCAGAGAGGCTCAACATTGTGGAGGAAGACGTTGCCAATGATGTGGCAAAGGAGAAAGACGATGCACCGAACGACATAACGAACACCGATGTGGAGGATGCCAAAAACGAAATGGCACCGCCCGACGACCCTACCGACCCCGCGCTCGATGGCAACAGCGACAATCCTCTGAACTTTCAGGTGGTGGAGCGTTTGCCGGAGTTTCCGGGCGGTCCGACGGAACTGATGAAATGGCTCACGAAGCATCTTCGCTACCCGGCACAGGCACTGAGCCGTAAGCAACAGGGCGAAGTGCTGGTGCAGTTCATAATCAACCGCGACGGCACACTGAGCGATTTCAAAATCGCTAAGTCTGCAGGCACGGCACTCGACAGCGAGGCAATGCGCGTAATGCGCATGATGCCTAAGTGGACTCCGGGCGAAGACCACGGCAGGAAGTGCCGAACCCTGTTCATCATACCGGTGGTGTTCAAGATATGATGCCGGTGTGCAGCCGTATGGTAAATTGACTTCAAACCTTTAAACTTTAAATTAAAAACTATGTATTCATCTGCGGAAATTCTGAAATTAGTAAACGACTACTTGGGCGGTTTGAGATATGAGCGCAAGCCGAAAGGACTCTATGAGCCAATAGAGTATGTGCTGTCGATGGGCGGAAAGAGGGTAAGACCGGTATTAATGCTGCTGGCTTATAATATGTATAAGGACAATCCCGAATCCATTCTTTCGTCGGCATGCGCATTGGAGACATACCATAACTATACGCTCCTGCACGACGACCTCATGGACAACGCCGAAATGAGACGCGGAAGAGAGACGGTGCATAAGAAGTGGAATGCCAACACTGCAATCCTTTCGGGCGACTCGATGCTGGTGCTGGCATACGAGCGAATGGCGCAATGCCGGGAAGAGAAACTCAAGGAGGCACTGGCTCTGTTCACCGAGACGGCTCTTGAGATTGGCGAAGGGCAGCAGTATGACATGGAGTTTGAAAATCGCACCGACGTGAAGGAGGCAGAATATATAGAGATGATACGACTGAAAACCAGCGTATTGCTTGCCTGCGCGGTGAAGATGGGGGCAATACTCGCCGACGCTCCAGCCGAAGATGCGGAAAATCTGTATAAGTTTGGCGAGCAGATAGGGTTGGCGTTCCAACTGCAAGATGATTTCCTCGACGTGTATGGCGACCCGGCTGTGTTCGGAAAGGCTATCGGGGGCGACATAACGAGCAACAAAAAAACGTTCATGCTGATAAATGCCTTCAACCATGCCACGGCAGAGCAGAAAGCCGAACTGTCCGACCGGATTGCAGCAAAGGAGTTTGACGCGAAGGAGAAAATCGCTGCCGTGACACGATTATACAACGAGATTGGCATAGACCGCATGGCTAAGGAAAAGATAGAGTTCTACTTCGGGGAGAGCAAACGCTATCTGGAACGTGTGGCATTACCCGAAGAAAAGAAACGAGAACTAATGGCATACACCAACGAAATGATGAAAAGAGAGAAATAAATGCCTTACAGACGTCTTCCCAAAACAGACACCGCACGACTAAAAGCACTGAAGACGGTGCTTGAGAACAACAACGTATATACCGTGCAGAACCGATTTATCGACTGGAAAACGCTGAACCGGGCACAGCCGGCATACGACAGACTGTTCACGGCATGCCAGCAATACAAGGTGAGAATGGCAGCGCAGACGCGACACTCACCGAAAATTGACGGACTGATGCGCAATGCCACGATGTATGTCAGCCACTTCATTCAGGTGTTGCTGATGAGTGTTGAGCGCGGAGAGATAAAACGACCGGCTCTTACGCTGTATGGCATGAGCACGGAGCAGACCGCCGTGCCGTCGCTGAAGGCTGCAGAGAGCGTAATATCGTGGGGAGAGAAAATCGTGGAGGGCGAGAAAGCGCGTGTGAAAAAGGGCGGGCGACCTATCTATAACCCCACGATAGGCATGGTTTCGACTCATCTTGACATCTTCCGCGACCGTTATTCGTCACAGAAAATGCTGCAGGAACAGTCGGCAAAGGCTTTGGAAAACATTCAGAAACTGCGCCCGGAAGTGGATGAGATACTGCTCGAGTTGTGGAATCAGATAGAGAAACACTTCGAGAATGAGCCTCCCGAGGTGCGCTTTGCGGAGTGCAGGAAGTATGGAGTGGTGTATTATTACAGACGCCATGAGGAACATCTGTACTAAATTGAATATGAAACAGTAAAATATAAGAGTTAAAATGTCAGGCATTGCGTTGATGAATTGCATAGATACCCACGCCCATCTTGACGGCGAAGAGTATGCGGAAGACCGCAAGGAAATGATTGAAAGGGCGCGTGAAGCCGGTGTGTCGAAGGTTTTTCTGCCTGCTATCGACCTGCCGTCGGTGGAAAGGGTGTTGGCTATGAGTCGTGAATTTCCGCACTATTGCTATCCCATGATAGGGCTGCATCCCGAGGAAGTGAGGGCAGATTACAAGGATGTGCTCTCACAAATGCACGACACGCTCTCTCACTCAACCGGCTTCATTGCCATCGGAGAGGTGGGACTCGACTTCTACTGGAGTCGCGAGTTTGCCGAAGAACAGCTTGACGCATTCGAGGAACAAGTGAAATGGTCTGTCGAGACACGCCTGCCGCTGATGATACACTGCCGTAAAGCGCAGAACGAAATGGTTACTATATTAAAAAGGTATGCCGGCAAACTCCCCGGAGGAGTGTTCCACTGCTTCACCGGAAACAGCCGCGAGGCAGAAGAGTTGCTGCGGTTTGACGGCTTCGTTCTCGGCATTGGCGGTGTGCTTACGTTCAAGAAAAGCCATTTGCCGGAGGTGTTGCGTGAAGTGCCACTGTCAAGGATAGTGCTTGAAACCGACAGTCCGTATATGGCTCCCGTACCGATGCGTGGCAAGCGCAACGAGAGTGCGTATGTCGTTTATGTGCTGAGAAAACTTGCGGAGAGCCTCGGAGTGAGTGAAGAAGAAGTGGCACGGCAGACAAATGAAAACGTGCAGCGCGTCTTCGGAATATGCTGAAAAACGGTCGGGGGATAAAAAAAATGTCGGCAAATGTTCTTATTTTTGAAAGATAAGCAGTAATTTTGCACCACGAAAGCCAAGGAGAGATGCTCGAGTGGCTGAAGAGGCACGCCTGGAAAGCGTGTAAACGTCAAAAGCGTTTCCCGGGTTCGAATCCCGGTCTCTCCGCTAATAGGCTTCAAAAGGACTTCACAAAGGTTGTCATTTTAGCCTTCGAAATTTAGCTAATCGTTGTAAAATCAAGGTTTTACAACGATTTTTCTTTGTATATACCTCCATTGCCTGACGGCATAACCCTATGTTTTGACGGTCATCTTTCGGTCAATTTCTGCTACACATACTGCTACACAAAAAATGCAGCAGCAAAAAATGTAGCAGTGACGGTATTCTGAATACCATATTGACGGCATCAACTCTTTCTTTTTCAACGTATTAAGTATTAACTTTGCAGCCGAGTGCTACACAAAAGAAAGATGCATTATGAGAACAAATTTCAAGGTGTCCTTCTACCTACGCTCAAACTATGAGAACAAAGAAG
>JAQYET010000029.1 GCA_028723525.1 Prevotellaceae bacterium
ATATTTCTTTATTTCCAGCATATCGAGCAGTTGAGACAGAAAGTCGCTATCACAGTTTACTCCAGTAATGAGTGTGGGCAACAAAATATTATTCTCTACTGAAATCTCAGAAATGAGTCGATAGTCCTGCCAGACAAAACCAATTTTTTGTGTACAGGCTTGTTTGCGCTTTGTATCCGAAAGAGTATAGACGTCCACACCCTGAAAAAAATAGGAACCGCTCTGTGGTGGGAGGAGGCCATTCATAACTTTTAGTAGCGTACTCTTTCCTGAACCGCTTTTCCCTACCACGATAAGCAACTCGTTTGCTAAGATTTTAAGTGTGACATCTTTTAAAACGGGTCTGCCATTATCGTATGCTACGTTCACATGATTAAGTTCAATCATAAGTTATGTTTCCCCATTTAGGGAGGTGTGGAGGCTCCTCCCTCTTCCTATTTAGTAAGACTTAACCAATTTATTTACCACCAATCACCTGAAAAATCAAAAGGCCAAGCCTTGGTTGATGTATGTGCCCATTCACCATTGACATAGTATGTACAACTATGTCTACCTTTTTTCCCACCCAGATAGTTAGTCTTCACAATACAATACGAACTGTTCCCACTGGCTGCTGTTTTACTATAGGATTCATTATTATCGTAAAAGGATACCGTAATGACATTTTTCAAACTACTCTCAACTTGGGTGGACTCGGTAGACCCATATCCGTATTTACCATCCATCCCATGCCAAAATGTACAATCTCGAGCAGCAGCATGCATAAATGTCCCCAATAGTGTTAGCGTTACCCCCAAAGCCATCACTGCACCTAAAACCTTTGTAAAGACCTTCATATATGAAACCTCAAAGTTCTAATTTCATCCTACATATTATCTCCACAGTTATACGCAGAACACTTAACTGGTTATATTTTATCAATAATTATCTATTTGTTCAATGATAAAGTCCACGAATGTTCGCAACTTGAATTGAAAAGGTCATTGCACATAGGGTAGGTGCAATAACTTCGTAAAATAGAGTGTTGCATTGAGTTCTTCAAATTTTGTATCCTCTTCTTGTTTTGTAGGACATGAGAAAGGATAAGGTGAAAACATGTCTTATAAAAGAATAACGAAACAAGAAAGATCATCTATTGAACAAATGTTAAGAAAAGGCGAATCCATCTACTATATCGCTATGGAGCCTATGCGTAGTCCTTCTATTATTACGAAAGAGATTAAGGCGAATAGAACCCAAACCTCTCTTAGGAGTGCTTTCAACAAAAAGTTTCTGGATAATAACTGTGCTAGGGTGATGCTGTGTGACAAAAATCATCTTTGTAAGATCTGTAATGGCACTGTAGAGGCTTGCAGACAATGCATGAGGTGCAATGCGGTTTGTTAGGCTTTTGAGCCTGTCTTTTGCCCCAAAAGAAACAGCAGCCCTTGGTGCTGTAATGGTTGTCCTAAACGCCTCCGTTGTCGTCTAGTGAAATACGATTATTGAGCGAAAGAAGCACATCTTTATGCCCAAAAGAAACTTGTAGAATCTCGCTCAGGCTTGGCTTTGAGCGATGAGGACGTTCTCTATTTTTTGTAGTTAATTATTTCATGTAGTTTTGGAATGTTTTTCTCAAATCCAGATAATAATTTGGAGTAGATTTCAGGCTCATATTTATCTGTGCGTTTTAGAATATATGCGTTTCCGCCGCTGATAATTTTCCAAACATCATAAAAATCATTATCTTCTTCATGTTTAACCTGTTCTATTTGAATTGAGTCAAAATCGAATTTCAAATTCGATGTGCGGAGTAAATTCTCTATTTCCATAATCCACCTTGGCATTTTGCATGATTTTATTTAATTATGAGTGAATAGAATGTTAATGTAACACCTCGCTTTTAGTTGCTTTTGTTTGGTACTTAGAAACTAAACTCCATGTAGCCAAATTGAATACCCCTAAGCAAAAATGAACCCCCTTAAATCCATGTTTTAGAAAATCGTTAAATTGTATCAAATTGAGTAAAAACATAGACCCGAACTTGGGTTTGATGGAAGCCAAGCCCAAAG
>JAQYET010000030.1 GCA_028723525.1 Prevotellaceae bacterium
GTAGAAAATGAGACACTTGAATGAATATCAACATCATTTACGTGTGTTGCTTGAGCCGTATGATGCGAAAGTATCACGTACGGTTCTTAGAGGGGAAAGCCCCAGCAATGGGGCTGACCTACTCGACAATGCTTATCGTGAGTCTCTTCCGCAGGAACAGAGAGCTGCATTCGATAAAGCTACAGAAAACCTTTCAGAAGGGTCTGTCTTCGAACAGATGGCAGAAAATTCAAGCCAAGTGACGTTGGTTGCAACAGCCCTTTTTCTTGGATATCTCGATAAGGCAACGGCCATTTCGGAGAGTGCTGGAGGTGGGGCCGCCCCAAAAGGAGGCTGGGGAAAGAAACCCGACGAGGATGATATGGCTTTCCGGCAACGCTGTTTCCTTATGGGGATGCACATGTTGAAATCGGGTAAAAAACGAAATGTCAAGCGGTAACGCCACTACTTCCAAATCCGAAAACTTAGCAACAGGACCACAGCGTAGAATGTTACCATTTTCATTGACGAGATTTTCAGAGAATTGCTTGCATATCTCAAGTATTTTGACGAATTTTGTATAAAGGTTGTACATACGATGGTTTGAACTTAACGTTTTGAACACTAATAAGTTACTAAAAATCAACAATATGTGGAACTTTTTATTCATGTTTATCAACTTAAATTAATTCCGCCAACGGGTTTATAATGTGAAGTAATATGGATAATAAGAATTTTACAAATCAACAGCACAAACATGAGCAATCCAAACAGGATGCTCAATGGTCTCAAGTACAAAGTTTTGTGGATGCTTATAGACAAGCAGTCTTGGACTTCAAAGCTATTCTCCAAGAGCAAGAAGGAAAAGGTTACAAAACTCTTAAAGACCATCTGTGGAATAAGGTTAACGAAGACTTTGTGACTATCGAGACTGTTAAGAACTATGAGAATAGTCAACGGGTACCCGATAATAAAACTCAAATGTATCATGTTAGGTTTGTATATGATCCAACGGGAACTCATCAACTTTACTTTGATAAGGATATGCCTTTTATTCCTGTAGTGGGGCAAAAGTTCTATTGGAAAGATTGGAACGACTTAGATTCCGCCTTTATCATAGAAGAAGTGCATTTGGCTTTTAAGGATGACGGATTGCACAATTTTGATGGAATTTGGTGCTGGTGTGATTAGGCAACAGTAAAATATATGCAGTTAAAATGAACAAGCAGGATATTTTAGATACACTGGAAGAATATAAGCGTTTGGGCTTCCAAGAACAGATAGACTATGAAAAATTCTATCTCTATTCTATCATAACGCATTCAACGGCTATCGAGGGATCTACGATGACCGAGATAGAGAACCAACTGCTTTTTGATGAAGGTCTTTCTGCCAAAGGTAAAAGCATTATAGAGCAAAACATGAACCTTGACCTAAAGGCTGCCTACGAAAGAAGCATGGACATGGCAAGGAAACATACGCCTTTCTCCATTGACATGCTAAAAGAGCTATCATCAATAGTCATGAGAAGAACTGGGACAGCATACAGTACGCTTGGAGGAACATTTGACTCCTCAAAAGGAGATTTGCGACTGGTAAACGTAACAGCTGGGGCAGGTGGAAAATCATATATGAACCACCTGAAAGTACCACAGAGACTAAAAGATTTCTGTGAGGAAATGAACGAAAGACGGGAACAATTATTAAAAAATCCAGATATATACGAGCAATACCAGTTGAGCTTTGACGCACATCTGAAGCTCGTGACGATTCATCCATGGGTAGATGGTAATGGCAGGATGTCGAGGTTGATAATGAATCATATTCAGAATGAGTTTGGGCTGGTTCCCAGTAAGGTTTTGAAAGAGGACAAAGCCGAATACATCGAAGCCTTGGTTGAATCAAGAGAGAAAGATTCATGTTTGCCGTTCCAAGATTTTATGTTCAAAGAACATGCCAAGAATCTTCAGCAGGAAATCGATAATTACAAGTTATCTATGGAAGAAGAGGAAGAGGAAGAAGAACAGAAACCCCGTCGCCATTTCAGAAGATAAAATTAATTAAGGGTCATTTAGGACTTTATCATCCAAGTGACCCTTAATCATTCTGTTGGAAAAGAAAGAAACCATCATTGTTTGGGAGGTGTTCTGTTACTCTTTTTATGTGTCGCTTGAGAGCCTCCCTCCTTTTTGAACTCCGTCTGGATATTCTTTATCATCTTTTTTACTTCTGCCTTAATCTGCTCAAAGTTGGCATATAGGATGCGTTCCTTTGAGTCTTCAGAATCGAAGTGATAGAACTTCGGAATAGGATAATTTACATAATCTTTTTCTTCAGCCTTAATCTGCTCCATGTCAAAAGAGGTCTTACAAAAGAACTTGGTTGTCTTGAATTCTTCGGCAGTTTGAATATCCATAGAGTCCCGCCTGCCAGTTTTCGTGACGACAAAATCACGAGCGGTCTGGCCACACAGCCACCCTGACGCCATGTCACTGATTTTAGAGGCGGGAACAAGGCTGTCCATGTTCTCATTGAGATTGATGGATGTTCTGTCCCTGTCAATGGTAATGCCCTTTTTGAGCTGTACTACCTTGCCGAAAATATCGCCTGACAGCCAATCGAGCGTCTCTTTTGCTCGAGCAGAACCGGAAACAACATTACCAACGGTGGTTATAATCTTATCCTTTCCCACCTTGCCATAATCTGCCTCGAGCTGTGGAAGTTCCTGAAAGCCTAACGTGACGGCGACCTTGTTGCTTCTGGCTGTTCCTATCAGACGGTCTATCTTATGGAAATATAGAGTCGGCAGCTCATCAACGATGATGCTTACCGGGACATTCTTTCCCATACCGCTGTTGACACGGGTAACAAGACGGTTCAGAATCAAGGCGTTCAATGCACCGATAATGCTTTCCATTTCAGGATCGTTGGCAATGAGCAGATAACTCGGGTGCCGTGGATCAGATACCTTCAGGTCGAAGTCATCCCCACTGAACACCCAGTATGACTCTTTGGTAGCCAAACGAGAAGTTTGTACACGTAGCGTTCCTATCATACCTTCGAGCTGTTCCATGGCTCCATTTTCAAAGGCTGTCATGAAAGGACCCAGTAGAGGATAAACTTCGGGGTCGGTTGTCAACACTTCAAAGATCTCATCATAGGAGTGGTTTAGAAATGAGAGAACGTGTGGCATGTCAGAATACTGCCCCTTCCAATAGGATGGCTGCACTTGGTATTCCTTGTTGCCTATATGTTCTTTGTCACGGAAGACTCTACCTGTCAAACGCTTATGAGGATTTTCCTTATCCTTAACATACTCTGGGAAAAGTTCATTTCCATTCTCATCGAAAGGCTTTTTATTGTAGTTTACAAAAAAGAAAATACAGGCTGCAAGAAAGTTGGTTGCGGAGGTCTGAAAGAATTGGTCGGAACCACCTCCAGATCCTTTCTGTCCTTTTTGAAGTGACTCTATCAGTGTCTCCGCTGTTTCTTGTGCAGCTGCCAAATTTGTTATGTATTTCTGCTGAATAGGATTGACACGTGCGCTATATTCTATATTGACAAAGTTGATGATGTTGAAGTTGCAATCCTTGGGTAGGTTTCCTTGTATTTGGTTCTTTCTATAATGGTAATAGAGTTTTGTTGCAAGCGTTGGGAATTTATAGTCGTAGACCACCATCGCAAAGCCTTTTTCCGAATGTTGACGGATGTACGGTTCGATGACAGAGAATGTTTTACCAGAACCAGGAGTGCCGACAACCCATGTACCACGGAATGGATTGACAATGTTTATCCATCCTTTCCTGAACTTTCCCTTATAATAGTAACGCATGGGAATGTTGACGGAATACTTGTTTTCTACAAGGTTCGTTGTCTGTTCAAAACTTTCGTTCTCAAAATTGAACCGATCCTTGAGCATACCGTCCCTGAAATATTTCGACACGTTGTCAAGAGCAACATGGACGAGTACCGTTCCTACGACAGATAGAACGATATAGATCCACATGTTGGATTTCAAAATCCATAACCTGACGTGCCAGTCGAAGTTATAGACAAATACCGATGCCGCTACAAGGATAAGCCCGAAGGCAAGGGGGTAGAATACCATTTTTCGAGCATCGAACTCTATTTGCTTCTTGTTCTTGGTACCTATGCAAGTGATGATTACCAACATGAGCGTAACCATCTTCGAATATGGCAGGAACTGATACATGGATAATACACCAAGTCGGTGATGGAAAGTGTTGACGATTCCACCTAATCCATGTAGGGCGATAGGATCCATGGCATACATGAAGAACTCTAAAAGGAGCGATACGTATATGGCTGTCCTGAAAATACTATATGTGCCTTGTATTTCTTTGCTTTCTTCCATTGTTTTTAATATTTTACGCTTTTTGCATGTTTCTTCCAAGTCTGTAGGCAGTCCTTTGTTACAGCTGCCATTTTACGTGGCTGGTATTCCTTTCCTGTACCTTTTAGGTCGTACCATGAGTCCATTATTGTAGTGTAATGAACCAAACGGCTTAATGTTCGGAGCTTCCGGTTGAGTGTCCGCAAATTCACACGTATGTTATCCATCACTTTGAGCCGTTCGAATTGTGTCATCTTTGCATTTTTGTCCTTGTTCTTCTTCAGTGGAAGGACCTGCTTGACATCGGCTGCGAGTTTCAATCCTTCTTCAATAAGATCGGTGTAAATTTTATTCTTTGACCTTGATAGGGCAACCGCCAAAACGTTAGCAGGCTGTCGCACGACTATCCCTTGGACAACCTTGAGATTCTTCCGTGCTTCATCCACCTCCATGTAAATACCATAGATGTTAGCAGCCACAGTCAGGATGTCATCAAACTGGTTCAAATAATTATTGAACTGTCGTTGGAAGTTTGTTGTAGCAGCAACTTCTTCGTTCAGATATTTATGCCCCGTGAGGTTCGCACACAACAAGGCATCCTGTGCCATTAAAGCCTTTTTCGCTTGTTTGGCATAATTATAAAACATTGTCGCCCTGACAGGATCAGGGCCACTCTGCGCAAATAGGCTTGGTGTAAAAAGAATAGCTACAACGATGCCAATGAACTTGAAATAAACGCTCTTTATTGTCCCCATGGCTTATGTGTTTGTCTGTATTTATAGAATTTAGCAACATTGCTGATGGCTCTGCGCATTCGCTTGGATGAATCTTCGGCCAACATTTTATTGCTCTTGTTGATTTTTCCGCTAATTGCTCTGTTCCACACGTCATCAAAAGAGTGTACGGTTATACTCACCGACAGCTTACGGAGCTTTCTGTTCAACCGCTCTAAATTATCATTCAAGTTCCACACGAGCTGTGTCCTTTCTGCTCCGTTGAGCATGTTGCCTTCTCCTCCCTTGGCAAGTATGTTTTTCAAAATCCTGTATGTACGGATAAACTCCGCTGCCGTTTCCATATAGAGATTATTCATCGACACAGAAGCAGCTATACCTTGCGGATTGATTCTGCAAGCTGTGTGGACTTCCCATAGTGCGGTAAGCGTCTGTAATCCATCCGCATAGAGCGTAGTGGCGGCTTTTATGGCTGAAGCATAACCTGACACAGTCTTCAAATAAGAATTGTATTTACTTTCCCATTCTTTCATCTTGGTATTGGCACGTGTCATGGCTGCCTGCTCTATGGCAAGGGCTGCCATAGCTCTTGACTGTTTCTTTATCTGACTGGCAAGACGTTCCTCACCTCCAGCAATAGCTGCGTATTCAAGCGGATTGGATTGCGTTAGTCCTTGTCCTGATGCTGTTATAGCTCCTAAAAGAAGAAACATAAAAATTGATATGCGCTTAAAGCCTATTTGTAATTTCATAAAT
>JAQYET010000031.1 GCA_028723525.1 Prevotellaceae bacterium
AACAAGCACAACACATTTATATCTACACATAAGGACCTCGCTTTCTATTGGTGGCTGTATAGTAAGCAGACCAGGTTGAACTAGATGAGCTACCACTCACATCTTTCACTTGTATAACACCATATCTTGAAACTGTCACGCTTGCACGCCCAAAAGGCCAACTTGAAGTTCCACGCTCAGAAATTTGGTGAGATGAACTCGAAGTACTACACGACACCGAAATCACATACTGATTATGTTCAGTACTTGAAGACCCGGCAAACACGGCTTGAGAATTGACAACTAACAATAGGCACAAGGCCAGTAAAATTGCAGATACTCTTTTCATGATATTCTCCTCTCGTATTAATTATTATGGAGCTTTAGCTTTGCTCACTTCTTCACTTTTTTATCTGAAATTTGAAGTTATACATACTAAAAATGCTGAAAAATCATATGGCAAATTTAGTTATAACTGTTAATTTTAATTGTGTAAGTCAGGCTGCTATTGCTAGCCGATCTATTAAGAATTATGACTTTGTAAGAGCTATGAGGATCAGCCTTGACTTTCAGGGTTGTAGCTTTGGTAAACGGAGCATCATAAATTTTTTGTCTGCCTTCGTAGATAACAATAGTGTACTCAACATTCCCTGATGATGCCAGATTGCTTATATTAATAGTAAATCCTGAATGATTTTCGCCCGTCAGAGATGACATATCAAAGTTATATTGCTTATGGTCATAAGCCGCTAGTGTCGCTGTATCGGAAATATTTGCGGCGTTCATGTCAATATGATTGCGCACGAGTTCAGCATAGGCTGCTTCGCTCAGAATTTGTACTTGATCACTCTTGATGTCTTCATCTACCTCAGGCGGCACTGATGAAATCACTTGATTAGGAATGGGCGCTTTGGCGATAACAAAGGCGCTAAAGGAAAAACACATAGTAAGCGCTAAGACAATGACCCCCACCATGTTCGGTTGCCAATTTTTCATAATTTTCATCCTTTCCAGAGTTGGATGGAGTCGCGCGGAGACACCAATCCTTGGTTCAAGCTGCTGTTGTTCCACCAACTTCAGCAGTGATTGACAATAGGTCCTGCGCTGGTCGGGTGTATCTCCTACCTTCTGCAGGACAAGCTTGTCACAGCGAATTTCTAAATCCTCTTCCATATACTTGAGGGCTAACCAAATGAGGGGATTATGCCAGAAAAAGCAGGCTATAAAATAGCGCAAGTGGTTCCAGAGAACATCTCCCAGCTGTATATGGGCCAGTTCATGGATTAAGGCATAATAAAGGAGCTCATCATCAGCGAGGATTGCCGGAGTGAGCAGGACTTTAGGTCGGAAAAAGCCATACGTTAAGGGCGTTTGCGCCTTGGGACTGATTAGAATGGTTATTTTTCTCCTAAAATTAAACATCTCTAGACAATTTTGGATACGTGTATCAGGGCCCAAAGCATGCACTCTTTTAGGGCCAGATGCGTCTTAATCGATTTATAGACAATATAGAGGACAAGTAAGATAGCTACAATGAAGCGCTGAGGTTTAGCAATAACACTAGCAATCAACAGGGCAGACTGGCGAGTATAGTGCTCTATCTGCAAGGCGGCATTAAATATGATTGCCGTTATGCCACTTAGTTGAGCAGGGTCTCTCTTAATAGTGACAGCATAGGGGCAAAGCAGGTAAAGAAAAAGCAGGCCCCAGAGCAGACAGCTGGCCTGCTTGCCCGCTTTTGTATTGAAGAACTTACGCAACAAAAGTACCAGCGCCAGCAGGATCAAGGCCTTAAGGTTTTATCCATAATAGTTACTGGCAGTAGCATCATGACATGAGCTCCTTACACTCTGACTTATTACTCTGGGTCTTCCAACTCTTGAATAATGGCTTTAATCTCTGCTAATTCTTCTGGACTTACTCTCTTTTCCTTCACAAACGCTGAAAATAAATTCACAACTGAGCCCTGAAACAGATTATGCAAGGCTTCTGTTTGAAAGCTTGCTTTAGCATTTTCGCGACTGATAATAGGTTTCAGGGTATATTGTGGATATCGTCGGCTAATCGCGCCCTTGTCACGTAATCTTGCTAAATAAGTATAGGTAGAGCTTTTAGGCCAACTAAACTTCTCCCCAAGGATCTCTGCTAATTCTTTTGCAGTAATTTCACCATGCTCATCTAGGCAACTACCATCCCAGAGTATTTCCATGACTGCAAGCTCACGCTTTGAAAAGTCCATAATCCGCACCTAATTTTTTGCAATTCTATTCTCAATTTGAGAATATACTAACATTGTCTACTCAATGCGAATCATTTGTCAAGTTAAACTACTACGAACACGTACGCACTGGGTTCTTAGCGGGATAATGGAAAGGCTTTAATATTTCCTACTTTCTGGATTTTCAGACTATTTTGCAATTAGTGGAAGGGTCCTAGGAGTTCCTTTCACCCATAACCTGCAAAAATGCCTAAGTTCCCACCCACTACTTGAAAACTTGCAGGGCGGCCCACCCATTTTCTGCAAATTTGCCGGAGAATCCGAAAATCCGAAATCCTTAGCCCCCGGCCACCCACTATTTGCAATTTGTGCGCCCGCTCAGGAAGACGGTTAAGTTTAGGTTAGGTTAAAGTCCAAACCCCTCTTGGATTTTTCCTGAGGCTTTGCCCCTTCTCAGGCAAGAGACGACCGCCAGCTTTATTGACCAAGCGATCGGGTGCGGAGCTGTGCACAGGGCAGAGTAGGCCGGGCCCAATGGCATCCACTAGGGCTTGCAGCTCCAGGGTGCGGGCGTGGCCAGAGGAAGACAGGGTACAGGTTTCCAGGCCCGCCGACTGAAAAAGTTGCGAGAAGGGTTCCCACTCTAAGCTCCATTTGCCCAGGGGAGGCGCATCCGCATGGATATAAAGGCCTCCAGAAAGTTGGCGCCCTATCTTGTCCAAAACAGCTGGGTCTAATTGCCAGAAAAAGCGCTGGCGGTCCTCTAGCAAGATCTCTAAGGGAAGCTCGAGGGCAGGATCCAGGCCGGGCAAAGCCTT
>JAQYET010000032.1 GCA_028723525.1 Prevotellaceae bacterium
ACAGTGGACAGGCGCCCCATACGATGGTGCTTTTCGAGGGCAGCAAACTCAAACGACTCAAAAGCAACAATGCGCGGTACGGATTTTTGACTTCTTCTAATCGTCTATTGGAGAAGGTGACGGTGAACTTCCAAGGAAGTAAGCTCCGTAGCTATGCCTTTACATACGGCGAAGGTGCGTTCTACAAGGACGTGCTTACGGGAGTAAGGCAGCTGGACGACAAGGGGCAGGAGGTGTCCTTCCAAAACTTTGGCTATTATGACGATGTGCAGTCCGACAAGGGCTATGTGCCGTTCAAGGACAGTCAGGAGACATGGAATACACATAACGACGGGCTGGATGCAGGATTCCTTAATCCTATTACAGTTGTAGGTGGACGATTCAGTGACAAGCCAACGGCATTGGGAGGTTCCTTGAGTTCGTCTATCGGAGGCTCATTCTATGCAGGTGTAGGTCTTGGCGATGGAAGTGCAACGACAAGTAACACAGTAGGAGCGTCTTTCAGCTACTCAAACGACAAGTCAAGTGGACTTTCCACCTTTGCTGACATCAATGGTGACGGAGCACCAGACAAGGTATATAAGAAAGATGGGGGAATCTATTACAGACCGCAACTACGTTCCGATGATGGAACGGTAATCTACGGCGAGCCTATCCGAGTCCGCGGTATCAGTAATTTCTCCAAGTCGAGCAGCAATTCATACTCTGGAGGAGCTGATGTAAAGGCCGGATGGCAGAAAATCGTAGCCACCATTGGTACGGACCTCTCCAAGACCTCGTCCAAAACCACCGTTTACTTCTCCGACATTAACGGTGACGGATTGGTAGACCTTGTATCTGATGGCAAGGTATATTTTAATCATATTGAGTTTGATGCTTCGGGTAACGCCGTACCGACCTTTACTCTGAGCAGTGCCGATACCCCAAGTCCCATCATATACGACAACAGCAAGTTAGATACTTCTGTTGGTAATGTCACACCTGAAGAACAAGCCGAAGCCATTGCCAACTCTCCGATGGAAGATATGGTACGTGTCTGGCAAGCTCCTTTAACCGGTGTGGTAAACATTTCCGGAGAGGTGAGCCTGTTGAAGCCAACTGGCGACTATGATTCGTCTGAATACGACAAAGCAGACGGCGTGCGCGTAGCCATTCAAAAAGGCAGCACAGAATTGTGGCAGAAAATGATAGCTAAAGGTGATGAAACCAGCTATCCTGCCACCGCCTCCAATATCAGTGTTCAAAAAGGGGATAAGATTTATTTCCGCGTGCAGTCCGGTAATACAGAAACGAGCAATGGTGCGTTCGATAATGTCACCTGGTCCCCCGTAGTAAGCTACCAAGGGCAGGCATCAGAAGCACAGCCCAATGGTTACACATCTAATGTATACAAGGCTACCGAGGGTGCTGTTTATACCAACGAGGGTGAAATAGGCGTTAATGCCAAAGATATAACATTCTCCGGTAAATTCTTCAAGCCATCTACAACGGATGAGTTGACTGTCCGCATCGTGGCAGCCAATGACAAGACGGATGAGCAGGGGAACGATAACCCCAACTATGGGAAACGTACCGTATTCGAGCGTACTTTTGCCCCCGAAGAAACTTTTGATGGAGATATAACAGCCTCTTATCAAGTGGCAGACGGCTTTGACAACCTTTCTTGCGAGGTGGTTGCATCTTCCAATGTGGATTGGGCATCGCTGTCGTGGAAGCCCATCGCCACTTATCGTGACTCCGTAGGCTCACCAGTCAATGTGAATCTGGGTGTACGATACAGCACTTACTCTGACACAAAGAGCTTGCCGACTGCCTATGCTTCTACACAAGGAACAAGCCTGACGGCAGCACCTTCCGTGCAACTATCCTCTAACAACGTAAGCGGCAAGGCAACACTTACTGCTAAGACGGCCACCTCACTTATTGCCAAGAAAGAATATTCCATAGTTAATGGCTTGGTAGTTGGTGAGCCGATGCAGATTGCTTCCGCACCGTCTGAAAAACTTTGGTTCGAGTTCTTCTGTTCAGAAACATTGGATGGTATCAATGCAACGTTGTCGACGGTAAATGTGACACAATCATCTTCTCCTGCCGCAACTGCGGTGAATGCCGGTTTCTATGCCAAGATGCAGAACAAGGGTTTTGGCGACCTTTATCGTGGTTGGGGCGGTTTCGTCTACAATGCTGCGGACGGACGCTTTGCCAAGCCCATAGATGAAAGTCTGCTGAAACTTCCTGAGAACAAAGAAGAACAACTTGACCCCATGAAGATGGTATTTACACCCTTGGGGACGGACTTGAACACCTTAGCACGCTGGACAGGTCAGAGAACAGAAATCTACCTTACGGCAACAGAAGCAGGAACCGCCCGATTGACGGAGCAGGATGTAGTCCTTGGCAATCTCTTTGGCGATATGACTGGTGACTATGTTGTAAGTGGAGACTGCCTACGGGGAACAGGTGCGTCTGCCATCACACAAAAGACTACCAGCACAAGCACTGTCATACAGACAGGTGCAAGTATGCTCACAGTCAACAATGCCACAGGAAGCAGTACCACCAAATCCACCATGATGGACTTCAATGGTGACGGCTACCCGGACATCCTTGCTGGGGGGGTAATCCAATATACCAACACACAAGGCGGTATCAGTGGAGAAAAGACAGATATTGGTACGATTAAGAGTAGCAACCAATCACAAACATGGAGCCTTGGAAGTATCCCTGTTGCGTCATTCTCTATAACTGTACCACATGCTAAGAGTTCCAAGAGTGACAACAACAACCAAAAATCGTCCTTGGAGGGCAAGGCCAGCGTCAGTTTGTCCTTGGGCACTCCAAACAACGAGGATTGGAGCGAGGAGAGCTTTATTGACATCAACGGCGATGGCTTGGTTGACAGAGTCTATCAGAATGGTGATGTTAGGCTAAACTTCGGATATACATTCTCCGAGCCCGTCAAATGGGATTTTGACAGGATACAGGGTGGTAAGGCCGCTACGTTCAGTGCTGGAGCAGGTTTCAGTATCGGCAGTGGCAGTTATTCTGGTGGTGTCGGGCTTACGACTTCAGAAAACAAAGAAAAGTATAACCTTACCGACCTGAATGGTGACGGCTTGCCTGATAGGGTTTGGATAGATGGTGACGGCTTGCTGGAGGACTACACCGTGCGCGTGGCTTTCAACAATGGCTCATCATTTGACGAACCTATGGTGTGGAAAAGCGCAAAATCATTGTCAAATGCTTCTTCTACCTCAGAATCCGTCAATACCTCCTTTACCATACCTGTTACAATCCCGGTTGTAAACGTCAAGATTGCCACTAACCCAGGGGCATCACTCAGTCATAGCATCAACCGCCCGACCTATTCTTTGCAGGATGTGGACGGCGACGGCTATCTTGACATCGTGGAGTCCGAGAAGGAAAGCGAGCTGAAGGTAATTCGCTCTGCCATCGGCAGGACGAACATGCTCAGGAGCGTCACCAACTCCCTCGGCGGAACTTTTACGCTTGACTATAAGCACAGTACGCCTACCTACGGGCTGCCCGGCGGTAAGTGGGTGATGTCGTCCGTGACCGTCGATGACGGTATCCATGACGACGGTCCGTTGATGAAGACGATGTTCGACTACTCCGACGGACAGAAGGACCGCCATGAGCGCGAGTTCCTCGGCTTCGGTAAGGTTATCACCAAGAATATCGACACGGAGAAGGGCGACTCGGCAGTCTATCGTCAAGCTGTCCAACTCTACGACGTGTCCACCTACTACGCACAAGGCAACGAACTTGGGGCTTCCGTGGAAGATGCCGAAGGCAACAAGTACACCGAGACCCATAATGAATATGACGGCTACTATCTCACTGCCAACGGTGACAAGTACACCTTCACCAAACAGACTGTGCTATGCAGCGACCGTGCTTCCGCCTTTGTTCCTCTCCGCTATACAGCCAACAAGCAGTATGAGGGACAGGCAAGCGGCATCACCACCTCCGAGGCATGGAACGAGTATTACCTTGCAGGCTATCAAGGATAACTACAAGGCGTTTGACCTGCCTTATAATGGTAAGGACAATGACGACTATGTGAACGGCCAGGGCTTCTGTTGCAACGACGGTACGCCCGAAGCAGCACAAGCCCGTGCTATGGCACGAACAAGGGCTGCCAATGGTAACTTCAAGCCGAATGAAGAGTACGAGAAGATGCAGTTCTACTACCACCCCGACCACTTGGGGAGCAGTAGTTACATCACCAGTCTCGATGGCGAGGTATCGCAGCACATCGAGTATGTACCGTTCGGTGAGGTGTTCATAGAGGAACGCAACAATTCTTGGAACACACCTTACCTCTTCAACGCCAAGGAATTTGACGAGGAGACGGGGTTGTACTACTATGGTGCG